>JADDQH010000120.1 GCA_016781485.1 Chloroflexota bacterium | reverse complement strand
GGCGCGGCGCGCGTCCGGCGCCAGGCGAAGACGGCACCGGCGAGAGAGACTCCGGAAGCGATCGCGCCGCTGACGAGCAGCCGTGCCCTCGGATGGACCGAGACGACGGCGTCCTCCCCGGAGATCCGGTCCGGCATGCCGGGGAACGGGATCACCGGTAGTCGTTCGTTTCGCCGCACTTCCGGATCGGGCCCGCGATCACCCGGCTGCGCCGTCGCATCACCGCGCAGCCGTGCCGCGAGGACCTCTTCGAACCGGAACGACGGATGGAAGCGAACGAGTCGTCGCTCGAGGACGTCAGCGGCGGCGACGAGAGCCGGCTCCGCGGGGAGCACGTCGGGCGCCGGGAGCGGATGGGGGCGCCGCGAATGGGAGGCGAGGAGCGCCTCGAGGTAGACGTCGATCTGCAGCGCCTCGTCGGATCCGTCCTGTGTCGTCACGCCTGGACGCCGCGGACCGGCTCGTCGACCGTCCCGTCCTCGCGTTCGACGCGTGCGAGCTCCTCGGCGACCGACCGGAGGGCGCGGTGGATCAGGACCCGCACGGCTCCCTCGGAACGCCCGAGCACCCGCCCGATCTCGCGCGCCGTCATCTCCTCCACGAACCGCAGCACGAGCACGCGGCGCCGTTGGGCCGGCAGCCGCGCGATCGCGCGCCACACGCGATCGGCCTCTTCCCGGTCTGCGACAGCTGCCTCCACGTCCTCCCCGGACGCCACACCGGCGGCCAGGTCGATCGACGCCTGGGGATGCCGCCGCGCCCGCCGCCGTTCGTTGCTGAGGACGTTGCGGGCGACCTGGAACAACCAGACGCGGAAGGTGCTCTCGTCGTCCCCGGTGGCTCGCTCTTCGAACCGGCTCAGCCCGGCGAGCGCCTGGAGGAAGACCTGCTCGGTCGCGTCCTCTGCGGCGTGATGATCCCTCAGCTCGTAGACGGCGAAGCTGTACACCTGTCCCACGTACTTCCGATAGAGCGGCTCGAATGCACGCGGGTCCCGGCGCGCCGCGGTGACCGTCGCGTCATCGGGGTCGAACCCGACGGCACGCCCTCCCTCGGGCGCACGTACCCTTCTCAACACCGGGGCAGTCTATCCGTTACGCGTCTGCGGCAGCTCCAGCAGACGACACCGGATGACGTCGCCGCTGTCGACGACTCGGACACCGCCGGCCCCCTCCAACAGCAGCCCGCCGGTCTCCGGATCGACGCCGACGGCGCGGCCATCCAGCACCTCGGAACCCGTGGACACCTCGACACGCCGGCCCGTCGTCCGCTGCCGCGCCGACCATCCCCCCGAGTCGAATCGGCCGGACCCGAGCGCCTCGTAGCGCGCCTCGAGACGGAGCAGGAACCCCTCCAGCAGCGCGTCCCGATCGACCGGCCGGCCGCCCGACAACTCGCTCAGGCTGGTCATCATCGGCGCCAGGTCGGGAGGGAATCGAGACGCCGGCCATTCCGCGTTGATCCCCACGCCCACGACCGCGGAGCCGACCGAGTCGTCACGGGCGACCGCCTCCCCCAGCACGCCTGCCACCTTCCGCAACCGCCCATCGACGCCGTCGGCCACGATGTCGTTCGGCCATTTCAGCCACAGCGTCCCATCCCTCAGCCCCGCCGCGTCCTCTGCCGCGTCGAGCATCGCGAGCGCGACGACGGCCGGCAGCCGCCAGCCACGCCGGAGCGGGAGGGCACGCGGGCGGAAGCCGGACGAAACGAGAAGTGCCGTCCCGGGTTGCGCGGACCACCCCCGGCCCTGGCGCCCGCGGCCCTCGGTCTGGACGTCCGCCACGGCGACCGCGACCTCCGGGACATCCTCCGCGTCGAGCCACTCTCGGACGATGCGCTGCGTGGAGTCGACCCGGTCGAAGCGCTCCAGACGGCTGACGAACGCGGTGGCGGAGGTCACGCCTCGCGTCACGCCAGCGGGATCGGGTCGGCGAATCCGCGTCCGTCCGACGGCGTCCCGGCCCCCGTGGCCTCGGCTGGCTCCGGCTGCTCCAGCGCGAACGCGGCATGGAGCGCGCGCGCGGCCGCTTCGATGCGCGACTCGTCGATGATGCAGGTGATCCTGATCTCCGAGGTCGAGATCATCTCGATGTTGATCCCCGCGTCGGAGAGGCTCCGGAACATCCGCGCCGCGTAGCCCGGGGCGTTCTGGATCCCCGCGCCGACGATCGAGACCTTGGCCACGGTCTCGTCGGTCGTCACCTCACGCGCGCCCAGCTCGCCGCAGACCGGTTCGAGGAGCCTCCGGGTGCGGGCCAGGTCGCTCGCCGCGACCGTGAACGAGAGGTCCGTCGACCCCGAGTGGCCGATGTTCTGGACGATCATGTCCACGTTGATGCCACCGTCCGCGAGCGGCTCGAACACCCGCCAGGCGACGCCGGGCCGATCGGGGACCTCCACGAGCGTCACCTTGGCCACGTGGCGGTCCGTCGCGAGGCCCCGCACCTTGTTCCGCTGCTCCACCTCCGGGTCCTCCTTGATGCGCGTCCCTGGATGGTCCGAAAACGTCGATCGCACCGCGACCTCGACGCCGTTGACCCAGCCGAGCTCGACGGCGCGGGTCTGCATCACCTGCGCCCCCTGGTGGGCGAGCTCGAGCATCTCCTCGTAGCCGATCAGGGGCAGCAATCGCGCTTCGGGGACGATCCTCGGGTCCGCCGTGTAGATGCCTTCGACGTCCGTGAAGATCTCGCATCGGTCGGCGGCGAGCTGTGCGGCCAGAGCCACGGCTGTGGTGTCGGATCCCCCGCGCCCGAGCGTCGTGACCTCGCCCGTCGCATGGTTCTCGTCGGTGGCGCCCTGGAAGCCCGCCACGATCACGACGCGTCCCGCCTCGAGCTCGCGCCGCACCCGTCCCGGATCGACGTTCGCGATGCGAGCCCTGCCATGCGTGGCGTCCGTCCGGATCCCCGCCTGCGCCCCGGTCAGGCTGATCGCCGGCACGCCGAGCGAGTGCAGTGCCATGGCGACGAGCGTGCCGCTCATGTGCTCGCCGGTCGCGAGCAGGAGATCGAGCTCGCGTGGGTCGGGCTCGTCGGTGATCCGCGCGGCCAGTGCGAGCAGGTCGTCCGTCGTGTCGCCCATCGCGCTGACGACCACGACCAGGGCTGAGCCGCTCTCGCTCTCGAGCGCGATCCGACGTGCGGCGTGCCGGATCCGGCCCGCGTCGGCGAGCGAGGAGCCGCCGTACTTCTGGACGACGAGGCCGGACATGGGGAGGGGATTCTAGTCCGGCTGTCACTGGAGACCCCAGGTCACGCCGCCGGGACGCGGCTCATGCTTCCTCGACCACGACTGCCCCTGCGGACCGCAGCGCGAGGGTCCGCACCGTCCCCGCGAGCCCGAGCTCCGCTCCGACACGGAGAAGCGCCTCCTCCACGGCGCCGCCGACCCTGCGCGCATCGACGAACGCGACGACGGACGACCCCGCGCCGGACAGGCACGCTCCGAGGGCGCCGGCCTCGCGCGCCGCGTCGACGAGCCGGGGCAGTGCCGGGTAGACATGCGCGCGGTAGGGCTCGTGGAGCCGGTCCGCGATGGCGGATGCGAGCAGATCGCCCCTGCCGGCTGCGAACGCGGCGACGGTGAGCGCCGCGCGACCGACGTTGAACACAGCATCGCGATGGGGTACCTGGTCGGGCAGCACGGCGCGCATCTGCCGGGTCGCAAGCTGGAGTTCCGGCACGAACAGCACCGCGCGGAGGCCACGGGGCGGGTCGAACCGCAGCACCTGCGGATGCCGGTCGACGACTGCGACGACGACGAATCCGCCCAGCACCGCAGCGGCGGCGTTGTCCGGATGCCCCTCCAGCTCGGTCGCGAGACGCAGGATCCGTGGTTCTCCGAGCTGGCCCCCCGCCAGTGCATCAGCAGCGACGAGCCCCCCGACGGTCGCGGCGGCGGAAGAGCCGAGCCCCCGCCCGAGCGGCACATCGTTCCGCATCCGGATCCGCCAGCCGATGTCGCCCGGGACCTCGCCGAGTGCCCAACGCAGCCCGGTCTCGAGCGCCACGACGAACCGGTTCTCGGGCCCGCTCGGGAGGGAATCCGCGCCCTCGCCTTCGATCGAGATCTCGACGCGCCGCCCGTCGAGCGCCTCGACCTCGATCCGGTCCTTGAGTTCGAGGGCCAGCGCGAGCGCGTCGAAGCCGGCGCCGAGGTTCGCGGACGTCGCCGGAACGTCGACCACGACCCGGGTCGCCACGAGCGATGACCCGACGACACGCCGCTGCGTCGCTTCCTCGGGCGTCGCGGTCGCTTCGTCGCCCGTCGGCGGCGACTCCTCGCTCACCAGCCGAGGGCCGCGCGGACGCCGTCGCGGGTCGCCGGGGCCGCGATCGGCTGCAGCGCGTTCCGTCGCGCAGTGTCCGGGTCCTTCATGCCGTGTCCGGTCAACACGCATACGATCGTGCCACCACGGTCGATCGCTCCTTCCGCAGCCAGCTTCCGGACGCCGGCCACCGACGCCGCACTCGCCGGCTCGCAGAAGATGCCTTCGTGGCGCGCGAGGTCCCGATACGCATCCAGGATCTCCTCGTCGCTCACGGCGTCGATGCGGCCATCCGAGTCGTCCCGTGCCCGCACCGCACGGTCCCAGCTCGCGGGATCGCCGATCCGGATGGCCGTCGCGATCGTCTCGGGCCGATCGACTCGCCGACCGATCACGATCGGGGCAGCACCGGCTGCCTGGAAGCCCAGCATCCGCGGCAGGGAGTCCACGAACCGCTCGCGCCGGTAGTCGCGGAATCCGGCCCAGTACGCGCTGATGTTCGCGGCGTTGCCGACCGGGATCGCGAGGTAATCCGGCGCCCTGCCCAGGTCGTCGCAGATCTCGAAGGCGCCCGTCTTCTGGCCGGCAAGCCGATCGGGGTTGACCGAGTTGACGAGCCGGACTCCGGCGCGCTCCTCCGAGCCGCCGGTGATCTCGCGCACGACACGCAGCGCGTCGTCGAAGTTCCCCTCCACCGCGACCACCCGCGCGCCGGCGGCCTGCGCCTGGAGCAGCTTCCCGGCCGCGATCTGTCCGGCCGGAAGGACGACCACGACCTCCATCCCGGCGCTCGCCCCGTACGCCGCGGCCGAGGCTGCGGTGTTGCCCGTGGAAGCACAGATGAGGGCCCCGTCACCAGCCTCCATCGCCCTGGCCACAGCCAGGACCATCCCCCTGTCCTTGAACGAGCCGGTGGGATTCATGCCCTCGACCTTCAGGAACAGGAGCGGACAGCCGATCGCTCGCCCCAGCGCCCTCGCGTGGACGAGCGGGGTGAAACCTTCGCCGAGCGAGAGTCGCGGCGTCGAGTCGGAGATCGGCAGGAACGATCGGTACCGCTCGAGGAGTCGCGGTCGGCCGCTGAGCGGAGGGCGGCCGCCTCCGAGCTGCCGCCGGACGTCGCTCCCCTGCATCACCCGTCGAGCACCGGGTAAAGCGTCTTCGGGCGTCCAAGATCGTGCCCGGAGTAAGCAGGAACGACCCGCAGCGCCTCGCGGACTTCCGAGAGCGTCATCGGGGAGGTGACGTATGCACCAGCGGCTGATGACGCGAGATCGCCGGGAAAGGCGTCGACGACGGAGTCGATCGGGATGCCGGTCTGGAAGAACCACCGGACGCGCGCCTCCGGGCGATCGGAGACGCGCGGTGTCGCGATCGGCGGTGGGAGCGCGGCCCAGGTCGCGCCTTCGCCCCTGGCCAGCGCGAGCAGGTCGC
>JADDQH010000052.1:14248-19718 GCA_016781485.1 Chloroflexota bacterium | reverse complement strand
GGCATCTCCGGACGTCGTCGTCCCCGTGACTCCGCCTACGGGTCGTCGGTCGGCCATCGCTGCGTCTCGGTCCATGCTGTCCTCTCCTTCTCCCTCGCTTCGAACTCGGCCGGCTAGCCCATCATCCGCTTGACGGCCAACGCGGCGATGCCGCCCAGAGCGGCCTTCGCGATCGGGTTCTCCAGCATCCCCCCGCCCATGCCGCCACCACCGCCCCCGCCGAGCATCTGGCCGAGCAGCCCCGGCTGCTGCTGGTCGATCCTCGACGTGACCTGCGCCAGATACTGCGGGTCCTGGTAGCGGTCGTCGCGCCCGTCCTGGTCGAAGTCCTGGATGGGCACACCGTACTGGGGAGCGCGCTGCCTGATGTGCTGTCCCAGCTGCATCCGCTGCTGCGGCGAGAGCCGGCCGAACGCGTCCGCGGCCGACTGCTGGTAGACGTCGGGCGGGATGCGCCCGGCTACCTGCTGGTACCGGCCGTACGCCTCCTGGTCGGAGATGCCGTCCCAGGGGGCGCCTTGCTCGTAGCGCGTCGTGAAGTCGTCGAATTCCTGTCGCTGCTGGCCGCCCAGCAGCCCCTGGAGCATGTCCATGTCCGAACCTCCCTGACAGGCGTGGAGGACGGGCCCGGGCGCGCGCGGGACGCTGCGGCGCCGGGGCCGCCCGGAGAAACGCGTGAGCTGTCGACGTTCCTAGTCGACGCGCCGGACCTGGCCCTCGTCCTCGACGTTGATCTGCTCCCTGCGGACGGTATCGGAGACGCGCTCGGTGTCCTCGCGCGCGACCTTCTCGATCTCGAGTTCCTCGACGACGCGCGGTTCCTTGGTCACCTGGACCTGCTCCTGGCGCACCGGTACCCGGATCTCACCGCCCTCCTGCAGGGTGCTGTCGGTCTCCGTGGCCGGTCGGTCGACCGTCCTACTCCGGACCTGGACCTCCTCTCGCGCGACGGGCACTTCGAGCGTCCGCTCTTCCTCCGTCACGTCCTTGCGCACCCGGACCTCGCCGGTCTCCGCGGTCGTCTTCTGGGCCTGGAGATCCTCTTCGACGCGTTGGACGCGTGCGCTGTCCGTTCCTGTCGCCGGGGGAGCCGTCTCCGCGTACCGATCCGTCTCCGCGTACTGACCCGTCTCGGCGTACTGCGTCGCCTGGGCGTAGTCCGAGTCGCCGCCCGCGGTCTGTCCGAAGCTCCCCGTCGCCGTGTCCGGCTCGTCCCAGCCCATGTTCTCGATCTGGTCCTTCGTCACGTTCACGTACACGCGTCCCTGCTCGGTGCCGCTAATGGCTGAGGTCGGGACGTAGATCGTCTTTGGCAGGATCAACCCCTTCGCGACGGCAACGTAGTTCGGGCCGACCTCGTCGACCTTCCCGATCTTGTCGCCGGCGCTGTCGTAGACATCCCAGTCGAGGTCGATGCCCTGTGTGCCGCCGTCGGTCTGGCTCGTCATGTCATTCGCCTCCGTGCCTTGCTCTTGAACTTGCTCATCACGGCAGGCTCGCGCGGCAGCGTTGCGTTGTGCCTGCGTGGTACGGGGCTGCCATCTCACGGCCGTTGCAGCCGTCGCGTCACGCGTGCCCATGCTTCAGGGGATCCAGCGCCGTGAGCAGCCCCTCGGCGGCCCCTCGCCGCTTACTCCTCTACGACTTCCACCCGCCGAGCACGGACGTAGAGCACTTCCTCGTCAAGTGACTGCTCATCGGCAGCTGTCAGATCGCTCCCTTCGACCGGCGTCCGTTCCACGGTCCCAACGATTCGTACAAGCTGGCCCTCTCGCACCTTGACGCTGAGCTCGCTCTGGGCCGTTTCGTCGAGGATCACGAAGGTGCGCTCGGCGCGAGAAGAGCCGACCCAGAAGGTGACGTCCCCGGTAACGCTTTCCACGAGCACGGGGTCCAGCTCGACGCTTCTCCCGACGAGCGGGCCAGCGTCCGTGGCGCGAGCAATGGCGGAGAGGCCGGTCAATGGGCGTGGCGCCGTCGCGACTGCGGTCGGACGAGGGGTTGCGGCGATGCGAGGCACGTCGCTCGATGCCTGACGCACGATGAACCAAGCGGCGGCGATCGCGACGACCGCGACGACGACAGCCGTCGTAGCTACCGACTGTGCCCCGCGGCCGGCCGTACGCCAGCGTTCGAGCACGTCTCCGAGACCTGTGAGGACGCCGCCCGCACGAAGCGGGCCGCGGGCCTGAACGTTGGAGATCTGATGTTCGAGGCGGCTACCGGCCTTGACCGCGTAGCCGCACCGCGCGCAGGTCCAGTCCCACGGACCATGCTCGCTTACGAGCATGTGCCGTACGCTGTGGCGTTCGGCACCAGCCGAGTCGTCCTCCACCACGCGCTCGCCGGCACGTCGCCACGCGATCGACCGGCAGCCCGGGCAGCGGATGTCGTCGACGGAAGGAGCGGCCGTCCGTCTAGGCATCTTCGCCCCCGCTCGGCTCCGCGGGCCGCTCCCGATCGCGCGGATACGATCTGGATCGCTCTCGGCCAAGTCGACCCCGGAGGCCTCGCAGGGACCGCGGCTTCATCGGCGCAGCGTCTCGCCCGACACCGGCGGTGCGCAGCGCGGAGAGGGTGGATGGAGAAGGAGCGCAAGATACGCCTGCGGTGCTCGCCGAGACGTATCGACGTGGGCGACGAGACGCGGCCGCCTGTGACCCCTTGCCGTGGCGATGCATCGAAGCGCTGACTGGCGTGACCGCGGTGGTCAAGGGTGGAGGACGCAGCCGACAGCCAAAGGAAGTCCGTCTCCGGGACGGTTCGTGGCTGGGGAATAAGAGCCGACGCTGATTCGGATCGGGGACCTCCTGACGCTACCCAACGCGCTTCGCGGCCGCCTACTCCACTGTAACTCGGCCCTCAGCTGCGCCGCTTCTCGGTCGGGCTCCCGATCGTGCCAGGTGGCGAACTCGGATCCCCCGCGCGCTAGAGGCGACGAGGTCAGAAGAAAGGGCGACGGAGACCGTGGTGGACGAGATCGGCCGCAGCATCGCCAAGGCTCGCCCCACGGCGCGCGGCCGTCCGCGCACTCGCGGCAGCTCTGCTCCGTCGCGGAGAGGAGAAGGTTGATGGACGACGGCGTGCTCGAGATGCGGCTCGCAGTGACGGCGCCCGACTCCGAAGCCGCGCTCGCGTTTCACCGTGACCTGCGGGCGATCCGGGACTGAGCGCATCCACCTGCGCAGTCGTAGAGGAGTGAGCGAAGTGCCGTCCGGCGGACGAGCTGCTCGCGGCACTGGATCCCCTCAGCCGCAGGCGCTCGTGAGGACCGCTGCAACGGCGCGGAGATGACCGGCCGGTACCACGCAGGCAGAACGCAACGCTGGCGAGGGAGGCTGCCGCGGTTACCAAGACCAACGCGAGGCGCCGGAGAAAAGGTGGGGATCTCGTCGAGGTGCCCTAGTTCGCGACCGTGAAGACCGACGGCGGTTCCTCGGGCTAGGCGAGAACGGGACGTACGAACAGAAGCCGACAGGAGGCTCTGGAAATGGCGCGACTCAACCCGATCCAGCTTCAGCGATCCCTTTCAGGGATGACTTATCCCGCGCGCCGACAGGATCTGGTTGCGCGAGCTACGCACAACCAGGCGGACTCGAACACGCTCTCGATCCTGGAGCAACTCCCTGACCGCGAGTACGCGTCTCCGACTGACGTCAACGCCGCCGTCACGTCGGTGTCTGGAACGGAGGCCGGCGCACCGGTCGAGGCGAGCGTCTCACCGCCCGTGACCCGGTTGTCGGCGCCCGCGGCGTTCTCGCCGATCGCCATGTCACCTGCCCCGGTCGTGACGCCCGACATGCCAGCGGTTGCCTCGGTGACGATGTCAGAAGCCCCGGTCGAGCCCGCATCTCCCCAGCCGCCCCTGCCTCGCACCGCCTCGAAGGTGCAGCAGCTGTCGACGAGCCAGCTCGGCGCCCAAAAGGACAAGTTGGCGCAAGCCCTCGAAAGGGTCGGGTCGGTCATGCGTCAGGGGAGCCAAAGCCTGCAACAGGAGGGCCAGCCGCGGCTGAGCCACTACGCGGGGGCGGGCGGTGAGAAGGTGGAGCAGCTTTCGGGGTACCTGCGGCAGGCCGACGCAGCGGCGCTCGTCACGAAGGCTCGGGAGACCGCCCGACAGCGATCTGGTCTCGTGGCCGCCGGCGGCTTCGTCCTCGCGCTCCTCGGCGCCCGGGTCGTCAAGAGCCTGGGACAGCAGCCGCAGCAGAGCCTGGGACAGCAGCCCGGGCCGCCGAACGGTCAACAGCCGGAGGATCTTACCGGGGCCCCGGCGGCGGAACCCGAGTTGGAAGAGCTCGCAACGGCGATAGGAATGCCCGCGCCGCGCCGGCGGAGGCGCACGGCGACGGCGGCGACGGAAGCGGCCACGCTTGAACCGGTTGAGTGAACGACGTGGACAGCGACGACAGGAGCAGCACGGACGGCGGGAGAACAGCGATGCCCAGGACCAAGAAAGCAGACGGTGGCGGTGCAACAGGCGACAACGGTGAAGTCGATGTCACCGCGACTGCCAGCCCCGACACACAGGTAACGGTCGAAGCGACGGGCACGCAGCCCGCCGGCGGCGATGCGCCCGCCGGGGGCGGTGCGACCGCGGCGCTCCTTCAGGCGGTCCGCGAAAACCCCATCCCGGCCGGGATGATCTGGGCGGGACTAGGTTGGCTCGTCGCGTCTGCAGTGGGAGCAAAGCGGCCACAGGTAGGCGCGGCACAGGCAGTGACGGGGGTCGCGACCAAGACGCAGCAAACGATCGGCCAACTCACGACCGGCGCACAGCAGCGAGCGGGCCGAACGACCGAGACAGTGACAGGAGCGGTCGGGCAACTGAGGGCCGCCGGGCAGCAACGGGCGCAGAGCGCGACCGGCCGCGCGAAGGATGCAGTGACAGGAGCGAGGGCGACGTTAACGGACGTAGCGTCGACGGCTAGGGAACGCGCTACGACTCAGGGTCAGCGAGCGCGGACCGGAGTCCGACAGATGGTCAGCGAGAAGCCCGTGGTCGTGGAGGTCGCGGCGGTCGCCGCGGGCACCGCCGTCGGACTGGCGATCCCGGCGACGCCACGAGAGCAACGACTTCTTGCCCCGCGACGCGAGCAGATCCTGGATCGACTCGATACGGTGGGCGAGCAGGCCGTCGACAAAGTCCAGCAGATGCTCGAGCAGTCCCAACAGAGCCAGGGCTGATGAAGAGACCGTTGGCGGAGGTCAAGCGCGTGGAAGGTTTATCGATCAAGCGGGCGCGTCACTCGCGAGCTCGGTCCATCTTCGATCGGATCAGTAGCCGCCCTCGGCTCGTGGCGCTCGCGGCCTTCGTGGCGCTTGCGGGGCTGCTGGTGTTACGACGCGACCGTGCCCGAGCCGGACTCCGGAAAGTGTCCGGGAAGGCGAAGGAGGTATGGGGCAGGAGGAGGGGCGATGTGTCGCTTGAGCTCGAGGGGCAGGCGGAACAGGCCACGGCCGAGCTCGAGGG
>JADDQH010000052.1:0-14101 GCA_016781485.1 Chloroflexota bacterium | reverse complement strand
CTCGAGGGGCAGGCGGAACAGGCCACGGCCGAGCTCGAGGGGCAGGCGGAACAGCTCACCGCGGAACTCGAGCCGCGCGCGGCGGAAGTGATCGAGGAGCGGCCGCAGGAGCCGTGACGCACGCGCGAGGGCGGGGCGTGACAGCCGCAAGAAACGGGGACGGGATGGGCCGCCAGTGACGGGCCCTCAAGGGGCGCGTCTTACAGCTACCGACGACGATGGCCGCCCACCGAGTCGATGGGCCGGAACTGAACGAGCTGCAGGTGCAGGAAGTGCCTGACGTCCAGCTCGTCCTTCTGATCGTCGTCGTGGCCCTCGTCGTCGTTGCTGTCGTAAGCTGGAGAGGCTCGCGCCGACGTCCGCCCGCTTGATCGGCAGGTTCGCACCGCGAGAACCCAGGCCTCGGATCGTGCTGCCTGTCCTCGTTGAGAACGCACTCTCCGAGGTCGCCTCATCCCTGAACGGGCGGCCATCCGCAGCGCACGGTCTCCCCTCACCCGCTTGCGGGAGGACGACGGGAACTTGGCGCACAGACGCGAGGTCGCGGCGGCGGGGTGTCAACGCCGTCGGGCGAAGCGCGACGCTCGACGAGGCGCGCCGCGACCTGCAGCTTGGGAACGGTCCCAGCCGGGCCTTCGCTCGTTTGCAGCACCAGGCGTTCCTCGCCCGGCGGCACGTCCTTAGCCAACGAGAAATCGATCGCGTGGCGCTTCACACGGAAGATCTGATAGACGTAGGAACCCGGGCCGTCCGTGTGCACCTCGACGAGGGCCCCGATCATCGCCGCCCCGTCGTTGCGCAACGATTCTCGGAGTAGCGGAAGGAACATCCCCTCCCGCGCGTGCGCATACAGGTACGTCGTTCGGCCGTCTCCCGGTTGCCCGAACGACGTCAGGTACTGTGCGACATCGCATAGCGGGTACCGGGGGGGATTCCCCGGAACCTCGAGGTCGCTGGCCACGACCGGCAGGTCGATGCCGAAGGCAGGCACGACGACGCGGGTCGCCACGGCAGGCGCACGTACCGACCCACGCTCCGCGTCAGCCGCTTCGCCGGAGGCGGTGAGTGCTGCGACGGCCGCCACCATGACGACCGGCAGGGCGATCGCGAGCGATAGCCGAGCGAGGACGTAGCGCAGACCGGGCGTTCGTCGGGAAGCCTGTACTGCTCGAGCCCGCCGCGGCTCCCCCTGCCACGTGCCCCGCGAAGGGTCGGCTCGCAGTCGCCCGCGGTTGCAGCGGTCACGTTGCCGAGTCGACGCCTGTCGCCCGATGGTGCTCACCCCGGATCGCGCGCTTCCGACTCCATCCCGACCCACCAGCCAACAGAATGGATCTTCGGCCACCCCATCAAGGAGCGGCCGAAGATCTTCAGCGCGGGGGTTGACGTGGGGTCAGCGGCGGAGGAGTGGACGGATCAGGTACATGCTGACGGCCACTCCGCCGAGCAGCACCAGCGCGGCAGGAATGGGATTCGCGGGAGCGCCCGTAGAAGCCTGCAGAGCTTCGATCGGCCCATCCGTGGAGCTGTCCGGCATGCAGGTCACATCGGCATAGGACTGCGCCAGGATGACGTCGACCAGCGTGCCTTCGTTCGTGGGATTACCAACGATGACGTGGAGTGCGTTGACAGTGATCTCGCCGGCCGAGCCGTCAGTGGCCACCTCACTGTCCTGCTCGTTGATGATGACCGTGATCTCGTCGGCGAGCGTCACCCTCTGGTTGGGCTCACCGGTGACCGTGATCTCGGTCTCGTTGATCACGAGATCCTCGACGACGGAGTCGCCGTCGACTGCGGCACCATCGGCGTCGCACCGGGCGACCGCGTTGCTACTGAGCGTGGTGGAACTGACGTCGACGAGTCCCTCCACCGACAGGTCGAGCCCCGCGATCTCGGCGCTTGACTCCGCCCTGTTTCCGGCGCCTTCGGTCTCCGCCGAAATCACTTCCGCCGTGAGGAGGTCGTCGATCGACGCGTCGAGCAGCCTGTCGCTGTCGGAACCGCCCTCCGCGGGCAGTGGGCCGGCTTTGACAAGCGTCTCATTCACGAGAGGATCGCCGGTAACTGGGTCGTTGACGAGGGCGATCACGCCCGTCGCTTGTCCACTGAAGCTCGTTGCCGGTGTCTGCGCGGCGACCGGAGCCGCCACGGCCATGGCCAGCACACTCCCTACGACGAGGAGCCGCCCGGAAACCGTAAATGGGGATAAGAATGAACGCACGAAGTCTCTCCATCTGGTGTTCAGGAAGGGTGAGTGGAGATCGTTAGATGGCGCTGGCAGATCCGTTCAACGGATGCCGTCCTGATCGCGATCTAGCGATAGATGCTCCGCCCCGCTCTTCCTGCCCAGATGGAGCCTCGCCGGTGTTCGTCGACGCCGCCTCGTAGGCGGGCGGGACGGTAGCACACGAAGAATCGTGAAGTCAAACCGTCGGCGAATGATGACGGCGCCAGGTAGCGCGGGTTGCTGTAGCGCACGCTCTTGCGCTGCGTCCCGTCGGCAGCCGCAGTGCCTGCGGGTCCAGTCCGTCAGAGTCAGCCGAAGCAGGTGTCGCGCGAGGTCGGTGTGAGTGATCTGGGCGAGAGGTGGGACTGGTCGGGGCGAGAGCGTTCGAACCGCGACAACGCCGCCTCATCGTAGTCTCGGCTGCCGTCCCGACGGCGTTAGAGTCCATTGCCCAGCCGGCCGCGTTTCAGGCTGAGACTTCGGTCGAGGGAATCGAGGTGCCGCCGATGCCGATCGACATCGTTGCCGCGGTCGTACGACGTGACGGCGAGCTGCTTCTCGTCGAAGCCCAGAGTCCGCTTGACCCGGAACCCGTGTGGACGCTACCCGCCGGAAAAGTGGAAGGCGGTGAAACTCTCGTCGCGGCGCTCGGACGAGAGCTGGCGGAGGAAACCGGGTTGTCGCTGATCGCCGAGCCGTCGAAGGCATTCGAGGTCGAGGTGACCGCGGAGGACGACGGCGCGGGAGCGCAGCGATGGGTCGCTGTGACGTTCGAAGTCGGAGCCGCGGGAGAACTTCGACCGGCAGACCCAGATGGCTTGATCCTCTCCGCCTGTTGGGTCCCCGTCGAAGAGGCGTTGGCTCGCCTCGCAGGCGTCCAGTGGTACGAGTGCGAGCCGCTCAGGCGCTACCTCTCGGGCGCTGCATTGCCAGGCGCCCGCTATCGCTATCGCGTGGGACGAACTGCATCGGGCTTCGTTCGAGGACCTCTCGAGCAAGTCGCGACCGATCGGACGTGAACGCGCGAGGGGGGTTAGAACCGCCCACTCCGAAGCCTCCGATCGTGCTGCCGCCGTTCGTTCTCCACGCACTCTCCGCAGCCTGACGGCTCCCCTTGGGACCGAGTGGGCGACGCGTTATGATCGCGCCGTCTTACGAAGACGTTGTGATCTCGGGGCGGCAGCGTGCGGTCCGCACCATCCTGTTCACGTCTCTCGCCGCGGTCCTTGCCGTCACGTCCTGTGTTGCTCCGCGCAGCCCCCGCGACGTCTCGGCGTCCACGATCCGACCCGCTCCGATCACGACCGCACCCGAACAGGGCGAGGCCTCGACGCCGTCGCCCTCTCGCGCAACCACGGCATCATCGCCTGCGGCGTCACTCGAACGGACGCCGGCGCCGCGCGGTGCCACGTCACCTTCGCCGTGCCCGCCCGCCCCGCCGTCCATCCCCATGCCGTCCATCAGCGCCCGACCGGACCCGAACGTCACGGTCAGCTTTGTGTGGAGCCTCTACCCATCCTTCCGCGAGCTCGTCCAGGAGGCGGACGCGTTCGTCGTCGGTGAGGTCATCGCCGTCAAGCCCGGCGGGGAACGCGGCGAGGACTTCGCGGTACCACAGATGCAGAGCAGGATATGGGTGACGGACGTCGCGAAGGGGAGCATCGAGAGGTGTGCGACGGTCGTCGTCGAGCAGTCCGGCGGTGTCCAGCGCGATACGCATGTGCACGTGGGTGAGACGCCGAGGCCGCCGTTCTGGCTCGACCCCGAGGACAACCCCATCTTCCGCGTCGGCGAGCGTGTCGCCCTCGCCCTCGACTGGAACCCCCGGATCCGCGTCTACCAGTTCCCGGTCCAGGGGCGGTTCGAGGTTGATGGGCAAGGAAGCGTCCACCCGATCCGCCCCCAGGACCCGGTCGTCGCAGGGCTCGACGGCCTGTCCATCCAGCAGCTCCTCACGCGCGTCGCCGCTCCGGCGCGGAAATAAGGGAGTGGATCCCCGCATGCCTCCTACGGAAGGATCGGGGCAACATGGTTAGAACTGACAGCGGCCTGAACGAGGACGGCCGACTGGGCGTCGACGCCAGAGATAGCAGAATCGCGGTGTGACGCTCGTTCTCGTCGGCCTCGGCGGCTTCTTCGGCGCGGTGGCGCGTTACGTCGTGGACGGCTGGGTGCTGCGAGTGACCGGAGCCGGCTTCCCCTGGGGGACGCTCGTCATCAACCTCTCGGGCTCGTTCCTGCTCGGCCTGCTGTTCGCCCTCTCCGTCGAGCGCGGCGTCCTGCCAGCGGAGATCCGCGCTCCCGTCCTCATCGGCTTCATCGGCGCCTACACGACGTTCTCCACGCTCACGCTCGAGACGTGGCGGCTCGTGGAGGACGGCAGCTACCTCGCGGCGGTCGCGAACCTCGGCGGATCGACACTCCTGGGCATGGTCGCCGTGGTCGCGGGACTGACACTCGGGGACGCGCTGTGAAGATCGAAGGGACCGGGCTCCTCGTCCGCATCTACATCGGCGAGAGCGACCAGTGGCACGGCAAGCCCCTCTACCGCGCGATCGTGGAGTTCCTGCGCGAGCGCGGGATCGCGGGCGCGACGGTGCTTCGCGGCATCGAGGGCTACGGCGCGAAGGCGCATCTCCACACGACCCGCATCCTGCGGCTGTCGGAGGACCTCCCGGTGCTGATCGAGGTCGTGGATCAGGAGGACCGACTGCGCGGCGTCCTATCGGAGCTGGACGGGATGGTGAGCGACGGGCTCATCACGCTCGAGCGCGTCGAGGTGATCGCGTACCGACCCCGACGCGAGGAGGCCTAGCGCTGACGGACAGCCGGGAGCCGGAGACACCGGCGTCACGGCCAACAGGTCAAGGTCGTCGTCCGTCTGAAGGACTGGGCGATGCGGTCGTTTCGCGGCGGCAGTCGGCATCGACAGCGTCCCAGTCCGCGCTGGTCCTCCATCGCTCCAAAGGACCCGAACTTCGCCTCGATCTCATGCGCCACCAACGAGCGATGAAACTGGCCGTCCCGGCACTCCTCGTGGTGCTGGTCGCTTGGGGATGTGGCGCGCCCTTCGTGCGCTCGGCGCTCGAAGCTCCTGCACCCCTTGCGACGGAAGCAGCGGACGCGTACGCCGACTGGTCCGCGGAAGCCGAGGTGAAGGCGCTGCTGTGGGATCCGCCGCAGATGCGCCTCGCCTACCCCGTGGTCCGCGTCATCGATCGTTCGCCGTGCCCTGAGCCCATACGGAGTACGGCGGCGAGAAGCTCACGCACTCCAGGATCATCCGGGCGTACGGGTGGTTCGGGGGACACCGCGACTTCCACCAGCCGTGTGAGGACGGGCCGGAACTCGGGCGCGAGATCGGCGGACCATCAGGAGGCGAGGGGACGCCGTGACCCGGCGTCGTCAAGTGGGGCAATGCGGGGCAGTACTCGGCTGCGCCGAGGCGGTCCCTGCCGCCGCTGCCATTTTCGTGTCATGGATCACCGTCTAGGCGCGACGCGTCGTGGCCCTACCCGATTCCGCCCAACGCGACCGATCGGGCTCGCCCCCGGTGGCTTCTGGACCGGCGGCGAGGGCGGCGGCTCCCGGGAGGGAGTCGGGATGGGTTCGGGGCAGCGACGGTCGGCCTCGTCGAGGCCGGACAAGAGGACCTCGAGATCTTCAGCGCCCGCCGCTACGAGCTCGTTGCCCAGCCGGAGCTGGTCCGGGTCGGAGGGGCTCGACATCCACTCCGTTAGCTCGGCGTGCGTGGCACGGAACGCGTCGATCGCCCGGCGCAGCCGCCGGTACTCCTCGGCGAAACACGCTTGAGGGTCGGTCGCGGCGAGTCCCTGTGACCCGACGTACACGATCGTCCCGAGCTCGTCGACCGCCCGCTCGAACAGCCTTCGATCGCCGCTCTGTTGCACGGCCAGGAGCCCGCCTCGCGCCTCGATGCCTCGTGCAGCCACGGACTCGACGGCTGCTCGGAACCGCGGGAACCCCGGCGGAGGTTCCGTCGGCGGCGGCCACTCGTCCTCGGCGTCCAGGATCGGCGCTGGTCGGTCGTAGACGCGACCGACCGCCCGGCCCTCGTGATGCAGATGTCAAGTCCCCCGAGTTCGTCCTCGAAGACATCGCCGCCTCGCGCCACGACCCGGCCGTCCGGTGCCCGGACGACGAGCTCAGGATCGAAGACGGCGACGAATCCGCGCGGCCAACTGATCGTATAGCGCTCCCCGCGAGCGACCGCCCAGACCGGTTCCCGCGACCCTCGGTCTCCGACGAGAAGAAGGTTCCCGACGACGTCCAGGTCGCAATCGCTCAGCGGCGCTCGAGTCGGAAGAGGGATGGCGAGCGGGTCCGCCGAAGAGGAGGGTTCGGGGGAGGATGGGGATGGCGGCGCCGCGGCGCGCGGCGAGTCAGGCCGATCCGTGGCAGCAGGCTGGATCGGGTCGGCGGTGCACGCGACGGCGATCGCCGTCAGGAGCACGATAGCGAGGCGTTTGGGTAGCACCGTCGACTCCTAGCGAGCGCGGGTTCCGTCAGGACGTCGATGTCGACGACGAAGCGCTCGCCATCGCTTCCTTCCTCGACGATCGGCCGCTGTAGCCGCTCCCCGTACACCCCCAAGCGCTCGACGATGTCACGGGACTGATGGTCCGACGGCGCGAACACGATCCAGACGCGGAGTGAGCCGCGCGCGCAGTTCGTTGCCTCTCTCGAGGCCGGCCGCCTCGACCACGGCCGCGTGGAGCGAGTCCGACGCCTCGTGTCATCGTCCCAGCCTGGGTAGCAGCAGCGCCCCGGCGCGACCACGCCCTCGATCTATCCGTCCTGGTCCTCGCGCAGGCCGCTCGTTCGGCTGCCGTCTCGCCGCCCGTTGCGAGCGTCGTTGAGTCTCGAGGCGACTGCGTGACGCCACTCCCCGCAGCAACTGTTCTTCGACGATGGAGAGCGAACGTGGGGTCGCCAATGACCGTGGGATATGCGAAGCCGGCCCGAAACTCACTTCTACCGATGCTTGCGGTCCGTCCGTTGTCATGATTCCCCCTGAACTACGAAGCAACGTGAACCTGGTCGTTTCGGGCCGATACGCCCCGTATCCGATCGCGACCCGGTCGACCCTCACGTATCCCTTTCGGGAATCAGGTCGACCTCGACCTCCTCCGACCCTGTTCCACACTCCTCGCACGAGAACTCGCGCCCGAGTCGGAACCTTGCCCGTCGCTACCGTCCTCGCCGCTCCGCCCGGCTGGCGTCCCACGCCGCCGCTGCGGGCAACAGCCAGATAGCGCCCACCAGCGACAGCAGTAGGTAGATGAACGAGCCTTCGTGGATGGCGAGGAAGATCCCGGCGAGGGCGATGGCCAACCCGAGCACGACCCGTCCCAGCCAGACGAGTGACCAATCGACGGAGAATTCGACCGTCGGGGGTTCGGTCCCGGTTCCAGGGACGACACGCGCGACGCGGGCCGCTCGCAGCATCGCGACGCCGGGGAAAGATCCGGCCGCAACGAGCGCCGTAGCGAGGACCCACTGGCCAGCGAGTGACATCCGGACCGCCGCCACGAGCGTCGGTCCGATCGTCGCGAGCGTGAACCCGACGGCGACGAGGCGAACGGCGGCTAGCGATGGAGGGCGGCGCCGGACGCCCCCCACGAGCCCG
This sequence comes from Chloroflexota bacterium, assembly GCA_016781485.1. Classification (GTDB taxonomy): domain Bacteria; phylum Chloroflexota; class Limnocylindria; order Limnocylindrales; family CSP1-4; genus YB3-1. The sequence goes on along the minus strand of JADDQH010000052.1, from coordinate 6,224 downwards.
ACGAGGAGCAACGCGATGCCGACGATCGCGGGGACGAGAAGGTCAAGCCACAAGGCGCCAGTTCCTTCCCGGTCTCACGCCGCTCCTCCCGCCGTACGCACGTCCAATGATGCGCGTTTGGCAGTACGAGCATCCTGGCCCAAGAGGTCTTGGCCCGACACTAACCAACTATCCGTGACCGTCGCCGCGACGACGACGCCGCACTCCACGCGCGTGATCGCTTAGGCGCGCCACCAAAGCTGGGACGCGTCCGAACGAAAGACGCGGCGGAGCGGATCCACGAGCGGCGGCGGTCCGCGCGGGGTCGGCGAAGGACGGGTCTTCTCGAAGGGCCTGCCGTCCCTGCTCGGTCTCGACGCCCTATGGGCGCGCGCCCCACTCCTCCCACGCCTCCTTTTCGCCGCCCGGCGGCGTGTCGAGCAGCCGGAGATAGGCGGGTACATCGTCCTTCGTGATGGGGGCGATGTCGAGCCTGCACGCCTCGTCCAGCACCTCCAGGGGGATCGAACTGGGACCGCATGCGTCGATCGGTCGATCACCGGGCAGCGTCGACGACCGTGCGCGCGCAGCATCGCGTACGAATGACCGGTCGACCTCCCCGGACTGCCACCGGAGAAGGAGCTCGCGGAGGAACGTCCGCAGCTCCTCGAGGATCGGTTCGGTGTACTCGGTCAGGCACCTGGTCGTCTGCTGGACACGCGTCGGGTGGCACGCCTCCTCGATCGATGTGAGGTGAACCCGGAGGTACTCCAGCTGCGGCCGAAGCCGCCCGGACGCGGCGCTCTCGTCCATCCACTCACGCTCGGGCACGATGACCAACCGCCGGCTGTAATGGAACACGACCGGTGCCCCGAGGCAGAGGCTCCAACACTCCAGGCCGAACCAGTCCTTCTCTCCGTACCAGTCGCCCGTCGTCGGACCGGGTCGGAGCTCGATGGACCAGTGGCCCCGGTCCGCGAGGAACCCGATCCCGACTGACTCCCCGAGGTAGACATGGGCGCCCTGCTCCATCCCTCCCGGGCCGTGGCTCTGCACGAGGCGGTATCCACGATCGGTCAGCCAAGCCCCGGCCTGCACGAGCAGCTTCCATTCCTCGTCGAAACCGCCCATGGCGAAAGCCTACCCGTCGCGTACGGGGACGGGGCGACTTTCGAACGATCCGTGACTGTCATCGCGCCGCCGTCGGCGCGACACTCCTTCTCGTCGCCGGCTGACCGGCGCGCACGCCTCGACGCGAGGGCTAACTCACGCGGCCACGGCCGCGGCACGTTCCCTTCACGCTTCGACGCCCTAGACTCGGCAGCGTGGGGATCGACGTCGGACTAGTACGGCACCAGGCGCGTCGCTTCTTCCTCGGCAAGTATCAGCCGGTCTTCGAGGAGCTCGTCGGGGACGTCGAGCTGCCGGTCGAGGACGACCGATACCCGTACATCCGCCTCATCGACCCGTACGACGACACGGTGTTCAGCTCCTATCAGTGCGCCACGATCGAGCCCGACTTCGCGCGGCTCGCGGCCGAGCGACCGGGACCCGACACCCTCGCGGTGCTGGAACTCGTGCGGAAATGCGCGAGAGACGTTTCCACCTGTCTGTGGTTCGCGGGGGACTAGGGCTCGCTCCGCGATCGCAGCCGGCCAGGGCGTAGTTAGTGGCGCGGCGGCGATCCGTCCCGCTGCTACTGCGCCGCTCCGCGCGGCAAAAAAGCCCGGGTTTGGGTCAGGCGAGCACTGCGAGCGCTACCTTGTACCCCTACGGCCAGCACCGGGAGGCTGATCTCAACAAGTAGAGGGCTGGAGGCGGTGGACACCGAGCTAGGCCGCGCGTGGCGCGAGATGTCGGAAGCACTGCCGGAAGACGCATTGTGGGCGACGACAGTCGCGCTGAATACGCCCGGGATGTGGCTCGTGCACACGTCCTGGGGCATCGACGAGGAGGATGACTTCGAGGCGTATGCGCCGTCCGTCCTCGAAGGCCTACGCGCCGTCACTCGCGCCATCCGAGAGCACCGCCTGAGCGGGCACTGCTAGGGGCTTGTCTACGAGCGGGCGGAGGTCCGACGGGCTGCGGGGCAGGAAATGCTCGCGGCCAGAGGTACCTGACCCGACCTTATCTGGTCAGCGTCTGCTCACCTTCCGAGTCGTCAGCGTCGGAGAGACCGCCGTCGGCGTCGACCCACTCCTGGAGTCGCTTGGCAGCCGCCGTGATCGAACCGGCGCGGGGACGAAGCTCGCTTTCCACGAGATCCACGAAGACCCATCCGGGTAGTGTCGGAAGGCATCGTCGGGCACGTTCGAGCTCTCGGCGTAGCCGACGGTGTAGCGCTCCGCTCGTCTCGCACTCCGGTCTGCCCGGTCGCGTTACGGCCTTTTATGGCTCTGCCACTTGCTGAACGCTCGGGCAGCGACGACGAGCGGCTTCGACCACCGCTCCACCCACGCTCCGTGGTCGCGGACGGCCGCATCGAAATCTTGCAGTTCGAGCCCCGGCAACCGGCCGCGGGATCGGTCCTCGACTTCAGGCTCGGGATACGGCGCTGCTTCGACGGCTCGCTGCATTGCGGTGAGGACGTCCCCAAGCGACCGCGCCTTCAAGGAGCGACGCAAGTGGATCGCCTTGGGAGTCGGGTGGAGCATGAGCCGCGTCTCCGGAGCGGAGTCGACGATCAGGAACCCGGCTGCGACCAGGCGCTGCAAACCGAAGCTGACCTCGTCGAAGGTCGGGATCGCTCGGTTCAGCCAGTCTACGTCGTGGACGAGCGTCCGGAGGTCGACCCGGCAACCATCGTGTGAGCCCTCTACCAGCGCAGCCAGCAGCGACGCGTCGGTTCGCGTCAGCGGGGGATGGTGTTCGTGATCCGCGTCCTGAGGCATCCCACCCGCTCCTCCACCGAACCGCAAAGCGTAGGCGGGAGACATCAGATGGTCCCTCAACCCGCGTCTTGCTCCGAATCATCGCGGCTTGACTCAGCGCCAGCGCCGTCTCGGCCCAATAGGACATGGGCCGACACTCACCAACTATCGTCTCGGTCATTGTGCCGCCGGCACAACCCGCCGACCTCCTCGTTACCTGTGACGGGGACTTCAACGTTCCGACGAGCGAGCGATCGGCAGCACCGCCGGCGGTTCGATGAGGGCGAGCGGAGTCGGGGAGGATGCGGAGCGCGTGGGACGGCCGCCGCTGGCGACCAGGATCGCGGCGCTGTCATTCATGCTGGACGCCGGGTTCGGCGTCGCGATGCCGGTCACCCTGTCGCACCTCAATCGGCACGGCGGGCTACCGACGACGTCGTGGGGGTTCACGGCGTTCGACGGCCCGTTCGCTCAGCTCGGTCAGGAGCCGTTCGTTGCGCTCGGCTCCGCGCTCGTCGCAGTATTGACGACCTGGGAGTGGTCGGGGCGAGAGGTCTTGGACCGACACTAACGAACTGATCGTCCGGGTCGTCTCCGCGCGTATGCGGGTAACGCGGAGCCGAGCGAAGGCGAAATCAGAGCCAGCGGCGGCGCTTGAAGATGACCCACAGGCCGACGCTCGTGAGGACCATCAGCACCAAGGCGAACGGATAGCCGAGTTCCCAGCGGAGCTCGGGCATGTGCTCGAAGTTCATCCCGTAGACCGTGCCGATGAGCGTCGGCGCGAACAGGATCGCCGCCCAGGCGGAGACGCGCTTGATCTCCTCGTTCTGGTCGTAGCTGGCCTCGGTCAGGCGCTTGATCTCCTCGTTCTGGGCCTGGTTCACGAGCGTCGCGTTGACCGTCAGGATGTCGCTCAGGTTCTGGCGGAACGCCGCGACGCGCTCCGTTACCGTGGTGGCGTGATCGGCGACGTCGCGTAGGTAGCGCTGCAACTCCTCGTCGGTCCCGTATTTCTGAAAGCCCGCGGCGAGAGCCTGAAGCATGCCGAGCAGCGGACGCGTCGAGCGCTGGAACTCGATCACCTCGACCGAAAGCTCGTAGATCCGGCGGGAGACCCGTGGATCGCCTCGGAAGACCTGCGTCTCGATCTCGTCGATGTCCTTCTGCAGGCCCGCGATCACCGGCGCGTAACCGTCGACGACTCCATCTAGGATGGCGTACAGGACGGCCTCCGGGCCAAGCGCCAGGAGATCGGGGTCGTCCTCCATCCGACGCCGCACCCTTCCGAGATCGGGCGTCCGGCTGTGGCGGACCGTCACGACGAAGTTCGGGCCGACGAAGACGTGGATCTCGCCGAACTCGACCTCCTCCTCCTTGTCGAGGTACGTCGCTGCGCGCAGCACCACGAACAGCGTGTCGCCATAGCGCTCGAGCTTCGGGCGCTGGTGCGCCACGATCGCGTCCTCCACCGCGAGCTCGTGCAGCCCGAACTCTTCGGCGGCCGGAAGGAGTTGTGACTCCGTCGGTCGGAACAGACCGATCCAGGCCATGTCGCGTGGGTACTCGCGAAGCCGGCGCGCCGTCGCCGCGACAGTAGGCGGTGTGTCGATCCGGCGGCCGTCCCGGTAGATCGCGGTGTCGACGACACTCTGCTCTACGGGGGTGACGACGTCCTCCGGACGCGCCTCCATCGACACTTCGGGCGCGGGCGCATGCGCCCCTTCCGCGCTCGCCTTTTCTGGGCTCCGGGCGGGGACCGGCACGCGGGTGGATCGGTTGGTCATCCTGAACTCTCCAAGGGACGAAGACCAGGGCGGCAGGCGCAACGTCGGACGAGAGTTCCCGTAGGGTAGTTTCCGAGCGCCGTCACGTCTCGCTCGCCCCCCAGCTTTCGCGCGCCGACCGGCCATTCGGCGCGGAATGCCCGACCAGCTCCGGCGGCGGCGACGGTTGCCGCGCAGTGCCCGATAAGCTCAGGGAGGAGGCGCTCCACGAGATCTTCGAGCGGGTCGACGTAGACGGCCCGGAGGTCGTGGCCGTCTACCCGCAGCCGAACGAGAACGCGTGGCTCCTGGGGCACGCCACGCTTCGAAAAGATCTGGGAGTGGTCGGGGCAAGAGGTCGTGGCCCGACACTAACCAACTATTCGTGTCGGTCGTCGCGCGTACGCGGCCGACGCTGGCCGTCGCCTAGACCAGTCGGGGACGTTCTCGGAGTCGCAGGACACGACGAGCATCACCGGACGCTCACCCTGCACGTCATGAGACTCGCGAAGCTTATCGCCCAGGGCGTGTCGGTCAGCTTCGACACGCAGGCTGAGGTAGGTCATCAGTGGGGCGCCTCATCGTCACTGCCGTCGCTGTCGCCGTCGTGTCGTGGATCGCGCTCGGCGTTGCGGCTGGCTACTCGGACTCTCCCACAGCGTGACGAGAGCGCCGGCCACGCTCCTCACCGAACGACCCATCGTCGTTCTGCCCGTCCTGCTCGCCTCGCTCGTGACGACCGGTCTGCTGACGGGAAGGCGCGACGCTCGAGCTGCCGACGCGATCGCCGTCGCGGTTGGCGTCCTCGCGCTCGACTTCATCGTCGCCATCACGATCGCGCCCATCGCGATCGGCGAGTTGGGCGTGCACGACGCTCCCCTCGTGACGCTCGTCCTTGCCGTGCTCGGGTTCCAGCCGCTCGGCGCGCTGCTGGGCGTCGGCGTCGGCGCGGGCATCATGAAGCGGCTGGACGAAGGACAGCGGGCGTCTTCCGGCCGGTGGCAGGGCAGGGGTAGCAGCCCGCCATCCCTCCGATAGCGGAACTGTTGCGGAGATGTGATCCACGGCGCCGCGGCGACGAGCCCCACGGACGGCTGACGTCGGCCACAATCGAGCCATGGAATGGCTGACCGACCCGGGGATCTGGATCGCGCTGCTCACGCTGACGGCGCTCGAGATCGTCCTCGGGATCGACAACATCGTGTTCCTGTCGGTGCTCACCGGGAAGCTGCCGAAGGAGCAGCAGGGCCGTGCACGCAGGATCGGCCTCGGACTCGCCCTCGGGATGCGAATCGTCCTCCTGCTCACGATTTCGTGGGTGATCGGCCTGACGGAACCGATCTTCAGCGTCCTCGGGATGGACTTCTCGGGTCGCGACCTCATCCTCCTCGGGGGCGGGCTGTTCCTGATCGCGAAGGCGACGACCGAGATCCACGAGTCGCTCGAGGGGGGCGGACACGCAACGGGACACGCCGGCGCGGCGAAGGCGGCGTTCGGGGCCGTGATCGTCCAGATCGTGCTCATCGACGCCGTCTTCTCGCTCGACTCCGTGATCACCGCGGTCGGGATGGTCGATCAGGTCGGCGTCATGATCGCCGCCGTCGTCATC
>JADDQH010000119.1 GCA_016781485.1 Chloroflexota bacterium | reverse complement strand
CGGCGCTCCTCGCGCGATACGTCGATCCTTCGACGGAGGATGGCCTGCGCGCGTTGCGGGCGACGCTCGACGATCACGTCGGCTTGATCGATAGCTCGATTTAGCGAGAGCGCGATTGAGTTCAATCCATGCCGCAATTCAGCCGATGACGAGTACGATGGACTCGATGGCCAACACGGTTGACATCACTTCCAAGGAGCGCGAGGAGATCCGCTTGCGCTTCTTCCGCGAGCACCGGTCACAGGCCGGCTTCTCGTCCGTGGCCGTGCGCCGCGACAAGGAGACCGGCGACTGGTTCCTCGACGTGGCCGCGACGAGCGCGATCGACTTCGACCCCAGCTTCATGGGGCTCGAGGTTCGCGTGAAGCAGACCGCCGGCGCGGTCAACGCGGTCGGGCCCATCGAGCACGTCCGCTGAACCCTGGCGCGCAGGCCGATCAGTATCGGGCCTGGCGCCCGGATCTACCCGGGCGGCGTCAACGCCTACGGGCGACCGCACGAGGTCGGCTCGTACGGCGCTCCCGTCGTCCGTGACGGTGACGGATCACCGCTGTTGCTGACTGCAGCGCATGTCGTGGGCAGCCTCTCGGCGGCTCATCCGCTCGGACAGACCGAAGTGGTCCTCGGCGCGATGCCGATCTCACCCGCTTCCGGCGATCCCCGGATCGGCGAGGTCATCGAGAGTCACCCGCCGGTGCCCGCCGACGAGGTGGAGCTCGACGCCTGCCTCGTCCGCGTCGAGGACGAGGTGACCCTGACGAGCGTGGTGCGGCAAGCGGTGATGTCGCGCCGGCCGCGCGATCTCGATGACGAAAGCGATCCGATCATCGTCTACAAGCGCGGCATCCACGCGCCCAGCCTCACGGAAGGTCTGCTCGACCCCACGCCGGTGTCGCTGCGCGTCGAGCTGCCGCAGCTCGGCGGGCCGCCGATCGTGCGCGACTACCTCCGGGGGTGGTTCGTCGAGGGTGCAGACGGTCCGTTCGCCCGCCCGGGCGACTCGGGATCCATCGTCGTCGACGAGGACGACTGCGTCGTCGCCATGGTTGTCGCGCTCAAGTCGGACACGCCGTACTCCCCGAAGGCCGACGATCCAGCCTTCGTCGTGCCGATCGTCAGTGTGCTCGAGGGCCTGGGCGTTCGTCTCGCCGGGCCCGACCGGCCCTGCACTCTCTGCTGAGCCAACACAGCATGGCGCGTGCGTCTAGCTTCTGGGCGTGCGCGTCGCGGCTGTGATTGGCGTCTTCGTAGCGGGTCTCGGGCTCGGTGCTGCGGGCAGCTGGTTCGGCCTCGAGCGGACAGAGACAACAACGGTGGTCGAGCGCGAGGTCGTGCAATCTGTGGTGACCAGGACGGTTGAGGACCCCGCTCCGACGCCAGAGGAAACCCCAGGTTCGTCTGGCCCGCCCACGCTCGGGATCGAGTTCATCGAGACAACGCCCGCAATGATCGAGAAGTTCTCGCTTTCGCGGTGCTCCGGCCAAGCCAACAAAGCTGGTCTGCTCGTAACCGCAGTCGAGGGCGGAGGACCAGCAGATCAAGCCGGCGTCCGAGGATCAACCTTCAGCCAATACAACCTGCCGATGGGCGGCGACATCATCACGGCGGTGGATGGCACGACGGTGCGGACGGGCGGCGATCTACAGAACGCGCTGGCGATGCACAATCCAGAGGACGCCATCGAGCTCCGACTGATCAGCTGCCGCGGCAAGGAGCGAACGGCGCTCCTGACCTCGCCCTGAGCGCGGCTCCGCGACCGACTTTCCCGAGAGCTTTCCCGGCGGCGATTTGACCGTCCACCGTGGGCGTACCATGTAGGCACGAACGGCGACAGCGAACCCGGCTTCGAACCGCCCAGCTAAGCCAAACGCCGCTACCCTTCGCAGCCCCCGTCAGGGATCTCGGAGAGGTGCCGGAGTGGTTGAACGGGGCGGTCTCGAAAACCGTTGTGGGCCCTTACGGTCCACCGAGGGTTCGAATCCCTCCCCCTCCGCTCAACTCCCGTGTTTTTCGCTCTACCGCTGGTGTTCCGGCCCTCCCCTCTGGCGAGGGCCGCAGTCGTTGTGCAACATCCGTCAAGGCCGCTCAAGGCCGTTTGACGGGACGACTGGCCGAAAACTGGCCGAAATCGCAAGGCAAGATCCACAGGGGGTTGGCGGGTTCCTCGCGCGACCGAGTACCTGGCCTGCATCTTCCACCCCAGACACACCCAACGACGCTGCCCGGTCGGCTACCACGCGCCCGACCCCCCACCGGGCTGCCGGAGAGCCGACGGACCGGCGGCCCTCCGAGATTGGCTTCCGCTGGACGGAGGCCTCGTCGGTTCAGTCCAGCCGGTAGTGCACCACGATGTAGAGGTCCTTGATCTCGTCTGGCGCCGTGGCCAGGCTCGCGAAGTCGGGCGCACCCGGACGCTTCATCTTCAGCGTCATCTCCGCCGCGATGTCGGCCTCCTCCAGGTCGAGCCCGGCGTCGGTGGCGTCGAGGGTCGCCTTGTTCAGCCAGCCATACGCCGGACTCGGCGCCATCGGGAACTCGTCCGACTGGACGACGTTGCCGTCTCCGTCGATCGTCGAAAGCACCGCCGTGTACGTGCCGGCGAACGTCGACCGCGCGAACAGCTCGATGCGCGAGATCACAACGTCGCGCTCGCGCGACAGGAACAGCAGCCGCTGCGTCCCGATCGCGAAGCGCAGGACCTGGTCGTCGCCCTCGCCGGCCGGCCGCAGGAACGCGTGCCACTCGCTCGGGAACTCCGCCCGGGCGCTGAACATCTGCGCGATCGGCTGATCGGGACGGTCGGCCGCGTTCGCGAGGAAGCCCTTCACGTGGTCGACCGCCCGCGTGCGGAACGTCCCGCCGCTCTCGCGCGCCGTGTAGTTCAGGTGGAGCACCACGTCCGCAATCGTGGAGTGGTCGAACTGCCGCAGCTCCTCGTCGCTGGCCAGCTCGAGGGACCACTGGCTGATCGCGCCCGCGTGCTCGAACGGCAGGTAGCGCTCGTCGCGGAAGCTCAGCTCGAACATCCCCGGATCGCTCTGGGCGGTGCTCGTCGCGATCGCGGTCACCGGCGTGCTGCTGGTCCGGAACCGGTCGTCGTCGATCCAGACGCCCTCGTCGTTCTCGTGCTCATACTCGCCAGAGCTGTTCATCGACGTGTTGACCCGCACGCTGTTGCCGACCAGCCGCAGCGTGCAGGCGACCGTCGTGTGCGGTCCGGCGATGCACGGGATCGACAGCCGCACCGCCTTGATCCGGCGGAAGTAGTGACCGGGGAAGTCCAGGTCGAACAGCTCCTCCGGAATCGACACAGCGCAGCGGCCGGTCTCGCGCAGCGCGAGCAGCGCGAGCGGGTCCAGCCGCAGCAGCGAGATGCTCTTGGTCAGCTCGAGCTCGCGACGGTTGTCGTTTAGGTACGCGCTCTCCATCCGGCGCAGCGCGAGCTGCAGCTCCTCGCCCGCCAGCAGGCCCTTCTTCGAGTCGTCCCCAGTAGCCGTAGTTGACGAAGCTCGCGGTCTCGTCGCCCAGCTCGTTGCGGAACGCCTTCTCGCACCTCTTGGCCAGCTCGTACGCGAGCGTGTAGCTCTGCTTGTAGACCACGAGCAGCCGCTCGCGCATCCACTGGTAGAGCTCCTGCCCGGTGAACTTGTCCCTGAGGAACTGCTCGACCTCCTCGGCGTGCTCGATCTGCTTCAGGTGGTTCTCCAGCTCCTTCTCGGCAATCTGGATCTGGATGTCCGCCGACGTGAGCTGCTTGTCGAGCTGGACGATCTCGCGCGCCGCCGCGTTCGCCTGGTAGGCCCACTCCTGCTCGCGCCGGATGTAGGACGCCACGGTCGCGGCCTGCGCCGCCTACGCGCTCAGGAACGCGCTGACACCCGCCGCCGCCCGCGCGCCTGCCGAGCTGGCGGCGCCGAGGTTCTGGCCGCCCCACCACGCTCCGGCGCCAACGCCGAGCGGCGTTCCCTCGACGTCGAGCTGCGGAATCAGGGCGAGGATGCCTGCCAGCACCTCGAGCGCGTTCGCGCCCACGGTCACCCACTTGGCGGCCAGGCTCAGGTCGAGTTCCGCTTTCTCCTTGGCGATCACCTTGACGCCGGTCTCGCCGCTCTCGACGAGCGCGGTGTCCGCACCGGTGGTGACCGCCGAGATCGACGTGTCGGCCGGCAGCTGGCTGTCGGCGCTCAGGTCCGCCGGCACCGTCGGCGCCGCCGGAACGGTCACGCTCTCGCCCAGCAGGTCCAGGTAGTGCTGGAAGCGGACCATGGAGGCCTCGCGTGCCTTGACCAGGTTCTCCCTGCTCGCCTTGGCGTCGAGCACCTGCCGCTCGCGCACCGCGGTGATCTGGTTCAGCAGGTCGGTCTCCTGACCGGCCCGCAGCCGCGCCAGCTCCTCGGCGTCGCGCTTCTCGAGCGCCGACAGGAGCGACTGCCCGAGCCCGCGCACCTCGGCGCAGAACTCGTTCGCCCGCTGGAGCAGGTGCGTGAACCGGTAGATCGGCGGCGGGCTGCCCAGGTCGGCCAGGATGCTGCCGATGCTCAGCCCCTGGGCCGTCGCCTGGACCAGCGCCGCCGGGTCGATCGGGGGCGCGAACAGCGCGAGCTGTCGCTCGACGCCGTCGATGTCCTGGCAGTGGCGGATCTTGTAGAGCCGGTCTTCCACCTTGTCCCAGTGCTCGAGCAGCGCCTCGTTCGGCGGGACGCAGAAGTACAGCGCCGACCCGACGCCGAGCAGGTTGTTGCCGGCCGTGGTCGTGCTGACGGGCGCGTCGCTCGAGTAGGGGAACAGGTTCTCGAGCTCGACCAGCGCGTTCGAGAAGTCGTCCCACGAGCTCTCGAGCGACGAGTACGACTGCGCCGCGATCTCACCGCGCCGCCGCATGGGCTGCGGGCGCGGACCGAGCACATGGGCGGCCATCACGTAGAGCTGGAGCGCCTCGAACACGCTCTCGCGCGTGAACTGGCGGAACAGCGAGTCGGCCCACGCGACCAGGTTCTCCACGTACTGGATGACTACGTGCTTCATGTATGCGATCGGCCGGTTCGCGGCGATGCGATGCGGGTCGAACGGGTGGTCGCGCCACTCGGCGATCACCGCGTTCTCTGCCGTCGGGTCGGTGTTCGGGTCGAGGGTCCGGAACCAGTCCTCCAGGTCCTGCGCGACCGTCGTCTTGAAGGGCAGCACCTTCCAGTAGCGCGACGTCTCCGTCCCGCCCGGATCCGGCGGTGCGTCGGTCGTCGGGTCGTAGATCAGGTGGAACCAGTGCATCGCCTCCTCGTAGCGGCCGTTGTTGTTGAGCCGCGTGGCGATGTAGAGAGGGACGTCGCGGAACAGCTCCCAGCTGTACGGGCTGTTCGCGCCGAACACGTCGAAGCAGACGTTCTGCTTGTAGTAGGTGCGCGTCGCGAAGTCGGCCGGCTTCTGCACGAAGCCGTGGTCGAAGACGGGGTCATAGGCCGACTCGAAGGTCGCGCCCTCGTCCGATGGCAGCAACGTGTAGCACGCCATCAGGCCCTCCACGCCGCCCTGGTTGAGCCGCCTGACGTACTCCCGCGTGTACGGGTTGTGGAAGGTGTGGAACTCGAGCCCGTAGTCGTAGCGCACGAACCGGTGCCACCAGCCAACCGGGTACCTCACCTTCGAGCCGAACGCCCGGCGCACCGACCCGCCGGCGTAGAGCTCGGCCTGCGTCGAGCCGAGGGTGAGCGCGAAGCTGCGCGTCGAGACGGCCGGCTCGG
>JADDQH010000051.1 GCA_016781485.1 Chloroflexota bacterium | reverse complement strand
ACCGGTCGGAGTCGTCGTCCCAGCCGGTGCCTTCGCGGAACTCCCTCGTCTGCTCCCGCCCGCACCCGTCGCAGATTGTCGTGACTCGACTACCCATAGCTCCCCTACTCCTCGGGCTGCTCCTCGCGCCACGCCTGTTCGACGATGCCTCGGTATCGCTGCTCCAGCTCGGCGTCACTCATCTCCCGGACCTGCTGCTCGATTGTGACCGTCCCGCTCAGCTCGAAGTCGAGCGTGGACAAGCGTCGGTGAGCCGCGCCGATCACCGAGGTGCCGTCGACGTCGCGGGATCTCCAGCGGAGCAGGAGGTCGCGCAGGGACGCCCGGAGCTCGTCCTCTCCGGTCCGGCTTTCCTGATCCGACACGACGCCGAGCTTAGGCGACCGACGGCGGTATTCGCGGAGTCGCACTCTCGGCCGGTGAGGGCGATGCGGGAGGCGAACACCTCGAGATATGGCGATGCGCGAGCACGCCTACGGTCCGATCGTTACCCGCAGTCTTCGGGCACCATCAGGTTCCTCTGACCGTCGGCGCTCCATCCGAAGACCTGCACGCCGGCCCACCGCTGGCGAGCCTGAGCGTCGACGGAACAAGCGATCTCCCGAGCGCGGCGTGGGTCGACTCCCGGCTTGAAGTGGAGGTCGAACTGGGGGTTGTCGATGATGGTGCTCGGGCTGAACACGGCCTGTTCTACGTAGTCCGCGTGGAGGCTCTCGGTCGCGCCGGCGAACCCCTCGCCTTCGCTGCGACTCGGACCGCATCCGCCGCCGAAGAGGAACGCGAGGACCGCAGCCCAGGCGACGCCCCGCTGTCCTCGGACGAGATGAGACCCGCCGCTCCGCCTGCTTCTCTTGTTTGCGCTCAGGTCCGAGGAGGGTCGAGATGAAGCGACTGCTCCGGGATGCAGGGGATGGAGCGCGCCGGCCTCGATGACCCGGAGCCGGATGAGCGGCTGGTCGACCGCGTGTGGCGCGACAACCGCCGGTACGTCGACCGCATCCGCGACGACCTGCGCGACGCGATCCGTGAAGGGTCGTTCAAGACGCTCGATGACGTCGCGGAGTGGTTCCGCTCGAACGCGTATCGAGCTGACCTGATGGGCCAGTTCCTGGGGAAGCACGGGCTGGAGGGCGGCTACGCTCGCGAGACGGTCGAGAAGCGGCCCGACGTGTCGTTCCGATGGCAGCTCGGCGAGGTGAAGACGCGGCACTGCGGGGACTGCTTCGGGCGGGCGGGGCAGGTGTACACGTACGACGAGCACTATGCGAAGGCGGGTAGTCTCAGTTTGAATCGCTGCGCCGCCGTTGACGCGCCGACCGCAAGATCCAGATAACGACGGCGACACCGCCAAGGCGGACCAACGTGTGCGCCACTTCGAAAGCCGTGGCCCCACCCGTCACGTACCCGACGACTTCCACGGCCGTCCATACGACGGCCAGCAGTACCCACGCGACGGCCAGCAACAGCAGCGGGCCACGCCAGCGTTCCATCATGTCGAGGAGTCTAGCCCCCGGTCGCGCGCGCTCGTGCTGGTCGCTGGGGGAAGCGAGATCGACGGCGCGCCGCGGAGCCGGGGGCTAGGTGCGTCTATCGGGCAGGCCGTGTAACGGGTCTGGTATTGCCGTTACACGTTCCGGCTGGCATCCCGTCAAGGGCATGCGGCGCGTTCGAGTCCAGCGCCCGCCCGCCGTGGAGATACGACTGGGACGGGACGGACGAAGACTGGCGATCCATCTGGCTTGAGTTCCCGCTGGAGCCAGAGCAGCTCCGAGAGGCATCTGCCCAGCTCCTCGCCGAGCTCTCCGCGCTCGAATCGCGGTCGGCGTAAGCCGCTCGCGAGCGAAAGCGGCTTACGCGGCCGCCACGGCCGACAGGATCGGCGCGGGGACGACGAGGCGAGACCTGGGAGTGGGCGGTGCAAACCCTCTCGGGCAGCCGCTCGGTGGCTCCTTTGTTCCTCGTCCCGCCATCGCCTGAAGCGCCTCGCTGATCTAACGAACACGCCCACAGGGCCCGGCGTGGAGGCGCAACCTAAGATTGCGGTCGACCACTTGCCCCGTCCGACACCGACCAGGACTTCCATGATCGCTTCCGCGACCGACCCTGACTGGTACCTCCCGTTCGCCGGCTACGTCATCGTCGTTCAGGAGCCGTGGGAGCCGGTACCGCATGACCGACGATACCGAGGGTTGTATCGGACGCCCGAGTGGACCGAGCAGAAAGATGCCCTCGGGTTCACGCCGGACCTCATGGACTTCGAGGACGAGGCCGGGATGATCCTCAGCCTCGATGGCGTCATGCGGCTGCTCGATCGATACGCGCGGTTCGAGGACCCGGCCTCGCTCGAAGTCCTGTACGTGACACCGGCCACTGACGCGCCGCACGGCGCCTCTGGTTCCAACCGCCTCGAGTTCCTCGGGATCGACGTCACCACGCCACGCCCGTTCTACTCGCTGTTGTTGACGAAGTACGGAGGAGCATGGTTCGAGGCGTACCTGCCGTTCTTGAACGAGAACGGTCTGTTCGATGACATCGGCCGGGCGCGGGGCTTCCTCGATGCCTGGTTCGAAGCGGCCGGAGGGTCGGACCCGGATTTCGATCGCGCCGACATCCAGCTATCGAACGTCTACCTATCGCTCGATGAGCAGGGCATCCCGCTCGGCCGCGGATCCGCGCGGTAACCGTGCCGCGGCGAGCGCTCGGCCGACGTGCCGCGGCCGGCCTAGGCTGCCGTGCGGGCGTGGAGAACGAACGGTGGCAGGACGATCGGAGGCGTGGGACATGGCGGATCTAGCCCTCTCGTCCCGTCCCGCCCTCGCGTAGAGTGCGCAGGTGGGCCGCCTCATCTACTTGATGAACGTCTCGCTCGACGGATTCGTCGAGACTGCCGACCACAGCCTCGACCCGTTCGAGCCCGACGACGAACTCCACGCCTGGTTCAACGATCGCGCCCGAGCCGCGGACGCCTTCCTGTACGGCCGGCGACTCTACGAGGTGATGGCGGCGTACTGGCCGACGGCCGCGTCCGACCCGGCGGCGACGGCCGTCACGCGCGACTTCGCCGGGATCTGGAACGCGACGCCGAAGGTCGTGTTCTCCTCGACGCTCGAACGGGTCGACTGGAACAGCCGCCTCGTGGCCGGCGACGTCGCGGAAGTGTTGACGGGCCTCCGCCGGGAGTACGACGGCGAACTCCAGGTCGGTGGGCCGACGCTCGCCGCGGAGTTCATCCGTCGCGGGCTCGTTGACGAGTACCGGCTCGTCGTCCATCCCATCGTCCTCGGCGCCGGCACCCCGTTCTTCCCGCCGCTCGACGAGCCGCTGCGGCTCAGCCTCGTCGAGTCGCACCACTTCACCTCGGGCGTCCTCTACCTCGGCTACCGCCCGAGGTAGCGGCGCTCAATACCACTACCAGGGCGAAGAAGCGGAGATAGCGACCGCGTGACGGCCACCACTACTCGAAGAAGGTCGAGAACCTGGCGGCGGCGGTGTCTCTCCACTTCATGCACTACAACTTCGCCCGACCCCACCAGTCCCTCGGCCGGAACACGACGCCGGCTATGGCAGCGGGCATCGGCGACCACGTGTGGACGTGCGAGGAGATCGCGGCGCTGCTCGACTAGTCGCCCGCCTTATGATCGATCCCATGAGTGAGGTCGAGCGAGCGACGCCGCTGCCCTCTCCCTCGCAGCCGCCGCCGCGCAAGCCTCCGACGGCGGTCGGAACCGATGAGCATCCGTCTCCCGATCGGGGCGGAGGACAGCCGCCGCTATCCCGCACGTTGTGGACTCAGCTTCGCGACATATTGGCTGCAGAAAGCCGCGTTTCTTCGGTCCCCGGCACATCGCGTCGCGAACGGTGGTCCCTAGCCATCACGTTGATTCTCGCCAGCATTGCCCACAAGCTGTCGCACCTCCGGGACAGCCGGTCGTCAAACTGACCCACTACCAGATCGCGGCACTCCTCGACTGATGGGCGGCGCTGCCGCTAGCCTCACGGAGTGTCGTTCGATGAGGTTGCCGAGCTGTACGACGCGGTGCGCCCAGCCTACCCGGAGCAGCTATTCGATGACCTCCTGGCGATCGCCGCAACGCCGGATCGCGGTCGCGTCATCGATGTTGGTGCGGGGACCGGACAAGCGACGGAACAGCTTGCTCGCCGCGGTCCAGCGGTGACGCTGACGGTCAGATCTACGGTCACGGAGAAGTAGGTCGGCCACGGCTGCTGCGCCGGATCGCTTCGAGCAGCACGACGTACGCGACTCCGAGGACGATAGTGACGGGCTGAGGCGCAAGACCAGCAACGAGCAGGACGATGTACACCACGACCAGCGCGGAAGCTGCCCGAGCAAGGTTGCGACCGGTTCGCTTCTGCTCAGCCGTCTGTTCGTTCGCGGTCAACTCGACGTAGAGGACCGGGATGGCGATCAGGCCGCCGAACAGGACGATGTACGCCATCACCGCCGCGACGACGATTTCCATGACAGCGTACACGCTCTGCTCCTTCTACCCGAGCGCCGGGGCGTATGCCGTGCCACCACGGACGGCGCGCGCGGCCTACGCCACTCCTGGCGAGGCGCCGAAGGATGGGAGGACCGTGCTGCTCACGACGGACGTCGTCGCTGAATCTCCGTTCAGCTACGACGCCTCCAGTAATAGCCCTGGCCGTCCGTGGCGAACGCAATCTGTTTGGTCGCCGGGTCGACCGTCACGATCGCGCTCGCCACTGGGGTTCCGACTTCCGCCAGAAGGCGCCGACTGATGGAACCCCAAACCCGTTGCCCGTGGGAGAGCTGGGCTGGCATACGTCCTGTCTTTCTGCGCGGTACCTTGCGGCACCCTCGAGCTCGACTGCGCGTCAGCGACTCCAAGCTTCCTCCGGTGCGCCCGTCACCGTCGGGGACGAGCGCGACGCGGTCATCGAGGCGTACCCCGTGTACCACGCTCGGCTCATTGTCGACGCGCCCGAGGTATCCGTTCGGTCGGACCTCCACGACCTCGACCCACACACGCTCGTTACGTGTCACGTGGTGGCGGTGGTGGCGGTCGCGGGGCACGGACGGCGGACGTGGTGGCGGCGCCGGGAGCCACATCGCCCACGAGACCCGAAGTGGTACAAGCCGGGGACGGCGCCAATAAGTATCCCGGGGTGCCGAACGACGAAGGGGCTAATCATGTGTATCGTAATTGCGGGTGTGGGGATTCTGATGTTGACTGTACGATCGAACAACGATGCCAGGCAAAAGATCGAGAGACTAAAGCAGAGAGTAAAGCGCCGCTATCGCTGAGACTGACATGCGGAAGCTAGCTACCGTGGCGTCGGCGGTCCTGTTGATTACGACTCTCGTCCTCTATCTCCCAGGACTAGAGAGCGCGCTCCCCGAGTTCGTGACAGGTGTACTCAGGAGCCTGTCGCCCGTTTTCGCCACCGCCGTGCTATGGCTACCTACGGTGCCTCTAGTTCGTCCTGGCCTGCTTCCTCCCGGCGTCTGGTGCCTTGCTCTTGGGCTACTTCCTCCTCCCGAGCCCGTTGGGAGAGGCGACGATCGTGCTCGCCATAGTCTTCCTTACATCGCTGACCGTCTCGGCGCGAGCACAGATCCTGTGGATTCGATGCTTTCCTTCTTCCGTACAGCAACGGTGGATGGGTCGTCCGTCAGGTCGGGTCGCGTCGTGTGATTGCCGTGGAGATTAGAATTTCCGGCTCAATCACACACGCTCGCGATTGCCGACGACGGAAAACCTGTCAACCGTCCGCCCGGGTGAAACGACCGGCGAGCATCAGATCCGATACCCCGCCGCCAAGGCATCGAGGGGGATGGACCTTCGAGCTGAGGTGCCGGATCGGCCGCGCCGAGCGAACGTTGCGTGGCCGCCGCACCGAGGAGCTTGCTCGGCAGCTCGAGACAATCCCGCGCATCGGCGCCGCTACCAGCGCCGCTCCCACCTCGACCCCAGGACATCAGTGGGTTCACGCACTTTGACCAGCTGCTCGCCTCAGGCGGCCCCACGCCCTGTTCGCGCTCCGTTCCTAGGAGGCGTCGGAGCGCAGTGGCCGTAACCCATCCGGTCGACAGTCCTCGGAGAAGCATCAGCGGCCGATACAGAGGAAAGCGAGAAAGTGGCTGGTGCATTGTTCGTCACCATGCAGCCAAATGAGCTGTTGGGCATCCGGGGCGGCCGGCGCTCTCGGGGCCGGAGCATCTCGATCCCGGAGCGCTCGGCGGCGCGCTTCCAGCGGTAGTAGGTGGAGCGGTGGACGCCGAACAGACGGCACGCCTCGCCCACGTCACCCAGCTCGCGGGCGAGGTCCAGCAGGCGTAGCCGGAACCCGTACAGGACGTCATCATCGACCACGGCGGCGCCCCTCCTGCTCATCGCTTGGAACACGACAAGCATGGGGTGGTGCCGCCATCGTCTACCCGCCGATCGCGCGCCTCGCTGTCGCGAGAACTCGGGGACTGTTCACGCTAGGTCGTCCTCGCGACCTTCGCGCTCCCTGGCGAGGAGTTCGTCCTTGATGGACCGCGGAAGCGCATCCCAGCCGACGGCGATATGCGTCGCGTCTTCGCGGTGCGCGGAGAAATAGGGCGCCAGACGCAGGTGTACGCCGCGCAGAAGGGATCCCCCAGTGCGGCGAAACCGCGCTCCAGAAGCGAACCCACCAGCCCCAGTGAGGATGGGCACGGGCGAGCCAAGCATCCAAGAGCCACAGGGGGAGAGGGTAACGCTCGTGCGTGATGAAGCCCTTGCCCGTGTCTGGGTCGCCACCTGCTCCCCAGTCCGTGACCCGCGGCACCCTCATGTCCTTACGTAGCTCCTCGTCGGCGCACTCCCAGAGGCTCGACGCCCTTCCCGCCTCGCGGCTTAAGCAGCGACCCCGTTCGAGTCCGGTCGGAGCGACTGCCACGTCTCGATAGCCCATCGTTCTCGCTCGGGACCAAGGAACGAGATCCGGCACACGGCGACCGAGCCGCGGATGGCGGTGTGCCCCAGCAGCTCGAACTCCCCCGCCTCGGCGTCGGGGTCCTGCCGTACGGTCGCCCTTCTCACGATCCCCTCGCCGCGGAACTCGACGAGGCGACCACCAGGCTCCGGTTCTTCCATCAGCTCGTCAGGCTCGGGCGGGCGTCCCGACCGGTCCCTCACGTTCAGGATCGATACGAACACACTCCTCGTGGCGTCACCGGATATCCACCGGCGCTGCCGGTCCCGCTGCTGCTCGAACGCCGCAGGGATCGTGATGCGCCAGCGGTTGGGGAGCGCGACGGTCGTCTCCTCTTCACGATCCATCGTCCCTTCTTGCGATCTTGTTGTCTCGAGCTGCTGGGGATGTGACTCGCGATCGCCGCGCGCCGGCCCGCGTCGCTCCGGCACGTGCGTGGTGTCGTTGGCCCCCATTCGCAGCGTACCTCCGCTGGAGCGAGGAGCGCGCGAAGTGACCTCCCGCTGCGGCGAGGCGCGCACCTCAGCGCCCGGAAAGCGGGACAGGTCGAGACCGAGCCCCATCAGATGCTCCCGCACGAGGGGCTCGCTGGGCCGTCCCATGCCGAGGCGGTAGAAGTCCTTGGCGGCCTCATCGAGCCGCTCACGTGGCCCGAGTTCGGCGAGCAAGACCGTCAGGTGACGCAGCCGGTCGAAATCCGAGATCCCGACGTCCGTCCCCTTCAGCCAGACGTCCCGCAGCGCCTCGTCAGAAATGCGGCCTTGGAGGGTCGGGAGCGCGATCTCGGTCAGGATGGGAGTGAGCTCCCGTTCCAGCTCGTCTACCTCGGTCTGGTCGCTGATCGTCCACCACACGTCGTCGTGTTCCGGCATCAGGAACCCGAGGCGCCTTCTCCAGTGACAGTCCATGATCGACGGCCACTCCGGTACCGGCGGCTGTTCGCTCATCGTCGCGTGGAAGGCGGCCAGACGACGCGACCAGACGCCGATGCTGATCGTGAACTCGACCTCTTGGGTGATGCTGCTCCAGCTCTTCTGGAAGCTCAACAAGCCCGGGTTCGGCCCACCGATGAGGTAGCTCGTGGAGGCGCGCGTCCGTCGGAAGCCGGCTTCACGCAACAGGGGTCGGAACCGTCGGAACAGCTCGTTGAAGGCCGCCCGCGCATCCTGTCCGTGACTCGATGTCGATGGCATCCCATCTCCTCGCGGAATTGCTTCCGAGGCGGCAGTAGCCGCGGATGGTTGTGGTAGCTCGCGACGACCGTGCTCGCCACAGGGCATGTTAGGCGCCGACTCGGCCGTGATCCCGATCCCCGCGGTCACTTCAAGCCGATCCGCTTGAGCGGCTGCCCAGATCGAGCTTCGATGACGTCGACCGCCGATGTGCCACACGCGTCGAAGCGGGTGGTGGCGTGGGTCAGCGGGCCGGCACGTCGAAGTCGATCACCCACCTCCCCAGCCGCTCGCGCTCGCCGGAGATCGGAGTCACGCTCGTCACGATGAGCGTGTACGGACCGGCCGGCTCGGCACCCGGTGGCACTCCGAACCCGAAGATCTCAGCGGACGTCCCGGCCATCGCGTCGCCGGCTCCGGTTCGGCCAGTGAACGTGGTTCCCTTGGCGTCGACCAGGTGCATCCGACCGGGGGCCGCGCTCTCACCCGTGTTGCCCGTGACGGAGACGGCGATCCAGATCCGGTCGCGATCGACGGCTGCACGCTCCAGCGTGATCGTGTGACCGGCATCCGTTGCCGATCGACCGATCGGAGTCGCGCGCTCCCAGACATCACGGAGCAGCGGTGCCTCGGCGGTCAGGCTTCCGAAGAGGGAGCCGGCGGCGGTCACCGTCGCCGCAGCAAGAGCGACGAAGATCGCACCGGCGAGAAGCAGACGCCGGAGCGGCGGACGGCGATCGACCCCGAACAGACGCCTTGAAGGCCGACGGTGCACATTCGCCAACGCAGTCACCACGCGGCGATCGACGTAAGCGCGGCGATCTTCTGGCATCGCCGCTGCAAAAGCCCGCTCGAGTGCGACCTCGAGATCGAGCGCCGGGATATCACGCTCCACGGTTAAGGTCCTCCTTGAGCGCTGCGATGGTGCGCGTGAGCAGCTTCTTCGTCGCCGCCTCGCTCTTGCCGATGACCGCACCGATGTCACGGCTCGAGAGGCCCGCCGCGAAGCGCAGTGCGAGAGCGTCGCGCTGCACGTCGGGAAGCCGAGCGACGAGGGCGGCAAGACGCCGATGATCTTCGGCGGCGATCGCAGCTTCCTCCGGGTCCGACCCGGACGCCACGAGCGTCTCCGCCTCAGCGAGCGGCTGAGGACGACGGCGCCTCCTCTCGTCGATGAACGCATTGCGCGCGATCGCCAGCAGCCACGGCGCGAAGCCCGCCTGGCCGGGGCGGTAACGGTCGACGTGACGGAAAGCCCGTTCGAACGTCACGGCCGTCAGCTCGGTCGCCTCGTCCTCGTTCGCGCCGCGACCGCGCAGGTAGCGGAAGACGCGCTCGACATGCTGCTCGTACAGCCACGTGAATGCAGCCTTGTCGCGGCGGGCTTCGATCGCCACGCGGTCCTCGAGTCCCTGGTCGACAGCGGCACCGGAGGGTCTCGGTTGGCTGATCTCCATCGGTCCTCCAGGGAGCGCTCCGGTCGATCCGCCGGCTCTTCCTTGGATACGTCGAAGGGGTGCGGCTAGGGACACCCGTGAGGGACGGCAGGCGTGCCAACCGCCCGAATCTGCGCTCGAGCTTCACGTGGAGGCTACGGCGCGCGAGGCGGCTCCTAGGGGCTTCGGGACGCTCTGGCGAGACCCCGCCGTCGGGGTGATGTTCTTGCCAAGCGAGCGGTGGGGTCGCGCGGAGTTGTGGTGCTTGTAGTGGAGCGCGCTGGCTGCGGCGTGGTTCTCGACCTTCTCGGAGAAGCCGTTGCCGATGGGGGTGGCGATACTTCTCATGGTCGCGGTCGCGCTGCTACCCGGTCGCGCGAGTCTGCACAGTGGTGATTCTGGCAGCATCGTTGGCTCTTCTCTTGGCGCGAGTCGGAATCGTCTTCATGTACCGACCGCGCGAATCCAGCTTGGCTACGAGAGGAGGAGGCGAGCCGACTCTGCGTCTCGGCGGAACGAGAGATAGGTCGACGGCAGAGCCTTGCTTCGCCCCGCCCGCCCCGCGTAGCAGAACGCTTGCCGCTTCGACGTATGTCCATCACGGATCCGGGAGGGGGAGATGCCGAAGACCCGCACGCCGCGCGATCGCTACAACGACTTCATCGCGCGGCACGAACTCGCGTGGGAGCTCCTGATGGCCGCCTTCGCGGTGCTGTTCATCGTCGTCGGTTTCGCGGCCGATGAGGCGCAGCCGGAACGGCGACCGCTACTCGAGGCTCTCGAAGTGGGTCTGACACTCCTGTTCGTAGCAGAGTTCGCGTCCCGCTTCCTGGCCGCGAGGGACAGACGCGGGTACGTGCGAGGTCACTGGATCGATCTCGTCGCCCTCATCCCGGCCGGTCCGACCCGGCTCGCACGACTGCTCCGGCTGTTGCGGCTCGTGCGGTTGTTTGCCGGCCTCTACCGCGCGCTCACCAGCATCGAGCGACTCGCCGCTCACCGGGGACTCGTATGGTTGTTCCTGACCTGGCTCGGTGTCGCCGTCATCTGCTCGACCGCGCTCTACTTCGCCGAGCAGGGCGTGAACGAGAACGTGAGCAGTCCCCTCGATGCCCTCTGGTGGGGCGTCGTCACGCTTACGACCGTGGGCTACGGCGATGTCTATCCGGTCACGGCCGAGGGACGGCTCGCTGGCGCCGCGCTCATGATCCTCGGTATCACGCTATTCGCGGCGATCACCGGGACCATCACGAGCTTCTTCGTCGCTGCGCAAGGCGCGCAGCGGCCTGGCGACCTGCTCCGAGAGCTGGCGTCACTCCATGCGGCGGGAACCTTGACGGACGCCGAGTTCGATGCGAAGAAGGCGGAGCTGCTGGCTCGTCTGTAGGCCGAAAGCCTACAGTCGGGCCTCGCAACCGCGGTGAGGAAGAGGGGGTAACACGTGGCAGAAGCGACCGCGTGGCGTAGGCGCCTCGCCCCTTGGCCTACGCGATCCTCGCGCGGGCGGTACCTCGCAGCACCACCGTCTCGTCGCACCGACGCAGTACGCTCGAGCGTGTGGACGAACTAGTGATCCGATTCCCGAGCGACGCGGAGGAGGAGCGGCTCAAGCGCTTCCGCGTTACCACGAACGGGTAGTGTTCTTCCTCGTGGCACCGGTTCGGGTGCTGACCTCGGGGGTCCGAGCGGAGGCGCTCCTCGAACGCGTAGCGCTGCTCGTCTTCGCAAGCGTGGTGGTTGGATGCACGTGGCTCACGCGCACACCACCCCCTAGTCCGTCCGCGACCTCCGACCCCTGCATCGCCGAGCCGAGCCGACACAGCGTGCTGCACATCTTCGTGGCGAACCGCGACCAAGCGCGCTATGTGCTCGAAATCGTCGGCGCCGGAGGCCCCTGCCACTGGGAGGTGCCAACCGCACGAGAGGGGGGAACAGGCGGACTGAGCGTCCCCGCATCAAACGAGAACCGCATTCGGCTCAGGCGCGCTGCGGATTGCGCCGTCGTTCACGATCGGACTGTTCGCGCCGGCGACTTCGCATGGGTCCTCGAGATCCGGGGAGGACGAGCGGAGCTGATCCGTCACGATGAGGGAACCGACTCGGAGGGCTTCGGACCGGGTCCTGGCCCTCCCTGTCACGCAACGCGATAGGCGGCCCGAGCTCCTCGGCTCGGCGGCGGCGGCGTCGCCGCACCGCCTCGAATAGCGGGAGCGCGTCATCTTTCGGCATGCGGAGGGCAACTGGAGAGAGATGGCTCATGAGAATGGTGACTGGTCGACCACCCGGTCGATAGGCTAGGCGGGCCGGAGGTCATCGACGATGGGCCGTCTAGCTTCGTCTGGTACGCCGGCCAACCTCCTGCCAGGCGAAACGTACAGGCGTGCGGAGCCAGCGCGCAGCTACGTCGGCCGCGTGATCGCGTTTCATTTCCTGTGGGTCGCGTTGTACGCGGCGCTGGATGTCCTGCTGGTCATCAGCGGTGCGACGGGGGCGAGCACGGCCCCGGAGTATTACCGGCTACTCGCGCCGTTGTCATTCGCGGTCTTTGCTGTGGCGAGCCTGCCGGTGACCATTCTCGCGGCCCTTGGCGTCTGGCGACTCGCGGTTCGGACGCGGCATCCGAGACTCGTGGCGGTGCTGTGCGCGGTTGGAGCGTGGGCCGTAGTCGTCTTGGTGGTCGGCGTGGTCCTTGTCACTGGTAGCGGTGGCTCGGTTGCGCTCACGCTCCCGTCCGCGCGGACGCTCGCTCAGACCGCAGCGATAGTCCTCCTCGGTCTCTTGATGCCGTTGCCGGACCCTCCAAACGCACGACATTGACGTTCGCGAGCGGGCGAGAGGAGCATCGCCCTCGCGACGGGCGTCCCAGGCCGCGGACTTGGTCCCGCCCGACCTCGACGCCCGCACGTGCAGGCACGCCAGCTCGCGGTCATCGGGAACGGCCACTCTGAGGAAGGCTGTCGGCGCATCACTGGTCGCCAGATCGAACCCGATGGACTACCCGGTAGACCATCCAGCACCACGCTTCGGCCGCTCGGCTAGAGAACATCATGACGCCGAGGACGGCGACGCCGAACAGGAGTACGCCTGTCCCCACTGGATGTGGCAGAGCGAAGACGGCGATGGCATTCGCGATCGCGAGCGGCACCGTCCAGGTGAGCGCGTACCGGAAGTGCCCGGTGAAGGACCAGATCAGCGCCCCTCCGACGGGGCCCGCGGCGATCGTCGCGACGTCGGAGACGAACTCGCCCAGCTCGCCGCTCGCGGGGCCGAAGGCCATCAGCGCCATGAGCACCGCGGTCGTCACGATGAGGATCGCATTCTGCGCCGCTTCCGGAAGGGACTTCAGCGCCCGAACCTCCATCTCCGTCCATGCCCTACCGACGGGACCCTCAGCGGGATTCGCCGGTACCACGGTGCCGGTGAATCCATCGTACGCACCGTCGATTGCCCGTCACGTGCGCGGCAGGTGAAGCCGGAACCGCCATGGGATCCTCGCCTTCCCGGTCCGCCGGAGGTGCTCGATCGCCCGGCGCCCGAAGATGAAGCAGTACGCCGGACGATCGAGTCCGTCGACGAGACCCGGGTGCGTCGCCACCACCGGCGGCAACCGATAGACCGCCGCCTTCCCAATCGAGCGACGCGTAGACGCGGGACCTCCATCTAGTCCCCTCCGCCGACCTCCATCCCCGCCCCCTCGCCTCTGCGGAGCCGCCACGAGGTATGGCGGTCCCCACGGGCGGCTCCCGAGCAACCAGGAAGTACACCTCCGTCACGATCGCTGCACCCACGACGGGGCCTGAGGGCAGCACGTGCGATCGGGACGCCCGCGATCTGGCGCAGCAGCGGTGGATGCTTCAGGGCGCGGGCCGCTCGATTGACTCGCGCTTGCGTTTCCGCGCCGAGCACCTGACGATGGACACGTGGCGAGGGACTTGGTGGACGACAGCGCGTTCCGGCGTCGGCGTAACGAGACCGGGTGGATGACGGCCACGGACTTCCTGGCGCAGCTTGCGAACGACCCCGACTACATTGCGGGGCAGCAGCGCCGAGAGCGAGAGAGCAGGGAGCGAGAACGACAGCTGCGGAAGGCTGAAGAGCCCCTATTGAGGGACCTGAGGCGACTTGGCGTGCACGTGGAAACGGCTTGGGATCTCATCGAAGCGACCGAGGACTACCGGCCCGCCATCGCGGACATGCTGCTCGAGCACCTCTTCGGCGACTATCCCACCCCCGTACGGGAGGGCATCGCGGCGGCTCTTGCGACGACCGGGCGCGAGGAGCACTGGCCTCGACTTAAGCGCGCATACATTGCAGAGCGTGACTCTCGGGTTAAGGAAGGATTGGCCAGCGCCCTCGCGGCAGCTGCGGGCCCCAACAAGAAAGACGAGCTCGTAGCCTTGGCGCTCGATGCTCGCAACGGTCCAAGCCGAGCGCTCGTGCTCGGGGCAATCGCGGCCCACCCTCGTGGTCGCGATGCGCTTCGCATCTTGAGCAGGGATCCGGAGGTTGGAGACGAGGCGGCGTACGTCTTGGCGGGGACGCGTCGTCGTTCCGCCGTGGGTGATGCTGGTAAAGCATCGACGGCGTTCCTTGAAGTCACATCCGTCAGCCTCGATATGCCCGACCTTCGCTTCTTCATCCAGAAGTTGGGGGTAGCGCTCGGACTCGATGCATCGTGTGTGCGGACGGTGATTGAGGTGGCATTCAGCATCGAGCACGAGGCTACAGAGGCAGTCGATTGTCCATTGGATGGTGGTACCATCCGCTTCCAGCTGGTCGGTGACGACCGAGACGCGGCCGATCTCTACATTCTTTCGAACGCTGAGCTGGCAGGAAGGATTCGACCGGCTGCTGAAGACGTGGCGGAGCGGCTTCGGTCGTCTTGAGACCTACGCCTTGAGGATCTCAGCTCGTCCCGGTCGCTGCGGGAATGGCGGTGGGCCTAGCGGCCACTTTCTTGGTCGGCCTACAGGGATCGTTGGTCGGTGCGCTAGCTGTAGTCCCCCGCGAGGTTGGTGACAGTCACGCGGCCATGAGCTGGTCGAGCCGGTGACGAGGAGTCCGGCCGCCGATGCCGGGTGCGGGCGCTCCGCGTTGTAGTAGCCGACGAAGCGATCGAGGGCAAGCCGGCGACAAAGCGCGGCAAGGATCTCGCGGTACGCAGGGTGGGCAAGGGTTTCGCGCGCTAGTTCCTCCGGATCGAACCAAGCCAGCCGTTCGTGCTCGCTCGAATCAGCGTTGCGTACGTCACCCGGCCATGCGCCGATCGGGTAGACGGCGAGATCGGACGCGTCCTTCGCGGGAATGAGAGGGACGCAGACCACCGGGTGAGCATCCGCGAAGACCCGTCGACGCGGGCAAAGCCGGACGAACTCCGGCAGCATCTGCTCGCTTACGTCGATGCCGTCGGTGCTTCCCGGCTGGGGTCGGCACCTGAGGAAGTCCGACGGATGACGCTCGAACAACTCGTCGCGCTCCTCGCGCCGTCCGTCAGGTGGGTGCGTTGATTGTGCCCGCCTACCCGCGAAGGGCCGTCGGCATCAGCTCGTGGTGAATTGACTACGGTCGTTTCGGCTCAGGCCCGACGGCGCCAGGAACGCACAGCACCGCGTGGATTAGGACGGCGGGCAAAGCCGGCCGTAATCGGACGCTCGCCTTCACGACGCTCGCCTTCCTCGTCAGCGCGTTCGGGCTGGGCGTCGCCGCCCACGAGCGCGCGCGCGGGATCGAGGGGGAGGCGGTCGAGCCCAAGGTCGCGGTCATCGTCGGCCCCGTCGGCGACAACTCGGACGACTTCCGCGCCGTCGGCGACGAGGCGGTCAGAGAAGCCCGCAGGTACACCAGCAACGTCGTCAGGTGTACACCCCGAACGCCACCTGGCCCGCCGCCAAGGCCGCGATGCAGGCTGCCTCGATCGTCGTCTACGCGGGCCACGGCAACGGCGCGGTCTCGTGCGTCTCCTCGTGACGCGTGCTGGACCTCGGAGTCTTGCTGTCAGATTTCTAACGAGGAGTGGCGTCAAGCACTGGCACCGCGAAGAGCAGAATCGATCGACCACTTTCGAACCACGATGCAACCATCGACGTTCCCGACGGCTCGTCGTTACGGATATACGGTGGATCCACATCCGCCTCACGGCAAGTGGGGGCCGCACCGGAAGATCGGTAACAAGCATATTCCAGTAGTCGAGAGCTTCCGGCATTGACAGACGCTGATTGGATCATCCCTTTCCGGGGATACGTGATCTTGCTAACGCGGGATTCGAGGCAAGAGCCAGACGACCCGCGCAACCCGAGCTATCGAGGTCTGGAGCGCGCGCCGAGCTGGACCCCTGAGAAAGACGCTCTGGGGTTCAACCCGATCCAGATATCCGAGTTCGAGAACGATGAGGAGATGATCGCCGACTTCGACGCGGTCGTTTGGCTGCTCGATTGGTACTCGCAGTTCGAGGATCCGTCGTCACTTGAAGTCGTATACGCTGAGCCTGCTGGCGGTGACCCACCAGCCCCGCCAAGATCGTGTGCGTTCGAGTGGCTGGGAATAGATATCAGCACTCCGCGACCGTTTTACTCGCTTCTATCGGTCCTCCCTGAGGCACCGCCGCTCGCGTCCTATGTCGAGCGGTTGAACGAGAACGGCTTGTTCAACAGTATCGAGGACGCGACCGAGTACCTGGACGCTTGGTTCCGCAGCAACGGCGGGACGGACCCGGATATCGACCGAGAAGACTTGCAGCTGTCTGATGTCTACCTCCTACTGGACCACCTCGAAGCTCCGTTCGGCCCGTCATCGACTTCCTCGGTAGCAGATTCCGGGGCCCAAACCAGTCCAGCCTCCTGCTGACTCATCCTCCCAGCCCGAGCACACGGAGGTTCTCGGCGCGCCAGCTGGCGAGTCTCGCCAGCGCCTCATCTCGCCGACCGTCGAGAGCGTCGCGCATCCACCGCGCGCGATCCCTCAGCGGCTCCATAGCCTCGGTCCCGATCTTCGTCTCGCCCCGGTCACGACCGCCCTCCATCGCGAGGAGGGCGTTCAGGATCGCGACCGCTCGCTGGTCGTCGCCGGCGAGGACGTACCCGTACGCCGCCTCCTCACTCGACACCGGGTCATCCCCGTAATCCGAGTCAGGGCTACCGAGCCGGAAATCGGCGAAGCCGACCGGCGCTTCCACGCGGTGGAGCAGCGGGACGCCCTTCTGGATCACGCGTCCGGCGACATCGTCCATTGCCGCATCGAGTGTCTTCCTCGTCAGCGGCCAGATCCACGGGGAGAAGAACCTGTGCCACAGCGCGGGTCCGCGCGCGTCGTGGATCGGCACGAACAAGGGGTGCAACTCCGGGACGAACAGCGCGCAGACGACATACCCCGCGTAGAGCTCGTCCCATCGGTGCTGCCGCAGGTCGACGCCCACGACGACGTCCCTGACCGGGTCACTGTGCACGAGGACGCTCGCCCAGCCCTCCAACGTGTGGACGCCGTCGACGGGGCTGGGAGCGGCGAGCGCGGATCCGGGTAGGCGTGGGAGCAGACGCTCGACCACGGACCGCTCGAGGCGCGTCTGGACCTGGTCGAGGTCCGCGGGCCGAAGCGAGGGATGGAACCACGCCTCGCTGTAGCGGAGCGCGTGCCGATACCACCACCTCGGTACCGTCGCGGTCATCGTGAACAGGCCGAGCACGATCACGCTCCCGAGGCCGCCCAGGAGCGAGGCGGGATACTCGAGGACGAACGATGTCACCGCTTGGAACAGGACCAACGGGACGAGCCAGCTGGCGGTCGCCACGTCGGGATGACCGTCCTTGCGCGATACGAACGCGCCGAAGATGAGCGACGCGACCGGGACCAACACACCTAGCAGGACGGACACGAAAGGCGGAACAGCCTGCACCCCGCTACTCGCCACGCCGCCTCGATCGTTCGGCGTCCTCGTTCACGCCGAGTCTCCGTCGGAGACGGCGGCAAGATCGGCGGTCCGGACCGAGTCGGTTACGTGATCTGCTCGCAGCGGCTGGCACGGTCGGCGAACACGGTGACGGATAGTTGGAAAGTGTCGGCCCGAGACCTCTTGGCGTAACCGTGCGAGCAACGGTGAAGGCGCGGCGCGAGGCGTACTGCGACACACTCCAGACCTCTTGCACCGAGACCTGCGGCCCTGCCAGACGGCGAGCGCGGTAGGAGCCACGGTGAAGCTGCCGCTGACCGTATGCGACGATGACGCTCCAGACGTGCGGATGCCCGTCAGCGTCGCTTAACCGGACGTAAGGACAATCGCGTCGATGACGCGCTTCGTCGCGTTCGACGATCCCGTCGACCGACCTCTCCGCGAGGGCATCGTCCGCTATCTCCTCGAAGCGGACGAAGACGGCGGCATCGTGAAGGAGCTGGGGCTGGACGCAACCGGTCGGGTCGTCCACAGGTACGACAAGCGCACCGCGGGCTGGCGCACCGGCGTCCTCAGCCATGACAT
Organism: Chloroflexota bacterium; assembly: GCA_016781485.1. Lineage (GTDB taxonomy): Bacteria > Chloroflexota > Limnocylindria > Limnocylindrales > CSP1-4 > YB3-1. The sequence goes on along the minus strand of JADDQH010000051.1, from coordinate 2,512 downwards.
CAATGTCCTGGTCCCCGGCGTCGAGCGGCGTAACGAGTACTACCTGACGCTCGAGGAACTTGGCGGCGCTTGGCTGATCGACCGCGCCGAGTTCGAAAAGCTCTGGGCGCACGCGGGCTGAGCGGCCGGGCAGATGTGTCTCGACATCAAGATCGAAGCTGACGCCTTGGATCGGAAACGGGCGCGAGAGATTACCCGTCGCCATCCCGGTCCTCTGGTCAGGTCGATGGAGCGCACGGATGGAGATACACGCCTGCAAGTTTCTGAGCGACGCGGCCGGCTTGGACGCGCCGACATGGGACATGACCGACTCCGGACGGGCTCAGCTCATCGAGGCGCTGACGACGGTGTTTCGAGAGGTACCCGGCGATCTCAGCTTCTCGGCGCTGTGGAGCGGTGATTGTCCGACCGCCAACTGCACGGTTACCACAAGGTGAATCACGCACCGAGGTCCCCGGCGGAATACTTCGGCCCGGACAACTGGCTGGGCTGGTACTTCGAGCTAGCCATCGATCTCGGCCCGAGGAACGATGAGCGGCTCCGACGGGCGACGGACGCCATCTGGGGAACGCCCGGTATCCGCGGTCCACTGCCTTCGCCATTCTCGCCTCCGGAGCACCGACCCCGCTCGCGAGACCGCCACTTCATCTCGGTCCATGGCGAGCTATCGATCGGCGAGTTCCCGCCGATCGGCTGCCTCACCGTCGTCGTACCGGACGTGCACGACTGGCTTGATCTGTCCATCCCCGAGGCGATGCTGCGGCGCCGTTTCCCGATATCGGAGCCCTTGCGCGCGGCGACGAACCCGTGGGCACGCGCCGTCGAGAACCTGTTCGTCTCGGCGGCCGAGCGCGTGTTCCGTGTCGCGCCGTTCGAGCTCGCGTTCATCGGGGAGGAGGTATCGGGCGGCTTCGCCGCAGTACCGCGACCGCTCACGACGGCGACGATCGAGCACTACGGTGGCGTGCTCCTCTCGCCCTCCGCGTGGGAGCGACTCGAACGACCGGACGCCGTCGCGCTTACATCCGGTCTCCGCTGGGTCCGGTGGAAGGAGACCATCTGGCAGTAACCGGTGACAGTCGCTGCGGCGACTCCCGCAACGCGGCGCCGGTTCTTAGGGTTAAAAGCGACGGCATCGCGTGCGGGAAGCAAAACTCAGGCGACGCCGCCAGCGCGATTACGCCCGATAGTCCCACGCATACTCGCCAGAAGGCAGAGATCGCGTCCGCTCCTCTTTGACGAGGTACGGTCGGAGCTCAGACAGCACGCGAGCCGCGGGCGCCTTCAGCGACTTCCAGTCCGCCTCGGGCACGTGGAGAAGGAATGTGTCGGAAAAGTCCCTCGCGACGTGGATCAAGCCCCGGTAGAGCTCGTCCCTGGGCTCGCGCAGGATCAGATAGTCTCGCCGCATCTGTCGTAGACCTTAGCGCAGACCCTCCACCGGCTACGCCCGTGGTCTTGGTACGACGCGTCGGAGTCGCGTGGCGGCTTCGTGTATCTGTAGGAGGACGAGCGGCGGGTTCTGCGGGCGGGATCGATGATTTCCGAGCAGGGGAGTCGCGCTCGGTGCGGCTACGCAGCGGCGAGGGCCGACAGAACCGGTCGCGGCAGGACGATGCGAGGCCTGGGAGTCGGCGGTTCTAACCCTCGCAAGCCTCCTGCCTTCGATTCGGCGGCTGGGTGCGTAGGCGCCGCGACTTCGAGATGTGACCGAGATGCATCGATGACCGACACAGCGCCGCAGGTCGTACTGACGTTGGTCGCCGTTGTGGTCGCGACGGTGATCGCGGCCGGTGTGGCGTTACATACGGGTAGAACCGATCGACGGCGAGCGTGGACGACGATCGTCGTGGTCTGGGGTGTGACGCTCCTTGTGGGTGCCATCCTCCTCGTCTCCCGAGGCGAACACACCGATACGCTCGTGCCGCTACTCGCGGGAGCGGTCGGTCTGATCGTGCTCCTGGTCCTGCCGTTCCAGCGCGCGCTGAGCGAGAGCACAGGCGTGGGACTCGCGGCTGGAGCCGTCGTCGGCATACTGATGGCGATCCTTGCGCTGGTCGGCGGCGGCAGGCACGCGTAAACGGGAACGGTCGTACGAAGTAAGCCGTCAGGCGGAGTTGGATAGCGAGGGCGCGAGACTAGGCCGCCGTGAGCGCGTGGACGAGGAAATGCGGCAGAACCAGGCGAGGCCTGGGAGTGGGCGGTTCAAATCCTCTCGCAACTACCCGCTCACGAGCAGTTCGCCGTATCGGTTCGGCTACATAGTGACGGCGACGCACCGATCGCTTCCTCGTTCTCGTCTGCATGGGCCGCTGACGCAACGTCCACGCTTGTCGGCCGGATGGGTTATGCCGCTGTGCTCCAGCGCCTCCCATCGACCTTTGCTCGGTAACGGCGTGGCCCGCCGACGTGTCCAATCGCCAGACCGAGGCGAACGCGCGTGGTGAGCGCACGCGACAGTCGCCGATCAAGCCCAACACTAACCTTCACCGCGATCAACAAACGCCACTCG
>JADDQH010000118.1 GCA_016781485.1 Chloroflexota bacterium | reverse complement strand
GAACGAGGTGATCGAGGGCGCCGACGCTTTTCCGAACGCGACACCGTCGATGCGCTGCAAGCAATCGTGAGGCGGCACCGTGACGGATCGTTCGGGCCTTACTGACACCCTGCCGCCCAGACACAAAGCAGCGACGCGCCTTATCTTTACTCCGAGTGCCACGCGAATGGCACGACGGGGCGCCTCCGCCGGCAGTCCCCGAGCAGGGCCGGCCGGTGACCAGCGGTCCAGGGCGGAGACACGATGGGATTCGAACACCACCGCTGCCTGGCTGCAAAGCAGGACCGTGAGGACGAGCCACCTGGAGTCGGCCGCAGGAGTGTGGTCAGCGGCGGTTCTAGCTGACCGTCACGACCGTTTGCTGACCGCTCGTGTCCACCGTGGTGGGCAAGTTTTGGGCACGCCCGAGGAGCTTCCTATGGCTCATCGACCGTCGCGGCGACGCTGGCTCCGACGACGCCGGCCGCAGGAGTGACCGCATCTCCCGTTGGCCCTTCCGCTGCCTTGACGTCCCGATCCTTGAGCGACTCTCCGTTCGGGTACTTCCAGTGCTGAGGTCCGCTCACCTGACCCCCGTAGAGCACGGCACCGGCTGCGGAGGGAGTTTTGAACAGGTAGTCCTGCATGAACTTGTACGCGTCGCCCTTGTCGACGAGAGCACCAGCCTCCAGAAGTGCCTTCCGCAGCGACTGGTAGCCAGCGGCGAACCCTGCCTTCTCGGTCTTGGAGGCGCGGGCGCCAGCGCGAACGAGAAATCCGTCGGTGAGTCGCTGCCCGGTTCCCGTGGCTCCGCCGAGCGAGAAGGTGAGCACCTCGGCGGGCTCCGCAGGGCCTGGTGACGGCTCGTCAAAGGCCTCGATCCCCAAGAGGCGGTAGATCACAAGCATCTCGGACAGGAACGACTCCAAGTCCGCCTTCGTCGCCTCGTCCGGCTCAGGCGGTGCGGGGTTCGTTCCGTTGCGGACTCGATAGCGCTTCGCAGTGCGAGCTCGGGTGACGAGCTCGGACTCGAGATAGCGCACATGGGCCTTGTTGAGTGTCCCGTCGCTCTTTGTGAAGACGACTACGTCGGTCCAGAAGTCGAGTGTCCCGAGGTGCGTGGCGATACGCGTGTGAACGACGTCGCCCTCGCCGATGTAGATCTCCCGCACGCTCGGGTCGTCCTCGCTCGGCCCGACGAGGACGTAAACACCTGTCGCCTGGAATTCCGCCCGGTCCTTCACGGCCAGGTACTCAGCACGCGTCACCATCGCGGCCACGCCGGTCCAATGGGATTTGGTGACGATCCGAAGGCCGTCCGGCTTCCCATCGGGCAGGAAGACGCGGAGTGAGAACCCGGGCACGTGTCGAGGGTACGTCGGCGCCGGCACTACCCGCTCGGGAGCACGCGGGGCCTGACCGCCGACTCGACGCGATGCGCGGCGGCCTCCAGATCGTCGTGTTCCCAGACGCGGATTACAGTCCAGCCAGCGGCTGTCAGACGACGAGTCGTGTCGTCATCACGCTGCTTGTTGCGCGCGATCTTCTCGATCCAGTACCAGCCGTTCACGGGCTTGCGGCTGCGGCCGTGATCAGGACAACCATGCCAGAAGCATCCGTCGACAAAGATGGCTACACGCGCTCGCGCGAAGAGGATGTCAGCAGTACGCCGGAGGGCAGGGTCCGGACGGACGTGCACGCGGTATCGGAGCCCACGACGATGTAGCGCGCGCCGCAGCGCAAGTTCGGGTCCCGTGTCCCGGCGCTGCTGACGTCGCATGCGTTCGTAGACCGCCGGGTTGGACGCGGGAGGTTCGCGTCGGCTTGAACCCACGACCTCGACGGTAACGGGGCGAAAGTCAGCCTCGACTACAGGAATTCGGCGTCCGTACCCAAGGGCTGAATGTCCCCACGTGTGAGGCGATACATGGTGGCAATCCGCTCTGCGGGGATCGCGTTCGCAGCCGGGTTCCGGAGGTACCAGATGGTCTGCTCGTCGCTCCCGTAGAAGTCGACAACGGCGAGCACGTAGTCATCGCCATGGGCCTGAGCTGCCTGCCACTCTGCCTCTGTGAGCTCCGGCACCGTGAATCCGACCGACGACTTCACCTCAACACGCAGGGTCTGTCCCTGCCGTGAGGCCTCGATGTCGTAGCCGTAACCTCGCTGATTGCCGCGGTAGACGACGAACCACTCATGGTCGACAAGCTCCTCGGCAACGGCGATCTCCGCGCCGACGCCGGTGTTCATCGCCATGACCGAGCCGAGCACCGGCATTAGCGGCTCTGCTTGCTCTTCCTCGGCAGGCGGAGGAAGTTCACCGGGAAGCATCTGACCCTGGGCAACGGCAAGGATCTCGGCGTTCGCCTGCAAGTCTGGATCGCAGTCGAAGACGGCTTCGACCTGTTCGAGCGTGAAGCCGAAGTCGTGGGCGAAGTCTGGGATGCCAACGGTGTCTCGTTGCGGATAGGCGTACGGGGGCGCGAAGCCGTAGAGCGCAGCCAGGAGCGGAAAGATCGGGATCCGCTGACCTGAGGGCGCTAGGTAGCCGGCGTACACGGACGGGTTGTCGAGATCGACGACCTGGTATCCACCGCCGGGGACGATCCGAAGCCAGATGGAGTGCTCGTCGCCGCGATACGCCGCACCGACGAGGCTGCAGGTGTACCTGCCCTCAGGGTCGACGGCCATGTGCTGGCACGCGAGACGAATGGCGGGATCCTGCAGCAGCCCGCCGATGGTGTCGGAATCCGCCGGACACCCGATGCCCTTCTGGATGTTGAAGTTGTTGCGCCAGGTGTTGGTTGGGTACTTGTTGCCGGGCGCAGTGATCCCTGTTCGAGCGCTGTAGCCGGCGCTCGGCGACGTGCTCCCACCGAAGAGCGCGGTTAGCACGACCACCGGCTCGGTACGGTGCGTCTTGGTGTACAGCGAGTCAAGGAAGTGCTCGATCTCCGCAGTCGGCGTCGACGCAGTGGACCCGAGCGCCGCCAGCTGAGGGCCCATTCGTCGCAGTCCGAGGTAGAGCGAGACGAATCGCCCACGGACATTCGTCCGAGTGCTAAAGGCCTCGAGGATGGAACACCCGGCTTGGAAGACGTCGAGACGATCGGTAGGAATCATGTTCTTGACCTCAACGCGGAGGCCGCTTCCTCCACCGTCGGGTGGTCAGCAGCGACCCACGCGGGTTCCGGGAGCAGCTCGCAGAGGCTGATTTCGCCTCGCACCCACCGCTGATAGTCGCTCGAAGCGTCCGAACCGTACCCGGCGTCCGCATTGAGGTTAGGCGCCGTCTTCATGGGGAGGTCGGCGATCGCGTCCCGCACTGTGTGCCCCGAGAGCCGCTCGACCCCCTCCCGGTGAGGTTGCAATCGAAAGTGCCCGGGGGGGCGCAGTTCGCACCACGGGTCGGGCCACCTCGCCCCACCTCGCGTCCCGGTGAGGAAGAGACGTCGCCTCAGCTGTGGAACGCCGTAGCCCTCCGCATGCACGATCGCCAGACTCGTGTCGTAACCGAGAGCCTCCAGTTCAGCGACGACGCTCCGCAAAACATGGACGCCTCGACGGAACAGCAGCGCTGCGACGTTCTCCATCATGAGCGCTCTCGGCTTCAACTCGGCAACGGCTGCCACGAAGGAGAACACGAGACGGTTTCGAGGGTCCTCCGGGTCGCAGTTCCCGGCCGTTGAGAAACCCTGACACGGTGGTCCGCCGACGAGAACGTCAACGCCCGAAGAACCCACCCGCTTCCTGATCTCCTTCACTGCGACGCGGTGTTCGGCTGGGTCGCCTAGGTCGAGATCGATCGCTGCCTCTCGGCCAGGACGATTCTGTACAAACGTTTCGTTGCCGTGTGGGTCGATGTCCGCAGCGGCTAACGACTCGAAGCCGGCGAGCTCGAAGCCGAGCGACATGCCTCCGCAGCCGGAAAAGAGATCCACCACGGACCCTTGGTCGAAAATCGCAGCTAGCTGGTACGCGAGCAGAGGTGGCACCGCATTACCTACTTGCATGAAACGTGAACGCATCGGACCAGCGAACTTGTAGTCATCGGGGAAGGACTGGAGGCGAGCAGCTTCTCTGATGGTGATGAGGCGGTCGGCAGTTGGATGGATGAAGCAGCCGTTCCCGGGCCGGCTGAAGAAAGTCGAGATCGTGTAGCTCGGTCGATCCCACGTCAACCTTCCGTAGTAAGTGCTCCGGCTGCCCTCGCCCGCCGCTGCCGATCGGCGGATCTGCTCGATTCGCTGAGAGGGGAAGTCACTTGGCAGGTCTCGCCAGTTGCCGCCGGGTCGAACGTGGCGAACAACGTCGCGATCCAGATCGCTAAGAGTGCCTGCGACGTGGTCGGCGATCACGTGACGGTGCCGGCGGTGGTGACGATGCGTTCAGACAAGCCCCGCTTCCGTGACTCCGTATCGACGAGCTCGCCAACGGTCACCGGATGTAGCGGCACCTTCGTCCGTTGGCCGAGCCAGGCCGTGAGAGCCTCGAAGGAGCGGCCGACGCGGACCACGAAGCCGAGCTTCGCAAGGCGTCGGGACCGATCGGCTGGAAGCACCCCAACCAGCGCGTTCTCCGTCGGGACCCAGCTAAGCAACTGAAGCGTCTTCCCCTCGATCCGCAACCTTCCGGTGCCGGCCGTGATCGACTCGTTCGACGCCTTCCGGTCCGCCAGCGTCCCCAGCATGCTCGCACCCCAGATGCCGAACGTCCCGGGTTCGTCGCGCAGCAGGCGCTGTGCCGACGTCTCGTCACGGGGGAAGCCAGATAGGGCAACTTGCTTGAGGTGCACTTCCTGCCGAACGCGAGCGAGCGACATCGAGGCAGCCAGGAGGGAAGCATCGACACCGATCCATCCGCAGCCGAAACGCTCCGCTGCTACGAGCGTGGTCCCGGTACCGCAGAACGGGTCGATCACGAGCGCTCCCGGCTCAGTGCTGGCGGCGATGATCCGCTCGAGGAGCGCTAGTGGCTTCTGCGTGTCGTAACCGACTCGCTCGTCGGAGTGAGCATCGAGGCGATTGATATCGGACCAGATGTCCTGGACCGGCACGCCAACGCCGTCGTGGGTATATCGCTTCAGACGAGGTACTCCGTTGGAGGAGTGGACTAGACGCCTTTCGCGTTCGAAGGCTTCCATCTGCTCGCGCTTCCACGCCCAGTGTCGACCTGGCGGCGGGTACTGCCCGTTCCATTCGTAGTGAGCGCGGGTTCCGGTGCGATCACCGGGGGCCGTACAGGTGATGAGTTGGTACCGGCCGTTTTCATCCTCGTGCGTGAAGTGCTTCTCGATATAGGACGACTGATATTCGGAGTAGACCGGGTTCCACACGTACCGTGCCGATTTGGAGAAGAACAAGATGACATCGTGCACGGGGCCGTATCGGCGCGAACTGCTGTGTGCGTGGGTTCGCTTCCAGATGATCTCGTTTCTGAAGTTCTCGGCGCCGAACAGCTGATCGAGGATCAACTTGAGGTAATGGCTCGCTGCCGGATCGCAGTGCAAGTAGAGCGACCCATTTTCAGCCAGCGCTCGATGGGCTTCACCAAGCCTCGACGTCATCATGACCAGGTAGGCCGCGAGATCGCTGTACTCCAAGGCGCGGGCGATGTCTCCAACGAACTGCGCCACCCGAGGCGGAACGAATTGATCGAGCCCGGACAGGGCATCCTTCATCCCGTCTGACCAGGACCATTGGTCGTGGAAGGCGCCCGTTCGGTGTCGCGTTCCGGCGGCTCGCGGGGCGACTATGGCCTCGTACAACCGGCCGGAGTTGAAGGGCGGGTCAAGGTAGACCAGGCCGGCACTCGACGAGCCGACGCGCGTCATCGCCTCCAAGTTGTCGCTGGCAATCAGCGATCGGGTACGCGCGCGGGCCATGATCCGAGCGTACTTTCGGGGTGTGACGGTCGACTGGGATACCACGACCGCTCCTTCCATCGCGGGATCCCCGCGTAAGCCGCTCTCTCACCGGCCGAGCTCACGGGCACGCGTAGGCCGCTGAGCTACCTGCTCAA
>JADDQH010000003.1 GCA_016781485.1 Chloroflexota bacterium | reverse complement strand
ACGACCGGATCTTCACGAAGGGTCCCGGCAGGGGGGCGTCGGCGTGACCGAGCACCCCGACGCCGCCGTCGGGACTTCGGGATCGTCCGAGGCCGCCGGAACGGGCGCGCCCAGCCGTGCGCCTCGGCGCGCTCTGCCGAACCGGCTCGCCGTCCCCGCCGAGCCGAACGTGCTGACGGAGGCGCCGGCGCCCCCTCCCACGTTCCCGGCACTGCAGCACCGGTGGGCCGCCGAGCGAGAGGAGCTCGGGGTCGACGGACCCGAGCCCGTGGATGCGGGGCCGGGACTGGTGATCGAGGAAGTCCCGGTCAGGATCGGCGGACACGTCGTGCACCGGACGGTCATCCGGAGCCCAGCCGACGAGCACGAGGTGAGCACGTCACAGCGGCATCGCGACCGGATCGTCGAGGGTTGGGTCGCCGCGTTCCTTTTCGCCACGTTGCTCGTCGCAGCCGGCGTCGGTTTCGCGCTCGACGGGCTCGACGAGGCTGACCGCCTGCTCGAGATCCTCGGCGTACTCCTCGTCGTGGCCGGAGCCGCGTTGCTGCCCGTGACGTGGCTCGTCACACGGCGCGGCTGACCAGCGACTAGCCGCCGACCCAGGCTGCGGGGTCGGTCTCGAGTCGCGCCCGGAGCAGCTCCCGTCCGTCCTCGGTCGTCAATCGGTGGGCCCAGCCGAGGTCGTCCTCCCATGTCCAGCCGATCAATCGGTCTCCGGGCTCCGCGGAGCTGAGGTACTCGAGCCGGTACCGACGTGGATGCGTCCTCGTCTGCTCGGTCTCGCCTGCGAGCTCGAGAGCCTCCTCGAAGTAGTCGACGTATCGCGCATTGTTGACGTGTCCGAGCGGGTCCAGGTCGTACGGCCGGACGCTGAACTCGTGGCGGTGCGCATCGAGCGGGGTTGCGCCGAGGTCGAGCCTTGCCGGGGTGAAGGTCGGGAGCGGTCTCGCGAATGCTTCGTGGATCTCCTGCGGGACGCGCTTCGGCCGGTTCGCCTGCGCGTCCAGGAGCACCCAGTCGATGACCGCAACGGCGAGGATGCGCTCGTCCGCGAGCCGGTGGAACTCGCTTCGGCGGCGTCCCCAGACGCGGCGGAAGCCGATGACCTCGGTCGAGACGCGGATCTCCGAGGCGTGGTCGAGCGGGGCGAGGATGTCCAGCTCGACGGCTCGGATCAGCCACACCAGACGTCGCTCCCCCGTCCACGCGCGGCCGAATCCCGCATCTTCCGCGTGCCGCTGTGCCACCTCCTGCGCGTAGCGAAGGAAGCCGGAGCTGCTGAGTCGCCCGTCCGCACCCGCCTCGTCGAAGCGGACGCGGAATGGGACCTCCAACCTGCCGGGAAGGGACACGCGCCGAGTTTAGGAGACGGACTCTCCCTGGGTGTCTTGACACCACTACCGCGATGACTTAGCCTATTAGCACTCTCGGACTGAGAGTGCTAATACGATGAACGCGGACCTCATCGGGGTCCGGCGGAGCACGGCGAGCCCCGTACGCCACCGCCATTCGCGTGCAGGCGCGGCTCCCGTCCACCCCGCCCCGACGGCCGCACAAGCCCGATCAACACTAGGAGGGATCGCGTTGGCGACTGCCACTGCGTCTGCAACCAAGCTCCGCCCGCTCGGTGACCGCGTCGTCATCCGTCCGACTCCCCGCGAGGAGATGACGAAGACCGGGATCTTCCTGCCTGACACCGCCAAGGAGAAGCCGCAGGAGGGCGAGATCATCGCCGTAGGACCGGGCCGCTTCGACGACGGGACCCGGGAGCCGATGGACGTGCAGGAGGGCCAGAAGGTCCTGTACGCGAAGTACGCGGGCACCGAGTTCAAGGTCGACGGCGAGGAGTACCTGATCGTCAGCCAGAAGGACATCCTCGCGGTCGTCGAGACGGGCGACAACAGCTGACAACGGCCGAGGCACACCGGCCGCACGAACGGCCGGTCCAGCAAGGACCGGCTCGCTGATTCCAAAGGAGGGATCGATCACCCGTGGCTAAGCAACTCATCTTCGAGGAGACGGCTCGCCGCTCGCTCAAGAAGGGCGTTGATCGGCTCGCCGATGCGGTGAAGGTGACGCTCGGACCGAAGGGCCGCAACGTCGTCCTCGACAAGAAGTTCGGTTCGCCCACGATCACCAACGACGGCGTCACGATCGCTCGCGAGATCGAGCTCGACGAGCCGTTCGAGAACATGGGCGCGCAGCTGCTCAAGGAAGTCGCGACCAAGACCGACGACGTCGCCGGTGACGGGACGACCACCGCCGTCGTCCTGGGTCAGGCGCTCGTCACCGAGGGTCTGAAGAACGTGACCGCCGGCGCCAACCCGATGATTGTCAAGCGCGGCCTGGACAAGGGCGTCGAGGCCGTCGTCGAGCGCCTCAAGGCGAACGCGCGGCCCGTCGACAACCGCGAGCAGATCGCGGCGGTCGCCGCCATCAGCGCGGCCGACCCCGAGGTCGGCGAGCTGATCGCCGAGGTCATGGACAAGGTCGGCAAGGACGGCGTCATCACCGTCGAGGAAGGCCAGACGATCGGCCTCGACAAGGAATACACCGAGGGGATGCAGTTCGATCGCGGCTACATCTCCCCGTACTTCGTGACCAACCCCGACCGGATGGAGGCCGTGCTCGAGAACCCGGCCGTCCTCATCACGGACAAGAAGATCTCGAGCATCGCGGAGCTCCTGCCCGCGCTCGAGAAGGCCGTCCAGCTCGGTCGCCCGCTGTTCATCGTGGCCGAGGACATCGACGGAGAGGCGCTCGCGACGCTCGTGGTGAACAAGCTCCGCGGCACCGTCCAGGTGCTCGGGGTCAAGGCGCCCGGCTTCGGTGATCGCCGCAAGGAGATGCTCCGTGACCTCGCGATCCTGACCGGCGGCACGGTCATCAGCGAGGAGCTCGGCCGCAAGCTCGACTCGGTCACGCCGGAGGACTTCGGTGGCGCCCGGCGAGTCGTGGCCACGAAGGACGACACGACCGTCGTCGACGGCGAGGGCAACGAGAGCGACATCCGCGCGCGGATGACGCAGATCAAGGCCCAGATCGAGGAGACCACGTCGGACTACGACCGCGAGAAGCTCCAGGAGCGGCTCGCGAAGCTGGCCGGAGGCGTCGCGGTGATCAAGGTCGGCGCCGCGACCGAGGTCGAGCTCAAGGAGAAGAAGCACCGGATCGAGGACGCGCTCTCGACGACCCGAGCGGCCGTCGAGGAGGGCCTCGTCGCGGGAGGCGGCACGGCCCTCGTCCAGGCGATCCCGGCGCTCGATAGCGTCCGGCTGGAGGGCGACGAGCAGATCGGCGTCCAGATCCTGCGCCGCGCGCTCGAGGCTCCCGTCCGGCAGATCGCGGAGAACGCCGGGCAGGAGGGCTCAGTCGTGGTCGCGGCCGTCCGGCAGACCGAGCTCGGCCATGGCTTCGACGCGCTCAAGGGCGAGTACGGCGACATGTTCGAGAAGGGCATCGTCGACGCCGCCAAAGTGACCCGATCCGCCCTCCAGCACGCCGCGTCCATCGCGGGCATGGTCCTCACCACGGAGACCCTGGTGACCGACCTGCCCGAGAAGGAGAAGGCGGGTGCCGCGGGCGCGGGCCACGGGCACGGCGGGGACATGGACTTCTAGTCGAAGAACCTCTTCGAGACAGGAGACCCCGGCCGGATCGGCCGGGGTCTCGTTCTTTCCAGCTCCCCGGATCGGACGAGTCGTCCGCCGGTGCGCCGCCTCTGCGTTTCCTTCCGCGTGTGCGTTTCCTTCCGGTGGTGGCATCGGCCCTCGAGCGGGTGGACCTTCTAGGGCGTCGGCGCGGCCACACCTGGGGCGGAGGTGGAAGCGTTCGAACGGCGCTCGCCCTCGACCTCCAGGTCGAGGGGAAGATCGCCTCCGTCCGCCAGCCACTGGTCGATGCCTGCGATCAGCCGGTCCGCTCCCTCCTGATGCAGGCGTCCCTTTTCGACGGCACGGCCGAGTCGTTCCCGAGCGCGATCCAGGACGGCCGTGCGGACGCTCTCGTAGTCGACCTTCTGCGCGGACGCGATCTCGCGCAATGACTCGCCCCTCAGCATCCGGTCCACGAGGCCTTCGCGATCCACCCCGAGCGCTGTTGCTGCGGCACCGCCGAGCCCGTGAAGGAGTCCCTTCCCGGGGATCGAGTCGAAGCCGCCGGCGTGATGGCGCCCGTGCCCGAACCCACGCCCGTGCCCGAACCGATGGCTCGCGCTCGGGCAGGGAAGTCGGTCGGCGGACGCGATGCGCTCCTTGATCCGATCCCCGTGCTCGTTGGTCAGGTCTCCACGAGCAACCGCAGCGTCCACCGCGGCCCCGGCTGCGGTCTTGGCCGCCGCAAGTACTGCCGATCGCTCGACGCCCAGCTCCTGGGAGAACCGGTCGAGGAACAGATCGCAATACTCGCTGCGAGGGACCGCGGCGGGGTCAGCCGGCGACGCCGCCCCCGTGCCTGTCGTCCCCAGTGCGCTGCCGACGAGCGTTCCGCCCAGCATCCCGGCAAGGACGAGCGCGCCGATCCCGATCGCGACTCTCGTGTTCCTCATCTCGTCACCACCCTCGGCTTCTGTCTCCGGGCTCTTCGCCCTCTCGTGGGACGACACTCCGACTCCCATCATCCGCTCGGAGCGCGCGTCGATGCAGCCACGATCATCGGCAGCGTCCATGAAGACGGCATCAAGAAGGGTGACAGGTCCTTCACAGGGTCTTCATCGTTCGCTGGCTACGATGCGCCCAGATGGCATCGACGGCGTCACCGGGGCGCGCACGGATCCTCATCGTCGAGGACGAGCCGCAACTTCGGTCGCTGCTGCGTCTCTACCTCGAGCGCGAGTGGTACGAGGTGATCGAGGCGGGTGACGGACGGGCCGCGCTTGCGTCGTTCGAGGCTGCGCAACCGGACCTCGTCGTCCTGGACCTGATGCTCCCTGGTCTCCAGGGTGAGGCGGTCATGACGGCTCTGCGCGCCGTCTCGTCAGTGCCCATCCTCGTCGCTTCGGCGAAGCGGAGCGACGCCGAGAGGATCGCGGGGCTGCGGCTGGGCGCAGATGACTACCTCGGCAAGCCCTTCAACCCCCACGAGCTGCTCGCCCGTGTCGAGGCGATCCTTCGCCGGGCCGGACACTCGAAGATCGTCGAGGACTCGGTGCTGTCCCTTTCTGGCGGCCGGCTCGTCGTCGACCCGCTGACGAGGAGGTATTCGCTGTCGGGCGAGGGCGCGGGGCGGCTGACGCCGGGCGAGTTTCGCCTTCTGCAGACGCTCGCCCGCCGGCCGGGCGCTCCGTTCACGCGTCCGCAGCTGCTCGAGTCGATCGCGCGCCGTCCCGATGACGTCTACGACCGGCTCGTTGACGCGCATGTCGCGAACCTGCGGCGGAAGCTGCGCGACGACAGCGACGCGCCCTGGCTCATCGAGACCATCCCCGCGATCGGATATCGGCTCATCGCTTCGGTCGATCCCGGTTCGTCGCAGTGACCACGCCCCTCGGTCCGGCCCGCTCGCACGACTCACTGGCGATCCGGCTGGCTCTGTGGCTCGTCGCGGGAGTCGCCGTCGTGCTGCTCGCGGTCGGCGTCCTCGTGAACGTGCTCGTGACGAGGAACGTCGAGGATCTCGTCGGCGCCGAGGAGCGCGCGCGGCTCGAGTTCGCGGGGGGCTCTCTCCTCGAGCTGTACAGGGAGCAGGGCCGGATGCGCCCGGCCGAACGTCTCCTCTCGCGGATCGCGTCTCGCCTCGGCGCGCACGTCCGGATCCACGGACCGGGCGGGGAGCTGATCGCCCAGGCCGGACGACCGCTGGACGGCTCTGCACAGGTCAGGCGTCACCAGATCTCGCTGCACGACGGTGCTGAACCGCTCGGGTCTCTGACCGTGGACGCGCCCGTGCCCGACCCGCCCCAGCGTTTCCTGCGCGCGTTCAACCTGAGCCTGCTCGTCGGCGGCGCCGTGACCGTCCTCGCGATCCTCGTCGTTGCGGCGCTCCTCTCCAAGCGTCTGACCCGACCGCTCCGCGACCTTGCCGAGGCCGCGGGGAAGCTCGGCGAGGGGGATCTGTCAGCGCGAGCGCGAGGCGGTCCTGACCGCGAGTCGCGAGAGCTCGCGGCGGCCTTCAACGACATGGCAGAGCGCCTCGAGCGCTCGGAGCAGCTCAGGAGGAGAGCTGCCAGCGACATCGCCCACGACCTCGCGACACCGGCGACCGTCCTCGAGACGCAGCTCCAGGCCATGGTCGACGCCGTCGTGCCCGCGAATCGCGACCGCCTGGAGTCGGCGCGCGCGTCCGCCACCGCGCTGAGCGGTGTCGTCGGTCAGCTGTCCGACCTCGCCAGCGCGGAGTCTGCGAGTCTCCAGCGGCGCCCGGAGCGACTCGAGCTGCGTTCGGTCGTCGCTGAGGCGGGTCGCGCTCTCGACGCGCTCTACGCCGAACGTGGAGTGCACCTGGAGCTCGACGGAGACGGGCAGGAGGTGCCGGCGTCGGCGGACCGCCTCCAGATCGAGCGCGCGATCCGCAACGTCCTGGCGAATGCGGCACAGCACACCCGACCGGGCGGCACCGTGCGCGTTCGGGCTGAGTGCGGTGGGCGCGAGTCCGAGGTGCGCGTGATCGACGAGGGTCCGGGGATCGATCGAGCCCATCTCCCGCATCTCTTCGAGCGGTTCTATCGAGCCGACCCCGCACGTACCCGCCCCGGTGGCGCCGGGATCGGCCTCACGATCGCTCGCGAGCTCCTGGCCGCGAACGGCGGACGGATCGGTGTCGAGAGCACGGGCCCTGGGGGGACGACGTTCCTCATCGTGCTCCCGGCACGCTGACTGCCTGTCCGGGCGCTACTCTCGACGCCACCGGTCCCGTCGCGCCACGCCGTGCCCGCTTGGCGGCGCTGACGGTCGAGACACCGCGCTGATGGAAGGGGGGTCCGAGCTGGGGCGCCGCGAGTCGCGGGAAAGGGGCCATCGGTAGAATCGACGCGTGAACGGAACTCCCGGAGACGATGAGCTCGCGACGCTGTCGCCGGGGCCGAATGCAGAGGTCGACTGGTCGATCGAGGGGTCCCCCGAGTTCATCCCTGAGCTCGACGCCCCGATCGATCCCGGGGCTGACCCGCGCTCGACGAAGTCACGACGGGGCCGAAGAACCGGGCAAACGGAGGGGCGGGGAAGCGCCGACGACCCGCCCTCCGCCGAACCTCCGCACTTCGCAGAGTGGTTCGCGATGGCGGCCGATCGCGGCCACGAGCGCAGGGGGCCGTCCGAGCGCCCCGGGACGAAGGGGCTCGCCGAGGAGAGCAGGGTCGGTTCGGGGGTCAATGCTCTTTCACAGCGGATCCTCGCCCGACTGAATCCCGAGCAGGCGCGTGCCGTCACGACGACCGATGGCCCATTGTTGATCCTGGCCGGCGCCGGCTCGGGCAAGACGCGTGTCCTCGCCCATCGCGTCGCGTACCTCGTCGGCGTACAAGGCGTCCGGCCGTGGCAGGTCCTGGCGGTCACGTTCACGAACAAGGCGGCGGCCGAGATGCGTGCGCGGATCCTCGCGCTCGTCGGCGAGGGCGGACGCGACGTGGCGATGGGGACGTTCCACGCGCTGTGCGCCCGCGTCCTCCGGCGCGACGGGGCCGCGATCGGCATCGATCCGCGGTTCACGATCTACGACACGGACGACCAGACCGGGCTCATGAAACAGGTCCTGCGGGAGCTCGAGGTCGCCGGCACCGGCGAGCTGCGGCCGTCGGTGATGCTGGCCGAGATCGGGCGCTGGAAGAACGACCTGCTGGGCCCCGACGAGGCGGCACGCGCGGCAAGGACGTACCACGAGCAGGTGGCGGCGCGCGCCTACCGGCGCTACCAGGAGCGCCTCGGGGCCGCCAACGGGCTCGACTTCGACGACCTCCTGATCCAGGCGGTCCGGCTGTTCGAGGAAGCCCCCGGGGTCCTCGCGCGCTACCAGGACCGCTGGCGCTATCTGCACGTGGACGAATACCAGGACACCAACCGCGCCCAGTACCTGTGGGTGAGGCTGCTGGCCGCGAAGCACCGCAACCTCGCCGTGGTGGGGGACGACGACCAGAGCATCTACTCCTGGCGCGGGGCGGACCTCCGGAACATCCTCGACTTCGAGCGTGACTACCCCGAGGCCGCCGTCGTGAAGCTGGAGCAGAACTACCGCTCCACGCAGTTGATCCTCGACGCTGCGCACGCGGTCGTCTCGCGGAACGAGGGCCGCAAGGACAAGAAGCTCTGGACTCAGAACCCCCGCGGCGTGCTGATCGAGCGGTTCGAGGCCGACCGCGAGGACGAGGAAGCGGAGTGGATCGCCCGGCAGGTCGAGGCGCTGACGCAGGGGAGAGGAGCGGGCGGTTCGATCCTCGCGCGGCGGGCGGACGAAGGAGACGAGCGGACCTATCGACTCCGGGACATCGCAGTGATGTACCGCACGAACGCGCAGAGCCGCGCCATCGAGGAGGCGTTCCTGCGCTACGGGCTGCGCTACCAGCTCGTCGGCGGCACGCGGTTCTACCAGCGGCGGGAGATCCGGGACGCGCTCGCCTACTTCCGTGTCCTGCGCAACGACCGCGACGTCGCGGCGTTCGAGCGGATCCTGAACGTCCCCGCACGCGGCATCGGCGAGAAGACGGTCGAGCACGTCCGGGCGATCGCCGCACGTAACGGCGGGGACGTCTGGCGGGCGATCGAGCTCGCGGTCGAGTCGCCCGCGCTTGCCCCGCGCACGCGGAGCGCCCTCGCCGGGTTCGCGGACCTCGTCCGGCGCCTACGGGCACGGATCGGCGTGCTCCCGCTCCCCGAGCTGCTCGACGTCACGCTCGAGGAGTCGGGCTACCGACAGATGCTCCACGACGGATCGCAGGAGGGCGAGGATCGCTGGGCGAACCTGCTCGAGCTGCGCGAGGTGGTCGAGCGGTATGCGGACCTGTCACCGGAGGACGCGCTCGACCGGCTCCTCGAGGAGACCGCGCTCGTCGCAGACCAGGACGCCTACGCGCCGGACGCCGATGCCGTCACGCTGATCACGCTCCACGCGGCGAAGGGCCTGGAGTTCGACATCGTCTTCATCTCCGGGCTCGAGGAAGGCGTGTTCCCGCACGCT
Source organism: Chloroflexota bacterium (assembly GCA_016781485.1). Lineage (GTDB taxonomy): Bacteria > Chloroflexota > Limnocylindria > Limnocylindrales > CSP1-4 > YB3-1. The sequence goes on along the minus strand of JADDQH010000003.1, from coordinate 61,191 downwards.
CGAGCACTGGACGACGAACGCCAGATGGAGGAGGAACGCCGCCTCGCGTACGTGGGGCTGACGCGCGCCCGCCACCGGCTCTACCTGACGCACGCAGCGCAGCGCGCGACCTGGGGGCGCGGCGGGTTCTCGGTCCCGAGCCGGTTCCTGTTCGAGATCCCGGGCGACCTGATCCACGGGCCGCGCCTGGTGACGCAGGACGACGAGGGCGACGACCAGCGACCGTTCGACGAGCAGCTGACGAACGGCTACGACCTCGCGTTCATCTTCGACCGCCGCGCCGGCTCACGGCTCGTCGGCCGAGGCGGCGCCCGCGCCGTCGGGCCGAGGCGGCTTCCGGCCGGTGGAGGCTACACCCCCTCGCCGGGAGCCCCGGAGCCGGGTGAGGGTTTCCGGACGACACGCGACCTCGCGGCACGACGGGAGGCGTATCGCGGAAGGATGTCCGGGAACGGCTCGAGCTCACCGGCGTCGCCATCCGACGCCGCCGCGACTCGTCCCGGCGATCCCCCTCGCGCTCTACCTTCACGGGGTGTGCCAGCTCGCCCGCTCGTCCCCGGCGAGCGTCGATATCGCGACGGTGACAGGGTCCGCCACAGGGCATTCGGCGAGGGGATGGTGATCTCGTCGAAGCTGACTCGTGACGACGAGGAGGTGACGGTCGCTTTCCCGGAGCGCGGCGTGAAGACGCTCCTCGCGAGCATGGCGAACCTCGAGCTCCTGCCGTGACACACGCGGTGCGCCTCGAGCGACCCGAGCTGGCCGCCCGCGCCGCGGAACTCCGCGCGCAGATCGAGCGGGCGAACCGGCTCTACTACGAGCAGGACGCGCCGGAGATCAGCGACGCGGAGTACGACCGGCTGTTCCGCGAGCTGGTCGAGCTCGAGCAGGCGCACCCGGACCTCCAGACGCCGGACTCGCCCACACAGCGCGTCGGAGGCGTCCCCACCGGACAGCTCGCGGAGGTCCGGCACCGGACGCCGATGCTGTCGCTCAACAACGCGTTCGGCGTCGAGGAGCTCCGCGCGTTCGACAACCGGGTCCGTAAGTTGCTCGGGCTGCCTCCAGCGCCTGCGCCGGCCCCCGACCTGCGGTACGTGGCCGAACTCAAGATCGACGGGCTCGCGGTCAGCCTGCGCTACGAGCGGGGGCGGTTCGTCCAGGGCGCGACGCGCGGCGACGGCTACACGGGCGAGGACGTGACGGCGAACCTTCGGACGCTCGAGGCGATCCCGCAGCGGTTGAAGGAGCCCGCGACGATCGAGGCGCGTGGAGAGGTCTACATGCCGAAGCAGGAGTTCGCACGCATCAACGCGGAGCGCGAGGAGGCGGGTCTCCCGCTGTATGCCAATCCGCGCAACAGCGGCGCCGGCTCCCTCCGCCAGCTCGACCCCGCCGTCACGGCGAGCCGGCGGTTGTCGGCATGGTTCTACACGCTCGTGGAGGAGGGGGGGTCGGAGCAGGGCGGCGGACAGGCGAGCATCACCGGGACGCAGTCGGGCGCCCTCGACCGACTCGAGCGACTCGGTTTCCCCGTGAACCCGAACCGCGAGCTCGCGGAAGACATCGACGGCGTCATCGCGTTCACCGAGCGCTGGCATGAGGCGCGCCACCAGCTCCCGTACGAGACGGACGGCGTGGTCGTGAAGGTCGACAGCTTCGAGCAGCAGCGTAGGCTGGGGATGGTGGCGCGAGCGCCGCGGTGGGCGATCGCGTACAAGTTCCCGCCGGAGCAGGTCGAGACCGTGGTCGAGGACATCGTCGCGTACGTCGGTCGGACCGGGACGCTGACGCCGGTCGCTCACCTCCGACCCGTCAAGGTCGCGGGATCGACCGTTTCCCGTGCGACCCTCCACAACCTGGACGAGGTGCGCCGAAAGGACGTCCGGATCGGCGACCGGGTCGTCCTCCACAAGGCCGGCGACGTCATCCCGGAAGTCGTTCGCGTCCTCGCCGAGGGTCGTTCCGGCGCCGAGACGGTCTTCGAGATGCCCCCGGCCTGTCCGATTTGCGGCACCGCCGTCGCCCGCGACCCCGCCGCGGTCCGCCACTACTGCCCGAACCCCTCCTGCCCCGCTCGCGTCGGCCAGACGCTCGGCCATTTCACGGGCCGCGGCGCGATGGACATCGAAGGTGCCGGATGGGTCGTGCTGACGCAGCTGATGGAGCGCGGCCTCGTCCGGACGCCGGCCGACTTCTACCGCCTCAGCCTCGAGCAGCTCGAGACGCTCGACCGCTTCGCCCGTAAGAGCGCCGAGAACCTCAAGGCCGCGATCGAGCGTTCGCGCCGCCGCCCGCTCGCCCGGATCCTGAACGCGCTTGCGATCCCCCAGGTCGGCGAACAGACCGCGATGGACCTCGCGAACTGGATCGCCGAGCGCTGGCGACCGGGCGATGACGAGCCGATGGGCGGCGAGGACGGCTGGCTCGCACGCGTCGCGCGCGAGCTTCAGCGGACGCCGCCGGAACGGTTCGAAGAGGTCCCTGGGGTCGGTGCCACGGTCGCCGCCGCCATCGCTGGGTACTTTGGTGAGCCGCAGTCGAAGGACCTCCTGCTCGACCTGGCGAAGGTCGGCGTGGAGCCGGAACGCCCGACACGCCGGGCCGCGACCGATGGGTCAGGCCCACTGGCGGGGAAGACCCTCGTCGTCACGGGGACGCTCGTCGACTTCGACCGCCAGGGAGCGGAGGAGGCGATCCGGGCCGCGGGTGGCAAGACGGCGGGCTCGGTCAGCCGTAAGACGGATTACGTGGTCGCGGGCGAGAACGCGGGCTCGAAACTGGCGAAGGCGCAGGAGTTGGGCGTACCGGTCCTCGACGAGGAGGGCTTCAAGCAGCTGCTCGCGGGGGAGGCGCTGTAGCCGGACTCCGAGGGTGTCCGGCATCGACACCCTGGCACTCCAGCCAGTACTAAAGGGCTATCGCTCGGCAGTACTAGCGTGTATAAGTGTTCCTCGCGCCCGCGATGGCGCGCGACGAGGGGCACTGAGGGGACGACCGGGATGACGATGAACGATCGATCTGCGCGAACGGCGGCGGTGGGGACGGTCCTCGCGGTGTCCGTCGCGCTCGGCATTCCGGGCGCGGCGATCAACCTGAGCAGCGCGGCGAACGGCACCATCGTCGACGGGCGAGGCGTCGGCTACATCCGCGACGACGACCGGATCTAGGACGCGGCGGAGAGCGGCCGCGATGGAGGTCGTCGACCTCGTGCGGCACCGGCGAACCGAAGGACAGGCGGCGTGAGCACGCGGCGGCGTGGTCATGCCGGCGCCATGCATGGCACTACCCCTGACCGCCGAGGGATGGCGTGGCGCGAGCCCCGCGATGGGAGGTCCTGATGCGGTCCGTGAGAACTTCGGCTGCACGTACCCGCGCTGATTCGTCGGCACGAGTGTTGCCCGTCCTCCTGCTCGTGACCGCGCTCCTGGCCGCATCCGGACCGGGTGTCGCGATCGGTGCGAGCGCGCCCGCAACGGTGATCGGCGACGCGACGAACGCGCAGCCGAGGCCGTCGGGGACGGCGCCCGACGACGCCTCGTATCTGCTGTGCGGCCGCGTCTTCTCCGACCCTCACGCGTACTGGACGCCCACCGATGGCGTCCCCGACGCCCAGGCGCCGGGACGCTCGCCTTGGGCGAAGGGCAACGCCGAGTGCCAGGCCAACGACTTCCTCACCTATCAGGACATGATCGACGGGTCGACCTACCTGGAGCAGCTGTTCCCGCAGTTCATCGAGTTCCACCGGCTCGAGGAGGACTTCGGAGGCGGCGACGACTGCTCGAGGTCCACAAGCAACCTCGACATGTGCTCCGCGGGGCTGCCGAGGCAAGGGGTATCTCCGGACCGGCTGCGCTCGGACCTGTACATGATCCGAGTGACCGACGAGCGCGTGGCGGTCGGGGGCGATCCGACGGCTGGGAAGCGGCATTTCGTGTTCCCGCTCTCGATCCACGGCATCGAGCGGGCGGGTGTCGAGGCCGGCGCCCGCGCCGCCGAGGATCTGGCCACATGGGCCTACTGCGAGGCGATCAACAACGGCGAAGCTGTCGAGACGCCGACGGCGCCCGTCGGCTGCCCGCAGGAGGGTGACATCCCTCACCCCCTGCTCGAGACACAGCCGGCGACGAGCGTCAAGGCCGGTTCCGCCCTGAAGCAGTCCGTGATCTATTTCGTGTTCGCAAACCCCGATGGCTGGCGGCGTGGCGACCCTGTGACGGGCATCGAGGGCACGAACGCCGAGGGGAACGTCGTCCGGTTCTACCAGCGCTACAACGGCAACGGCGTGGACATGAACCGGGACTGGCCGACGATCGGCTACACGTTCAAGCCATATACGCCCTGGTCAGAGCCGGAGACGCGCTCGTTCGGCAAGGTCCTTCAGGAGATCGGTCCCAAGGACGCGAACGGCAACCCGAAATGGGACGGCGGGATCGATCTCCACGGCCAGCTCATCGACCGCGCCTTCTCGTTCACTCTGCTCGGGGCGTCCGAGCGGAACTACTCGAAGAACCAACGGATCCTCCAGACCGTAAAGGGCGCGTGGGCCGACGCCGAAGCTCGGCTGAAGTGGTCGCCTGCGATCAAGCCGAACGACGCTCCGGAGGACGACCCCCGCGTCTACGGCGTCCAATGGGGAACCGTATGGGACACGATCGACTACACGGTGACGGGATCCCTCGGAGACTGGATCGACTCTCCGCTGGGTCTGAACGGTGACGGGATCGATAACGAGATGAGCCTGTCGCACCTGAGCAACTGCGGCACCGGGTCGTGCTACCTGAAGGACGCGGAGCAGCTGCATGTCGACGGCAACAAGAGCCTCATCTACGCGATGGTCAACTTCAGCCTGCTGCCCGAGGAGACCAGGTTCCGTGCACCCGGCAAGGTCGGGTACGTCTACAACCCGCAGGTGTTGCGGAACGAGGGCGAGCTCCTGGCGCCGGTGCCCGGCGAAGGCCTGGACCCGCAGGAGCCGATCATGGATGTGCGGCTCGACCCGACGAACGGATACACGAAGGAATTCGAGATCAAGGGCCAGAAGGACGGCGTCTACAACGGGGGGGTCGAGGGTAAGGCGACGGCCACGAACGTCGAGGGCGTGAGCGCGGAGTCGACCACGTCGCTAGTGCTCGAGCGGTACCGGCCCGAGGAGGCCGACCCGAACACGACCACGGACAACACGCGCTGTGCCACGGACAGGGACCGGTGGCAGGAGATCAACCGGTACTTCAACCAGTCCTCGGTCTATCTCCAGGCGGGTCAGGCCGTCCACACGAATCTCCCGATCCCCGGGCGCTGGCGCATCTGCGTCACCGGCGGGCTCGTGACCCAGAGCGCGGCGAACGGGTACGTCGATCTCGACATCACGTTCAGCCAGGAGAAGGCGTGGGAGGATCCCGGCCAGCTCCCGTACAACGCGACCAACATGAAGTTCTTCGCCGACCTCGCCCGGAACATGGACCCGGGCCAGCTCGTCCCGGTGAGCGTCGACGACGTCCTGACGGGAAGCGTGAACCTCGACCGGTTCACGAGCCTCGTGATCGCGGACGATCCGCTGCCCGGCTTCACGGAGCCGATCCCGACCGGACCGGCCCAGCCGGGCTTCACGAAGAACCCGACGACGGATCCTGGTTCGAACGGCCTCACGGCCGCCGCCACTGTCCCGTGTGCCTACCCGACGAACCCCGTGCTTCCGCCGACCTGTCACGTGGACTACGAATTCGACGCGAGTGCCGAATCCAACAACCAGCAGCTCAGTGTGACGCTCAGGGCGCCGGAGGCCGCCGAGAACGACTGGGATCTGTACCTTCAGCGGCAGAGCAGGATCACCGGCGAGTGGTTCAACGTGGGTTCTTCGACGACGGCGACCGGGAACGAGGACGTCACGATCCTGACGCCTCCTGTCGGCCACTACCGCGCTCGGATCATCAACTGGGCCGGGACGCAGCCTCCGAACGAATTCAAGGTCGCCTTCTCCAACGAGTACGCTGGCCCGCCTCGCCCACCCTCTGCGCGATCGCTCGAGGAGAGGAACGCGTGGGGCGCGAAACTCCGCTCCTTTGCGGAGCGCGGTGGAAACCTCGTGCTCACCGACGCGGCCTTGAAGAACGTCGCCTACATGGGAGTCCTGCCGCGCAACATCATCAACAACTTCACGGTCTACGCCGGATACATCGGCTTCACCCGGGACGGCGAGGGGACGACCTACGACGACCCGCTGGCCAGGAACGTGAACCAGCCCGGCGCCGCCGAAGGCGAAGGCCATCGGCACCAGACCTACGAACCGGTGCCGATCGGGTACGCGATCCAGAACGAGAGCGGGGCCGACTTCAACGCGTCACCCGTCTGGGCGATCGACCAGGTGGAGTGGGAGAAGAAGGGGGGGCGCACGGTCGGGCTCACGACAGCGGACCAGGTGACGCTCGGCGAGCTGAAGGTCGGGAACGGGCGCGTTCGGATCATCGGGCCACTCCTCCCGATGCCGACCGAGCAGTACTACCACCCGTTCGGGCTGGCGAACTATGCCCTCACGTATACGGGATACCAGGTGCTCGAGAACACGCTCGACTGGACGCGTCATCCCCCGATCTCGATCAACGACGTGACCGTCACGGAGGGTGACTCGGGTTCGAGGAACGCCACGTTCGCGCTCACGATGCCGAACGCGAGCGCCAACGCCGTGACGGTCAAGTACGCGACCGCCGACGGCACCGCACGCGCCGGGAAGGACTACACCGCGAAGAGCGGATCCGTGACGTTCGCTGCCGGAGAGACGCGCAAGACGGTCAGCATCCCGGTGCTGGGCGACACGACGGACGAGTGGAACGAGCGGTTCTACGTGAACCTGTCGGGCGCCATCCTCGCAGATGGCCGGGGCGTCGGAACGATCCTCGACAACGACCCGCTCCCGTCGCTGCGGATCAACGACGTCAGCGTCACCGAGCGTGACACCACCTCCTACGCCGACTTCACCGTCCGGCTGGACAAGGCGAGCGGCAAGACTGTGACGGTCCGCTTCGCGACCCAGGACGGGAGTGCGCGCGCGCCTGATGACTACACGGCGCGCAGCGGGACGCTTTGGTTCAGCCCAGGGCAGGTGACCAAGACGATCCGGGTCGCGATCAAGGGAGAGAACCGCCGGGAGCTGACGGAAACGTTCTACGTCAACCTCTCGAGCGCCGTCAACGCGACGATCGCTGATGCCCGGGGCGTCGGCACGATCCGCGACGACGACCCCGACGACCCGTTCGTCGTGCTCCGGAAGACCGGGCCCACGGAGGCCGCTCCTGCGACGGTCATCCGCTACGCACTGTCGTACAAGAACCTCGGCCCGTTCGCGTCGGCGCACGCCCGTATCGTCGACAGCCTCCCGACCGGCGTCTCGTTCTACTCGGCGACGAACGGCGGGACGTACGACGCGAGTAGACGCCAGGTGAAGTGGTCACTCGGGACGGTCCCGACTGACGGGACCGGGACCGTCTACCTCAGGGTGCGACTGTGGAAGACGCTCGCCGATGGGACGCTGCTCGTGAATCGCGCCCAGTTCTACGGCGATCAGACGTACTCGGCGCCAGCCTCGGCTGTGACGGTCGTCCAGCGCTGACGATCGTCAGCGGCGACGGGGTGGAGGAGGGACTGCGCGCCGCTCCGCTATCCTGAGCCCGTGGCCGAACTCACCCGTGCTGACGTGGAGCACGTCGCGTACCTCGCGCGGCTCGGGCTGAGCGAGGAAGAGCTAACGCGGCTCGAGGGGCAGCTGAACCACATCCTGGACCAGTACCGCGTGCTCGCCGAGCTGGATACCGAGCGGATCCCGCCGACCGCGCAGACGATCGAGCTCGAGAACATCCTCCGCGAGGACGTCCCGATGCCATCGCTCCCGTCTGACGAGGTGCTGTCGAACGCACCCGAGCGGGCCGGCGATGTGTTCGTCGTGCCCGCGATCATCGGCGGCGCGGGCGAGTGACTCGTCGTCGCCGCACGTCGGCACATGGCTGACTCCGCCGTTCCCTTGCTGACGCGGCTCCACGCTCACGAGATGGCCGCCGCGCTCCGCCGCGGCGACTTCACTGCCGGTGAGCTGCTCGACGCGCACCTCGCGCTCGCGTCCCGTCAGGACGAGCGGCTCGGCGCGTGGCTTTTCCTTGATGGGGAACGCGCACGCGCCAAGGCGAGGGAAGCGGACGAACGCCTGGCACGTGCGCGGACTACTGGCCCCGACGCGCTCGCCGCCCTCCCGGCGCTCCTCGGCATCCCGGTCGCGCTCAAGGATCTCGTCCTGACCCGCGGCCAGACCGCGACGGCCGGGAGCCGGATCCTCGAAGGCTTCGTCAGCCCCTATGACGCCCACATCGCGGAGCGGCTGGAAGAGGCGGGCGCGGTCGTACCGGGCAAGACCAACATGGACGAGTTCGCGATGGGCTCCTCCACGGAGCACTCGGCGTGGGGCCCGACGAGCAACCCCTGGGACCTCGACCGAGTCCCGGGCGGGAGCAGCGGGGGTTCCGCCGCGGCCGTCGCGGCCTACCACGTCCCGGTGTCGATCGGAACCGACACGGGCGGGTCCATCCGGCAGCCGGCGGCGCTGTGCGGGATCGTGGGGATGAAGCCGACGTACGGTCGGGTCAGTCGATACGGCATCGTCGCGTTCGCGAGCTCGCTCGACCAGATCGGGCCGTTCGGCCGGGACGTCCGCGATGCCGCGCTGCTGTTGCAGGCCGTGGCTGGCCGTGACGACCGGGACGCGACGTCCGCGCCCGTGCCGGTGCCCGACTACGCCGCGGCCCTGCCCGCTAGCGACGACGAAGCGGCGGCTTCGCTCCGCGGAGCGCGCCTGGGGCTGCCCCGGCAGTACTTCGTGACCGGGATGGAGCCGGGTGTAGAGGCCCGCGTGCGCGCGGCTGTCCGTGCGCTCGAGTCGGCCGGCGCCCAGATCGTCGACGTCGACCTCCCGCACACCGACTACGGGCTCGCAACGTACTACATCATCGCGCCCGCCGAGGCTTCGGCGAACCTCGCGCGGTACGACGGGATCCGGTACGGGTACAGCAGCCGCGCCGGCAACGTGCTCGAGAACTATCTCGCGACGCGGGGGAGCGGCTTCGGCGCGGAGGTCAAGCGGCGGATCATGCTCGGCACGTACGCCCTGTCGGCTGGGTATTACGACGCGTACTACCTGAAGGCGCAGAAGGTCCGGACGCTGATCAAGAAGGACTTCGACGAGGCGTTCGCGAAGGTCGACGCGCTCGTCGCGCCGACCAGTCCCACGGTGGCGTTCCCGTTCGCCGCCAGGCTCACCGATCCCGTCGCGATGTACCTCTCGGACGCCTGCACGCTGCCCGTCAACATGGCCGGCCTGCCTGGCGTCTCGATCCCGTGCGGGCTGAGCGAGGGGCTGCCCGTCGGTCTGCAGTTCATCGGCCGGGCCTGGGACGAGTCGAGGCTCTTCCAGCTCGCGCGCGCGTACGAGGCGATCACGGCGGACGCGGACTGGCGCCGTCTCGAGCCCGCGGATCTCACCGCGCTCGACGACGCTGAGGCACGGACACCCGCAGAACGTCTGGCCACGGCGCGAGCGTGACGTCCCCGTATACTCGCCGCCCGAGCGCCGACTCTCGAGGAGACTGATGTCGATCGAACCGCTCATGTCGCACCGGAGCGCCGCGCCCGAGCCCGTCCCGCCGACCCCGGGAGCCGTCCAGTCCGCGCCCGTGCCCGTCGTGCGCGAGCGTCTTGCCGAGCGCGTCCGCCGCGTGCCGCCATCCGGGATCCGGAAGTACTTCGACGTCATCGCGACGATGCCGGACGTCATCAGCCTCGGCGTCGGCGAGCCGGACTTCACGACGCCTCCCCAGATCGTCGAGGAGGGCGTCCGATCGCTCCGAGCCGGCCGGACCCACTACACGAGCAACTACGGCACGCTCGACCTCCGGCGGGGACTGAGCGGTCACCTCGAGCGGCTCTACGGGGTCCGCTACGACCCCGAGGGCGAGATCTGCGTGACGGTCGGGGCCTCCGAGGCGCTGGCCGTGACGATGGCCGCGATCGTCGATCCTGGTGACGAGGTCATCCTCCACGAGCCGTCGTACGTCGCCTACGTCCCGGCGATCGTGTTCAGCGGAGGCGTCCCCGTCTTCGTCTCGACCCGCGCCGAGCGAGCCTTCGAGCTCGACCCCGCGGAGGTGGAGGCAGCGGTGACTCCGCGAACCAAGGCGATCTTCCTCGGCTATCCCTGCAACCCGACGGGTGCCGTCCTCGCGCACGACACGCTCGACGCCATCGCCGATATCGCCGAGCGCCACGACCTGCTCGTCGTCAGCGACGAGATCTACGACCGCCTCGTCTACGCCGGTCACCGTCATCGCGCGTTCAGCTCCTTGCCGGGGATGCGCGAGCGAACCGTCCTGCTCGGCGGCTTCTCCAAGGCATACGCGATGACCGGGTGGCGAGTCGGGTACGCGTGCGCGCCGCGCGAGCTCCTCGAAGGGTTCGTCAAGATCCACCAGTACCAGATCATGTCGGCGCCGACGACGGCGCAGGACGCCGCGGTCACGGCGTTGACCGGCGCGGAACATGACGTTCTCCGGATGGTCGACGAGTACGACCGCCGACGCCGGATGTTCGTGGCCGAGCTGAACCGGATCGGGCTGCCCACGTTCGATCCGCACGGCGCGTTCTACGCGTTCCCGAGCATCAAGGGGACCGGCCTCTCGAGCGAGGAGTTCGCCGAGCGTCTCCTGTTCGAGCACCAGGTCGCGGTCATCCCGGGCACCGCGTTCGGGCCGTCCGGGGAGGGCCACGTCCGGGCGTCGTACGCGACGAGCTTCGAGGGCCTTCAGGAGGCCGTCCGCCGGATCGAGCGCTTCGTCCGCTCGCTCTAGGGGCCGCGGCGTGGTCGGTTCGCAGCATCCCGAACCCGGCGGTGAACTGCATGCTCGCCTACACCACTACCCCTGGAGCTCCTCGCGCGGAGTGTCGAGAGGGTAGACGCCGGGCGCCTCCGGCTCTACCGAGATCCACGCGCCGACGATCTGCTCACCCGAGACGACCAGGTGGGCGCGGACGAGCTCGAGGGACGTGTCGCGTTACCGGGGCCCCCAGCACCCCCGGGCATGCACGCCGCGACGAGCGATCCGGCGACGATGATCTGCACGAGGAGTGCGTGGAGTCGATGCACCCGTCGAGGCTAGCCCTTGCATTTCGCGCGGGCGTCGGCCGAAAGGCGCGAGCAGTAGCAGGACGTTGGTCGCATGCGAAACTAGCCTCATGAACGTTGCGGAAGCGTCCCCGCTGGTGAAGTACGAAGCGGTCATCGGCATCGAGTGCCACGTCCAGCTGCGGACCGCCTCGAAGATGTTCTGCCCGTGCTCGACGGACTTCCAGGACGATCCGCCCAACTCGCACACCTGCCCCGTCTGTCTCGGGCTCCCGGGCGCGCTGCCGGTGATCAACCGGGTAGCCGTGGAGCACGTGCTCGCCACGGCGCTGGCGCTCGGCGCCGAGATCCCGGAGTACACCCGGTGGGATCGGAAGAACTACTTCTATCCGGACCTACCGAAGGGCTATCAGATCAGCCAGTACGACCTGCCGCTGTCTGCCCGCGGGCGGCTCGAGTTCGACACATCGGACGGCCAGGTCTCGGTCGCCATCACACGCGCACACCTCGAGGAGGACACCGCCCGGCTCGTCCATGAGGTCGACTCGAACGGCAAGCGGGTCAGCCGAGTGGACTTCAACCGCTCCGGGGTCCCGCTGATGGAGATCGTGACCGAGCCCGACCTCCGGACGGCGGAGCAGGCGCGACGCTACGCCGAGGAGCTGCGGATGCTGCTGATGACGATCGGCGCGTCGGACGCGGAGCTCGAGAACGGCCAGATGCGCGTCGAGGCGAACGTCTCGTTGCGGCCATGGGGCCAGGAGGCGTTCGGGACCCGGGTGGAAGTGAAGAACATGAACTCGTTCCGATCCGTGGAGCGAGCGATCGGGTTCGAGATCGAGCGGCAGGCGCGGGCGATCGACGCCGGGGAGCGGCTCCTCCAGGAGACCCGTGGCTGGGACGACGACCGCGGCGCGACGTACACGATGCGCTCGAAGGAGTACTCGCAGGACTACCGGTACTTCCCGGAGCCGGATCTCCCGCCGCTTCGCACGGACGACGCGTGGCTCGAGGGGATCCGGGCCCGGATGCCGGAGCTACCCGCGGCACGGCGACGCAGATACGTGGAGGAGCTCGGCCTGTCCGCGTACGACGCCGCGGTGCTCGTGGCCGACCTCGACGCGACTCGGCTGTTCGAGGCAGCGCTCACCGCCGACGAGGCGCTGCCGGCGAAGCGCGTCGCGAACTGGGTCACGGGGGAGTACCTCCGCTTGGCGAAGGTCGCTGGCGGGGAGGGGACGGTTCCGGGTCCCGGCGGAGGCGATCGCAACGGCATCGGGGGCGGCGGTGGTGACGGCGAGGCAGCCGGTCAGCCGCCCGTCTCACCCCGCGAGCTGGCCCGACTCGTCCGCCTCGTGGAGGACGGCGCGATCTCCGGCACGAACGCGAAGCAGGTGTTCGAGCGGCACTTCGCGACGAGGGAGGGAGTCGATGCCATCGTCGCGGAGCTTGGGCTGCGGCAGATCAGCGACGTATCGGCGCTGGAGGCCGCCGTGGACGAGGTGCTCGAGGCGAACCCGGCCGCGGTCGCCGACGTGCGCGCCGGCAAGACGCAGGCGGTGGGTTTCCTGACCGGACAGGTCATGAAGGCGACCCGCGGACAGGCGAACGCGGCGATCGTCCAGCGGCTGTTCCGCGACCGGCTTGGCGCCTGAACCTCGGCCGAGGCACGTGAGCATCGGGCGTCTGCGCCACGCCGGACGACTCGCTTCCGCGGCGATCCCCGGCCCGCACCGGTGACCGTCAACCTCCTCCTGTGGCTCGCCGGCGTCGCGCTGATCGTGGTCGGCTACCTCCAGGCGCGCGCGCCGTACCAGCGGTATCGCGCACTGCAGGCGACCGAGGAGAACGTGCGGCGGTACGAGGACTGGCGTGGTGGACGGCGCACGGCCGCGGGCGGTAGGGATCGGTCGGTCACAGGCGCTGACGTGATGCGCCAGGAGCTGCGTGACCGCGCCCGGCGCTGGGCGTTCGTCGCCGTCGCGGGGGTCGTTCTTGTGTTCCTCGGCTTCGCCATCCGCTGACGCCCGGCTAGACTCCGGCCCTGAGGCGGCGCAACGCCGCCGAAGAGGGGAGGCGAGGATGGCGCACGGTGACATCACTCACGTCGAGTTCCCGGCGGATGACCCGGAACGGGCGCGGAACTTCTACGCAGAGGCGTTCGGCTGGCGGTTCCGGGCGATGGAGGACTTCCCGGACTACTACCTGTTCGAGACGGCCGCGGGCCGTGAGGGGCTCGGCGGCGCCGTCGGGCGGCGTGGAAGGTCGGCGGGGGAGCGTGTCCGCAACTTCGTGACGGTCGATTCGATCGACGAGACACTGCCCCGCATCGAGCAGTTGGGCGGTTCGGTGGTCGAGCCAAGGGCTGAGGTGCCGGGGCAGGGCTGGTATGCCGTCGTCGCGGACACCGAGGGGAATGAGCTGGGGCTCTGGGAGGATCTCCGCATCTAGGAGCCCGACTCGGCCGGTCCCGGTACGTGTCCTCAGCGGTCGCGGGTCCTCCGTCGGATCGCGACCTCGTGATCGATGCGGGTACAGCGATCCATCACCACTCCCAGGCCGCCCTCGTGCGCGATCCGGGCGGCCTCCCAGTTCACGATGCCGAACTGGAGCCACAGAGCCCTGGCGCCGGTCGCGACGGCACTTCGTGCGACGTCAGGCGTCGCCCCGGGGCGCCGGAACACGTTGACGATGTCGAACGGCCCTGTCTCCGCCACTGCGATCTCAAGTGACGGGAACGAGATGTTGCCGAGGACGTCGGTCGCCCGCGGGTTGACGGGGACACACTCATAGCCGTGCGCCAGGAGGTAGCGCATCACGCCATGGGATGGTCGCGCCGCATCGGGCGAGGCACCGATCACGGCGATCCGGTGAGCGGTCGCGAGCAGCTCCTCCGCGCCTCGCGCGTCGAGGATGGGAACGTGCCACCGGCCCTCCTGGAGGTCGAGCACGTCCCGGGCTCGCGCCCGCTCATCCGCCGTCACGCCGTGCCATCATTGCATCCGTCGCCGACGGGCGTACCGAGGCGCGGCCGGATGGGCGACCGATCACTTCAGAGGAGGAGACATTGGGCACGACGCGTGCTCTCGCGGCGCTCGTCGCCGCGACCGCCCTCATCGTAGGGGCGTGCCAGGGCGGCGCAGGTCGCCCGGGTGGTGGAAGTCCGGCCGCCGGCGGCGCCGGGGCCGGGAGCCCGGCGGCGAACAGTCCAGCGGGCGGGGGTCCGGCGGGCGGGAGTCCGGCGGGCGGCGGGGCCGCGGCAGGGACTCCGCTTCCCGGTGCAGCCGACTTCAAGGCCTGCGAGGTCAGCGATACCGGCGGCATCGACGACAAGGGGTTCAACCAGAACGCGTACGCGGGGCTCGAGGGTGCCAAGGCCGAGTTCGGCATCGGCGAGATCAAGTTCCTCGAGTCCACGTCCGAAGCCGACTACAACCGCAACATCCAGACCTTCATCAACGAGAAGTGCGATCTGATCGTCACCGTCGGCTTCCTGCTGGGCGATGCGACAGAGGCAGCGGCGAAGGCGAACCCGAAGCAGAAGTTCGCGATCGTCGACTTCGCCTATGACCCCGTCATCCCGAACGTCGCCGGGATCGTGTTCGCGATCGACGAGGCGACGATGCTCGGCGGGTATCTCGCCGCGGGCATGAGCAAGACCGGCAAGGTGGCCACGTTCGGGGGCATCGACATCCCGCCGGTGCGCACGTTCATGGAAGGCTTTGCCGCCGGCGTGAACTACTACAACAAGCAGAAGGGCAAGAACGTCCAGTTGCTCGGCTGGGATCCCAAGAAGAAGAGCGGATCCTTCACCGGCGACTTCCAGGATACGGCGAAGGGCCGTCAGGTCACCGAGGGCTTCATCCAGGAAGGCGCCGACGTGGTCATGGCGGTCGCCGGCCCCGTCGGGCTCGGAGCCGCAGCCGCGGTGCAGGATGCCGAGGGCGTGATGTTCATCGGCGTCGACGTGGACCAGGCGATCTCCGCGCCCGAGTACAGGGACGTGATGCTCTCGAGCATCCTGAAGCGCATCGACAATGGCGTGAAGGGCGCCATCAGGTCCGCTCTCGAAGGCAGATTCAAGGGTGGCGTACAGGTGAACACGCTCAAGAACGAGGGCGTCGGCCTGGCGCCGTACCACGAGTTCGAGAACGACGTCCCGCAGGAGCTCGACGCGGAGATCGACGCGCTGCGGCAGGCGATCGCGTCCGGCCAGGTCAAGCCTGCAGACTGGTATGAGGGCGCCCCCGGGCAATAGGCCGTTTTCGCGCGCAGCACCGACGGACGGCGTCCCCACTGGACGCCGTCCGTCTTCATCCGCTGCAGACCGCCGGCCGGACCGATACGCTGAGGACCCCATGAGCGCGGTCTCGTCCGCGACGCCCCGCAGCCTCGGCTTCGATCCGTGGGACGTCGCGTTCATCGCGAACCCGTATCCCACGTACGCGGAGCTCCGCGAGCGATACCCCGTCCTCTATAACGGCGACACGAACCAGTGGATCGTCTCCCGGTACGCTGACGTCAACGCGCTGCTTCGCGATCGGCGGCTCGGGCGGACGTACCTCCATGTCGCGTCCCACCAGGAGATGGGCCGCCCCGAAGAGCCGGAATGGCATGCCCCGTTCTGGCATCTCATCCGGAACGGGATGCTCGACCGCGAGCCGCCCGACCACACCCGCCTGCGGCGCCTCGTCTCGCGCGCGTTCACGCCCCGGACGGTGGAGAACCTCCGCGGGCGGATCCAGGGCATCGTCGACGGACTGATCGACGCCGTGCAAGGTGAGCCCGAGTTCGATCTCATCTCGCGGATCGCAGAACCGCTCCCGGTCACCGTCATCGCAGAACTGCTCGGGGTACCCGAGGTCGACCGCCCGCTGCTGCGTCCCTGGTCGGCCGACATCTGCCTGATGTACGAGCTCAATCCCTCCGAGGCATCGGCCCGCAGGGCGGTGCGCGCGAGCGTGGAGTTCTCGGACTACCTGCGCGAGCTGTCGCGGAAGAGGCGGGCGGATCCCGGCGACGATCTCATCTCCCGGCTCACCCAGGTCGTGGACGAAGGCGACGTGCTCACCGAGGACGAGCTGATCGGGACCTGTGTGCTCCTGCTCAACGCCGGTCACGAGGCATCGGTGAACCTGGCGGGTAACGCGTGGTGGGCGTTGTTCCGAAACCCGGAGCAGTTCGCGCGGCTTCGCGAGGATCACTCGCTCGTCGCGAGCGCGATCGAGGAACTGATGCGCTACGACACACCGCTCCAGATGTTCGAGCGATGGGTGTTGGAGGACATCGAAGTCGAGGGGGTGAGGATCCCGAGGGGCGAGGAACTCGCGCTCCTGTTCGGGTCGGCGAACCACGACCCCGATGTGTTCGACGAGCCCGACCGCCTGGACCTTTCTCGCTCCCCGAACCCGCATCTCGCTTTCGGGGCTGGCGTCCATTACTGCCTCGGCGCGCCACTCGCGCGCCTGGAGCTCGCCATCCTGTTCGCGACACTGCTGCGGCGCCTGCCCACGATGACGGTCGTGGCGGAGCCGGTCTGGAAGCCGACGTACATCCTGCGCGGGCTGCAGGAGCTACGGGTCAGGGTCTGAGGACCGGAGGGGAGTGAGAACGTGAAGCTCGAGCTGCAGGGCATCACGAAGCGCTTCCCGGGCGTCGTGGCGAACGAAGGTGTGGACCTCGTCGTCGAGCCGGGCGAGATCCATGCGCTGCTGGGCGAGAACGGCGCGGGCAAGACGACCCTGATGAACGTGCTGTACGGCCTGTATCGGCCGGACGAGGGCGAGATCCTCCTCGACGGCCGGTCCGTGACGTTCCACGACCCGGGCGACGCGATCGCGGCCGGGATCGGGATGGTCCACCAGCACTTCATGCTCGTGCCGGTATTCACCGTCACGGAGAACGTCATGCTCGGTGCCGAGTCGACCAGAGGCTTCGGGGGGCTACTGGACGTGGCGGACGCGAGACGCCGGATCGTCGAGGTGTCGGAGCGTCACGGTCTCAGGGTCGACCCCGACGCACTCGTCGAAGACCTGCCCGTCGGTGTACGCCAACGCGTCGAGATCATCAAGGCGCTGTACCGCCGATCGGACGTGCTCATCCTCGACGAGCCGACCGCTGTCCTGACGCCCCAGGAAGGCGAAGAGCTGTTCGCGATCATGCGCTCGCTCGCGCGGAGCGGGACGTCGATCATCTTCATCACGCACAAGCTGAACGAAGTGCTGCAGGTCGCCGATCGGATCACGGTCCTGCGACGGGGTCGGGTGGCCGGGACGACGACACCCGGCACGACGAGCAGGGAGCAGCTGGCGGCGATGATGGTCGGGCGGAGCGTTCAGCTCCAGGTGGACAAAGCGCCCTCGGAACCCGCGGGCACGGTGCTCGAGATCAAGGGACTGGTCGTGTGTGACGACCGTGATCACGTCGCCGTCGACGGGCTGGACCTGACCGTGCACGCAGGAGAGATCGCGTGCATCGCGGGCGTGCAGGGAAACGGGCAGACGGAGCTCGTTGAGGCCGTGACCGGTCTCCGGCCCGTCTCCGCAGGGACCGTGACGCTCGACGGGCGTCCGATCACGGCACATCCGCGGCGCGTCTTCGAGGCCGGGTGCGCGCACGTCCCCGAGGACCGGTTGGAGGACGGGCTGGTGCCCGGCTTCACGATCGCGGACAACCTCGTGCTGAACAGCTACTACCTCGCGCCGTACGCCACCGGGCTGCGACTCGAGCGCCACGCCATCCTGCAGAGGGCACGCGAGCAGGTCGCCCAGTACGACGTCCGGACGCCGTCGGTGTTCAACGACGTCGCGAACCTCTCGGGCGGGAATCAGCAGAAGGTCATCGTCGCGCGTGAGTTCTCGCGGCCGATCCGCCTGCTCGTCGCGGCGCAGCCGACGCGAGGTCTTGACGTGGGATCGATCGAGTACATCCACCGCCGGATCGTCGAGAAGCGCGACGAGGGGACGGCGGTGCTGATCGTTTCCACCGAGCTCGACGAGGTGCTCGCACTCGCCGACCGCATCGCGGTCATGTACCAGGGGCGGATCGTCGCGATCCTCGATCCAGCCGAGGCGACGCCGGAGCGCCTGGGGCTGCTGATGGGCGGAGCGCGGCCCGAGGAGGGGCTCGACCCGGAGGCACAGGAGATCGCCGCCGCCGCAGCATCCGCGGGATGACCGAACCTCGCGACTCTTCAGCGGGTGGCGTTTCCCCTTCTGGTGTCGGCGCCGCGGATTCCCCGGGCGCACCTCCCGAGACCATGTCGGCGACACCTGTCGCCCTCGACGCTGCGCCCGTGGCTGCGCCTGGTCAGGGTTCCATGGCAGCCGTCCCCGAGCGCCCGACCCGCCCCGGTCTCACTCGGCAGGCGGTCACGTTCGGGCGGGGGCTGCTGCTCCCGGCGCTCGCGATCCTCACGGCGTTGATCCTGGGAGCGCTGGTGATCGTGCTCAGCGACCCCGATCTCGTCACGCTGTTCGGCGTCGATCCGGTGGCCGCGCTCGGGGCCTCGTGGGACCTCGTCGCCGCGGCCTACGGTGCGCTCATCGCCGGCTCCATCGGCAACCCCGGGGACCTCGTGGGAGCGCTCGCAGCAGGCGACCTCGACGCGTTCGTGGCGGCACTCGACCCCATCAGCGTCACGCTCCAGCGCTCGACGCCGCTCATCTTCGCGGGCCTCTCGGTCGCCCTCGCGTTCCGCTCGGGGCTCTTCAACATCGGGGCCGAGGGACAGCTGTATCTGGGCGCGCTGTTCGCGGTGTTCGTCGGGTTCTCGTTCCCCGGGCTTCCGTTCTTCATCCACATCCCGCTCGCGGTCGCCGCAGGGTTCCTGGGTGGTGCGCTCTGGGGATTCATCCCCGGGTTCCTCAAGGCGCGGACCGGCGCCCATGAGGTGATCGTCACGATCATGCTCAACTACGTCGCCTACCGGTTGATCGACCTCGCCCTCAAGACCGATGTGTTCCAGAGACCGGGTCGCGAGGATCCGATCTCCAAGGAGGTCGTCGAGAGTGCGGCTCTCCCGCCGTTGATCCCCGGCCTCGCCGCCGGCGTCCACTGGGGACTCGTCATCGCGCTGATCGCTGCCGCCGTCGTCTCCTGGCTGCTGTTCCGCTCCACCAAGGGCTTCGAGTTCCGAGCCGTCGGCCTCAACCCGCAGGCGGCGCGGTACGCCGGTATCGACACCGGCCGAACGGTCATCCTCGCGATGGCGGTCTGCGGCGGCCTCGCGGGGCTCGCGGGCACGTCGGAGGTGCTCGGCTCCAACCGACGGCTCGTCTCGGGGCTGTCTCCGGGCTACGGTTTCGATGCGATCGCGCTGGCGCTGCTCGGCCGCTCCCGGCCCCTCGGCGTCGTCGCCGCTGCGCTCCTGTTCGGCGCCCTGCGCGCCGGCGCGACCCCGATGCAGGCAGCGACGGGGATCCCGATCGACCTCGTCGTCGTCGTGCAGGCGCTGGTCATCATGTTCATCGCCGCTCCGGCCCTCGTCCGCGGCCTCTACCGGATCCGCGCCGGGCGCACGACGGGCACCGAGGTCTTCTCGAAGGGGTGGGGCACGTGACCGCCGCCGCCACCACCGTTGGCGCGGGCTCTGCCGGCCTCCGTCGCCAGCAGCTGTTCGGGTTCGTCTATCTCGCTCTGGCGGCGATCATCGCGGTCGCGTTCGGCGCCGCGACGGAGCCCGGAGCGACCTCGTCGTTCGAGCTGAACGCGCCCCGCGTCGCCGTCCAGCTGCCACCACTCGTCGTCCCGTCGGCGCCCACGGCATACGCGCTCGCCGGCTTGTGCGCATTCCTGGGGGCCGTCCAGCTCACGCGTGGGTTCGGGGCACGGAACGCCGTCGTGCTCGGAGCTGTCGTCCTGCTGTTCATCGCGGGTTTCCTGGTCTGGGCAGCATCGACGCGCTCGATGAATCTCGTCGGCGTCCTCCAGGGCACGCTCCAGCGCGCAACGCCGATCACGTTCGCGGCCCTCGCGGGTGTGCTGTGCGAACGGGCCGGCGTGGTGAACATCGCGATCGAGGGAATGCTCCTCACCGGCGCGTTCGTCGCCGCCGTCGCCGCGAGTGCGACGGGCAGCCCGTGGATCGGGATCATCGCGGCCGTCGTCGTGGGGGCACTGCTGGCCGCACTGCTCGCGGTGCTCTCGATCCGCTACCGGGTCGACCAGATCATCGCCGGGACGGTCATCAACATCTTCGCGATCGGCATGACCAGCTTCCTCTCCGCTCGCGTGCTGCAACGGAGGCCCGAGCTCAACAACCCCGACCGGCTGGGTCCGATCCAGATCCCGCTGCTCTCCGATATCCCGGTCGTCGGACCGATCGTCTTCAACAACAACGTGTTCGTGTACGCGATGTTCGTGCTCGTCGTGCTCATCCACGTCGCGCTGTTCAAGACGCGGTGGGGCCTGCGCGTCCGAGCCGTGGGTGAGCACCCGAAGGCGGCGGACACGGTCGGCATCGACGTCCTCCGCACGCGCTACCAGAACGTGATCCTGGGCGGGATGCTGGCGGGGGTCGGCGGCGCCTTCCTGGTCCTGGGGTCGACGGGGCGGTTCGACCGCGAGATGACCGCGGGCCGTGGGTTCATCGGGCTCGCCGCGATGATCTTCGGCGGCTGGGCCCCGGTCGGGTCGTTCTTCGCCAGCCTCGTGTTCGGCTTCGCCGACTCACTCCAGGCGCGCCTGTCGATCCTGAACGTGCCCATCCCGTCAGAGCTGCTATTGATGGTGCCGTACGTCGTCACGATCCTCGTCGTGGCCGGGCTCGTCGGGCGCGCGCGGGCTCCTGCCGCCGACGGCCGGCCGTACGAGAAAGAGTGAGGCCCGTCGTTCCAGCAGGTCCTGCCGCCGACGCCGCCGGCGGGAGGCGGCGCACGGCGATCATCCTCGACTGTGACCCGGGGCACGACGACGCGCTCGCGATGCTCCTCGCGCTCGCCCGTCCCGAGGTGCGCCTGCTGGGCGTCACGACCGTGGCGGGGAATGCCACGCTCGCGCACACGACCCGCAACGCCCTCGCGGTACTGACGTTGGCGGGCCGCACTGACATCCCCGTCGGCGCGGGCGCCGATCGGCCGCTCCGGCGCTCGCTCCAGGTCGCCGATCACGTTCACGGCGAGAGCGGTCTCGAGGGAGCGGAGCTACCCGTCCCGGCGATCGATCCCTGGCCCGAGGGTGCCGTCGAGCTGATGGCTCACCTGATCGGAGCGAGCTCGGAGGCCGTCACTCTGGTCCCGGTCGGGCCGCTGACCAACGTGGCCATGTTCCTCGACGCATACCCGACGCTCGCCGGCCGGATAGCGCACATCTGCGTCATGGGCGGTGCGATCGGGGAGGGGAACATCACACCCGCCGCGGAATTCAACATCTGGCAGGACCCCGAGGCGGCCGCGCGCGTCTTCGCGTCCGGACGCCCGGTCACGATGATCGGGCTCGACGTCACCCATCAGGCGCTGTTCACCCTCGCCGACGCAGAGCGTCTGCGGTCGCTGGCGACCCGGACGGGCGCTGTGTTCGCCGACCTGCTCCGGTACTTCGCCCGCTTCCACGCCGACCGCTACGGCTGGGAAGGATCGCCGATCCACGACGCCGTGGCGGTGGCCCATGTCCTGGACCTCGGCCTCGTCGAGACGCGCTCGGCACGCGTGGAGGTCGAGACCGGCGACGAGTCGAGCCGAGGGCGGACGATCGTCGAGCTGGTCGATCCAGCCGATCAGGAACGCCTGGCCCCGAACGCGGAGGTCGGCGTCCGCATCGACCGAGAACGGTTCGTCGAGCTGCTCGTCGCGGCGGTGGCCGCCTTCCCCTGAGGGCAGCAACACAGCCGCCGAGCGGCCGCCGCTACTCCCGTGTCACCCGCACGTCGTCGATCGCCACCTCGACGAGGCTGTTCGTGCTTCCGTCGGCCACCTCGACGAGGAGTCGGACGCTCTGGCCGGCGTATGCGTCGAGGTCGATGCTTCGGCTCGTCCACGCGGCGTCGTCATCCACCGCGGAGCCGAACTCCTGGAAGACCGTCCTCGTCGCACCCGAGGAGGTCACGACCTTCACGCGAAGGTAGTCGGCGGTCGAGGACAGGGACGAATGCGCGAAGTAGTAGCGGAACCGGAGCTGGAAGGTCGAGCCACCACTGAGGGTGATCGAGGGTGACATCGCGGAGGTCTTCCCACCGTCCACGTCGTGCGTCCCGACCGACGCTCCGGCCAGGCGCCCGGTCACGAGGTCGAGGCTGCCACTCGCGGCCGTGCCCAGCTGCTTGTACCCCGACGACGAGGTCGTCTCCGGGTTCCCTCGCTCGAAGCGTCCCGCCGTCGCCGTGTCGGTACCGCTCGGGTTCATGCGCCAGCCGCGGGCGATCTCGAAGTCGTCGTAGAGCGGGCCGCAGTCGAGGAGAGCACGCCCGGATGCCCGGTAGGGGCAATCGGCGTTCTCGAGCAGCCGTAGCACCGCGCTCCTGTTGCGGGAGGTCTCGCGGGGGACGAGCGAGTCGTCGGGGTAGTGCCGATCGGGGTCGCTCGTCACCGGCGGGTAGAGCTCGAAGGTGTAGGCGAAGATCCGGTGGATCCCGTATGCCCAGTCGATGTAATCGCCGTCGGTGACGTAGAGGCCGCTCGACTGCATCGCGGTGTAGTCGCTGTCGGCGGCCATGCCGCGAGCGAGCGCGACGAGCGCGGTGTGATCCTCGGTCGTCATGTCGCCCGGAACATCCGTGAACGTGTACCCGTACGGCCACAGGACCTGCTCGCCCGCACTGTGGAAGCTGATCGCGGCCCTGATCTGTTGCCGACCGCCGACCACCCGTCGGTTGATGAAATCCCGGAGGGCGCGCGCTTCGTGCGTCGACCACGCACTCGGGCCGCGGTACTGGCTGCTCGAAGGGCTCGTGCTGGAGCCGTTGCAGCAGCCCCAGTGGTAGCCGTAGTTGCGGTTGATGTCCGTTCCGACGGCCGTGGTAGCCGCGTTCGGCTGACGGTTCTTCCGCCAGTAGTGGAACACCCCGCCGGAGATGTCGTACTGCACGCCGTCCGGGTTCACCATCGGAACGATGAAGATCTCTCGCGTGTTCACGACCCGCCTGACGCGTGCGTCGCCGTTCACGTAGCCCCGCACGAGCATGTCCAGCAGGTAGATCGCCATCTCGCCGGTGATGTGCTCGCGCGCGTGCGTGTTGCCGTCGAACAGCACCTCCGGCTCGTTTTCGTCGGTCCCCACGTTGTCACTCACCTTGACCGCCCAGATGTCCCGCCCCTGGTACGACTTCCCGATACTGAACCGGCGGACGATCCCGGGACGCGCGGCAGCGACGTCCGCGAGATGGGTCGCCATCTCCGAGTAGGTGTGATAGCCCTCGAAGCCGGGCGGGAAATCGGCTGCAGCGGCGGTCGCGGACGGGCTCGGCGGTGTCAGGAGCGTCACGGCCAGGGCGATGAGCAACGCCGGCGCGAACGTCCGGCGCCGCGAGGGGTGGACAGCAGGGAGTGCGTCTCCGGCATCCTGCTGCCGGCCGCTCCGAGCGCGGTTCACGGCCGCGTGACCCGCACGTCGTCGACGGCGGCCTCGATCAGGCTGTTCGTGCCGCTGTCCGCCGCCTCGAACAGCAGGCGCACCTTCTGTCCTGCGAACGTGCTCAGGTCGATGCCCGCCGTCGCCCAGGCCGCGTCCACATCCTTCAGCGACCCCTGGCGCTGGAACGCGCGACTCCTCGAACCATCAGCGCGGACGACGCTGACCCGGAAGTAGTCGGCGCTGGAGCCCAGTTGCGAGTGTGCGAAGTAGTAGCGGAACGAGAGCGTGTAGCTGCTCCCCGCCGGCAGTGTGATCACGGGAGAGAGCGCGGACGTGACGCCACCGTCGACGTCGAACGTGCCCACGGACGAGCCTGCGAGCCGGCCGGTGACAAGGTCGACGCTGCCCGAGATCGTAGTGCCGCGCTGCTTGTAGCCGTTCGAGCTCGTCCACTGCGGGTTGCCCCGCTCGAACCGGCCCATCGTCGCGGTGTCGGTCCCGTACGGGTCCATCCGCCACCCGCGCCCGATCTCGAAGTCCTCGTAGAGCGGCCCGCAGTTCTGCGCCGCCTTCCCGCTGGCGCGGTACGGGCATCCTGCCTGCTCCATGAGATACAGAGCGGCTTCGCGGTTCGAGGCGGTCTCCGTGGCGATCGTTTCGTCCGCCGGATAGTCGTGCGTGTCGAGCTCGAAGGTGTAGACGAAGATCCGGTGGACCCCGTACAGGTACATCGTCGCGGATCCGTCGGTGAGATACAGCAGATCGGCTCCCTGTCCGGCGGTGTAGCCGTTCGTGCTGGCCATGTGCGTTCCCATCGCGACAAGGGCGTCGTGGTCGGCCCTCGTCATGTCGTACGGCACGTCGGTCTTCGTGTAGCCGTACTGCCACAAGACGAGATGGCCGTACGTATGGAAGTCGATCGCCGTCCGGATCTGCTGCCCCCCGCCCACGATGCGACTCGTGACGAACCGCTTCAGCGCCAGCGCCTCCGGCGTGGAGAGCGGTGACGGACCGCGGTAGCGGGAGCTCGATGGGTCACCGCTGGAGCCGCCGCAGCAACCCCAGTGGTACGGGAAGTTGCGGTTCACGTCGGTGCCGATGTGGCTCGAGCCGGGCGTGGGCTGCCGGTTCTTGCGCCAGCCGTGGTAGTAGCCGCCGGCGATGTCGTACTCGGCGCCGTCCGGATTCAGCGCGAACACGATCCAGACCTCGCGGTTGTTCACGATGTTCCTGATGCGCGCATCGCCAGCGGCATAGCCTTTCACGAGCTGGTTGAAGATGTACAGCGTCATCTCGAGCGCCATGTGCTCGTCGCCGTGCTGCAGCCCCTGGAACAGCACCTCCGGCTCGTTCTCGTCGACCAGGACGTTGTCACTGACCTTGGCGGCCCACAGCTCGCGTCCCTGGTACGACTTGCCGATGCTGAACCGCTTCACGATCCGCGGATGCGCGGCGGCAAGCGCGGCGGTCTCGGCGCTCATCTCGGCGTACGTGTGGTACCGCTCGTCGCCCGGAGGGAACTGGCTCGTCGTCGCTTCGATGGTCACTTCGCCGGTCTCGGCGCGGCCACGCGCAGCGTCGATCCCGGAGGACGCGGGCGTCAGCGTTCGCGTCGGGTAGGGATCCGGGCTGAAGGAGCGCCCTGCACCGCCGTCGGCCGGAAGCGGGGTAGCGGTGGGACCGAGGGCGAGAACGCCGGACGGCGCGGTAAGGACCGCGGCCAGGACAATGGCGGTCAGCGCCAGCGGGCGCGAGCGGACTCGGATCATCGTGCTCCCCGGATTCGGTATCGGCGGGTGGAGTCTGGTCCGGTGCGGTTCCGCAGCACACCCCCCTTTATTCCGTACCGCCGTCCCCGATGGTCCTGTTCGTCCACGGATCCTCACCCGGCCCGAAGCGGCGTCTGGCTCGAAAGTACTGCGCAGTCCTAGTGCAAACGTCCGACTTTTCCACATCCCATCCACCACGAAAGATATGCGGACGTTGCCGGATCTCCGGCGAGCCCAGTACGCCGAGGAACACCCCTTGGGTCATCCACTCGAGCCCCGCCGTTCCGGCCCTCTTGTCCTCGTCGTGGAAGACGAGGCGAGCAATCGCCTGCTCCTGACGCGCATCCTGGAACGAGAGGGCTACCGCGCCGTATCGGTCGCAGACGGTGACAGCGCACTGCGCGCGATCCCGGAGCACGACCCGGATCTCGTGCTCCTGGATGTCACGATGCCCCGCATGGACGGATACGAGGTCTGTCGACGCCTGCGGAAGGACTCGCGGACGGCGACGCTCCCGGTGATCCTCATCAGCGGCCGGACCGACCTGAACGACATCGTCGCCGGTCTTGATGCGGGCGCCGACGACTTCGTGACCAAGCCGTTCCAGCAACCGGAGCTGCTCGCTCGGATCCGGAGTGCGTTCCGCCTTCGACAGGCGATCACGCGGATGGAGACTGCGCACACTGTCGCGGCTGCTCTCGCCAACGCGGTCGAAGCGAAGGACCCGATGACGGAGCATCACTGCCAGCGACTGGCGCATCTCGCAGCGCGGGTCGGCACGCGCGCGGGCCTCGACACGATCGATCTCGAAGGCGTGGCGTACGGGGCTCTGCTGCACGACGTCGGGAAGATCGGGGTGCCTGAGGCGTTCCTGAACAAGCCCGGGCCGCTGACCGAAGAAGAGCAGACGGTGATGCGCCGCCACCCCGAGATCGGCGAGCGGATCTGCCGACCACTCGAGGCGTCACCCACGTTGCTGCCCATCGTCCGCCACCACCATGAGCACTGGGACGGCAGCGGCT
Organism: Chloroflexota bacterium; assembly: GCA_016781485.1. Taxonomy (GTDB): domain Bacteria; phylum Chloroflexota; class Limnocylindria; order Limnocylindrales; family CSP1-4; genus YB3-1. The sequence goes on along the minus strand of JADDQH010000003.1, from coordinate 34,735 downwards.
ATCCGGACGGCCTTCGTGGGGAGCAGACCCCGCTGGGTGCCCGCATCGTCTCGCTTGTCGATGCGTTCGATGCGATGACGCACGACCGGCCGTACCGCGCCGCGCTGCCGGTGGAGCAGGGACTCGACGAGCTGGTGCGACACGCGGGACGGCAGTTCGACCCCGACCTCGTGCCGCTGCTGCTGGACGAGATCGAGCGGCGTGGCGCCGCCTTCGTCCCTGTCACGACTTTCCCGCCGACCGCGCTCCTCGTCCACGGGCGCGGCGGTGGCGTGATGGAGCGACCGGGCTCCTCGTCGATCCGCGCCGGCGCCGCGTAACCGGCGGCCCCCTCGTCCACCTCGCCCCCCGCCGCGGGACCCCGTCGGCGCCGCGGCAAGCTCGCGATGCGTCCTCGTTCCCGCGCGGCGAGCCGGACTCATGAGCGACCGCGGCTCCTCGTAGCACACCCCTAGGCGGGCAAGGCCGTCGATCACGGCGGCCGCTCGGTCGTGGCGACGGCGGACTCGTCGCTCGGCCCTCGGATCATCCGTTGCTGGAATGGGGCCAACGGATCTCGGTACGGACGGGTGAGAATGCGCCATGGCGATCGCGGAACGCGCGGCGGCGACGGCTGCGGCGGCAGGGAGGCCGACCCGTACGCTGCCGCTGCTGCATCTCGTCAACCTGTCCGTCTACTGGCTGGGGATCAACGCGATCTGGGCCGGCCTCAACGACGTCATCCTGCCGCGGCGCCTCGTGGACATCGTCGGGACCGGGACGTCAGGGACGGCGCTCGGCGTCATCACGGCCGCCGGCATGGCCGTCGCGATCGCAGTCCAGCCGACGGTCGGGGCGATCTCCGACTACACGGTCACGAGGTGGGGGAGGCGGAAGCCGTACATCATCATCGGCGGGCTCCTGGACGTCGTCTTCCTTCTCGGGATCGCGACATCGCAGACGTACCTCGCGCTGCTCGCCTTCGTCGTGCTACTGCAGTTCTCTTCGAACGTTGCCCAGGGGCCGTTCCAGGGCTACGTCCCTGATCTGGTCCCGCCGCGACAGGTCGGCCTCGCGAGCGGGTTGATGGGGCTCATGATCATCCTCGGCCAGATGGTGGGCGTAGGCCTTGCCACGGCCGGTCTCGCCCGAGCGGACTTCTTCTGGCCGACCGTCGGACTCGGGCTGATCGAAGTCGCGACCGCGCTCGTGCTCGTCGCTTTCGTGAACGAGGGTCGGAGCGGGCCGCCGCGAGAGGGGCGCTCGTGGACCCGCATCGCGGCCTCCGCGTGGGCGCTCGACATCCTCGACCAGCGTAGCTACGTCTGGCTGCTGCTGTCGCGACTGTTCTTCCTGGCGGCACCCGCCGTCATCACGGGCTTCGCGCTCTACTACCTGCAGCGGTCGCTCGGCTTCTCGGACGAGCAGGCCGCGGGCTCGCTGTTCCTGATCCTCGTCATCGTCGGAGCGACGACCGCCCTCGCGACGTTCCCGGCGGCGCGCCTCTCGGATCGCGTCGGCCGCAAGAACGTGATTTACCTCGCGTGCGTCGTCGGCGCGCTCGGCACGCTGGTGGTGACGCTGGCACCTTCGCTCGAGGTCGCCGTCGCGGGACTCGTGGCGGTCGGCATCTCTGCGGGCGCATTCCTCGCCGTCGACTGGGCGCTGATGACCGACATCATCCCCAAGGCGACCTCCGGCAGGTACATGGGGATCTCGAACGTCGCGACAGCGCTTGCCGGTCCGCTGGGACTGGTCGTCGGCGGCCTGATCCTCGATGGTGTCGGCGCCCGTGACTTCGGAGCCGGTCCGCGTGCCGCGTTCGCGTTGACGCTCGTGTTCTTCGCCCTCGCCGCGCTCTGCCTGCGCCCGGTCGACCCGACCCGGCGTGACGACTGACGCGAGCGATCAGCCGGACGCGCCTCCGGTGAAGTTCCAGGACGCGAGGTGAAGGCTCGGGACCAGATATGAGCCCTCGAAGCCGCCGAGCACGAGCGATCGGTCGGAGCCGACCGCGCGGACCGCGCCGGGCGCGAGCGCCTCGTGGAACGACTGCGTGAAACGAAGGTTGCGCACGGGTCGAGCGATCCGCCCGCCCTCGATGAGCCAGACGCCGTTCCGTGTCAGCCCGGTGACGACCTGTGTCCGCGGGTCGAGGATCCGGGTGTACCACAGATCGGTCACGAGAAGCCCCCGCTCGACACCGGAGATCAGCTCGTCCTGCGAGCGGTCGCCGGCCTCCAGCACGACGTTCGACGGCAACGCCCCCCACTCATCGGCACCCTCGATCGCGTGTCCCGTGCTTGCGACGCCGGCCTTCGCTGCTGTTCGGCGCGTGTGGAGCACGGCGGAAGTGACGCCGTGGCGAACGACGTGGAGCGGGCGCTTGGGCGTCCCCTCGGCATCGAACGCGACCCCGACGGTCTCGGGGTCGGTGGGGTCGTCCCTGAGTGTGACCGCTGGGTCGAACTGGGTCTCGCCGACGCGGACGAACGAGCGTCCCTCCTCGACCGCGCGTCCGTTGAACCCGTAGATGAACAGGAACTGCAGGACGTTCGCCACGCACTGGGCCTCGAGGATCACCTCGTAACGACCTGGCTCGAGGTCGGTCGGATCCGCCGCCGCGCGGGCCTTCTGCGCCGCGCGCTCGCCGAGCAGCCGGCCGTCGAATGCCGCGACGCGGTGCGAGGCCGCTCGTGCGCTACCGTCCGACGTGCCTGTCCGCGCGATCCCGTCGAGGGCGGCGACCGTCGTCCTGCCGCTCGATCTCTGTCCCGCGCTGTTCGCGAAGGCGACGACGGACGCCTTGGTCAGGCACGTTCCTGCCGTCTCCAGCCCGCCCGCCGCGTCCACGAAGTCCGCGATACGCGTCGCCCGATCGTCGGGGGAGGCGTGAGCTGTCGCTTGGTCCCAGTGATCGACAGGAGGTACCGGTGCGGGCGGAGCAAGGCCAGGCCAGTCCGGATCGGGGGGCCGGACGCGAGCCGCTTCCAGGACGTGATCGACAAGCCTGTCCAGTGCCTCACCGTCTGGCGGCCCGTCCAGGCTCGACGACGCCGTCCGTCCGTCGATCGCGATCCGCAACGCGATGTGGCTCGTCTCTTCGGCAACGTTCTGGTGGATGACGCTGTTCGCGAACCGCGTCAGTGCTTCGGTGCCGGACCCGACGATCGCCTCCGCCTCCGCTTCGGGCGCCTTCGCGCGGATGATCTCGAGGGCGCGCTCGGCGACCTCCACCGGGTCGGCGGCGCCCGTCCGTGACTCGGTCGATGTCGGCCCTTCGATCATCCGCTCACCCCCACCCGGATGCCACGGAACCGCGCGGGGACGGCAGGGTGTCCGGTGTGGCCGACCTGCATCGGTTGCCCCTTGCCGCAATTGGGGGTACCCCAGAACGTCCACTCGGACCGGTTCCCGACCATGTCCATCGAGCCCCAGAAGCGCGGGCTGATACCGGTGTACGTCGGATTCCGGAGCATGCGCCCGCGCTTGCCGCCCTTGATCTCCCATCCGATCTCGCAGCCGAACTGGAAATTCAGCCGCTTGTCGTCGATCGACCACGAGCGGTTCGTGTCCATGAGTACACCGTCGTCGGTCGCCGCGATCATCTCCTCGAGGCTGTTGTCGCCCGGCAGCAGGCCTACGTTCGTCATCCGGACCATCGGGATCCGGTTGAACCCGGCGGCACGGACGGCCCCACCGGAATCGATGCCGGCGAGCGCCGCCGAATCCCGGCCGGAGAGGACACCGACCCAGATCCCGTCGCGGACGATGTCGACCGCGTGCGCCGGCGTCCCCTCGTCGTCGTACCCGAAGCTACCGAGAGCGCCGGGGAGGGTCGCGTCGGCGGTGATGTTCATCCGCCCGGAGCCGAACCGGAGGCTCCCCATCTGCGCCAGGTCGAGCCAGGACGTGCCCGCGAACGCCGCCTCCCACCCGAGGATCCGGTCCAGCTCGACGGCGTGCCCCACGGACTCGTGGATCTGGAGCGCCATCTGCTCGCTGCCGAGGATGAGGTCCGTGGCGTCGAGTGCGGGACACGCGGGAGCGGTCAGCAGAGCGCGCGCCTCCTCCGCGATCCGGGGCGCGTTGGCGGGAAGGTCGAGCTCGCGGACGAGCTCCCAGCCGCGCGTCCCGTACTGGCCCCGGATCCCCGGATACGAGCGACGCTGGGTCTCGTTCTCACCCACGGCGGTCGCGCTCATCGCCGCCCCGCACTCGACGATGTGTTGGTCGACGCGATGACCCTCGCTGCTGAAGAGCCACTTGCGGGTATCCCAGATGCGATGGCTCGCCTCCGCAAGATCGGCTCCGTGCGCGAGCATCGTCCGCGTGACGCTCTCGAGTCGGTCGCCCTTCTCCGCGAGCGTCACGGCCCACGGATCCTCGCGGCACTCGCTCGCCCAGCTCCCGGTCACCGGTGTTGCCGCCGCGAGAAGAAGCTCTCTGCCCGACACCCGTGCCGACGCTCGCGCGACGCTCGCAGCCTGCTCGCCAGCGCGCCGCGCCGCTTCGGCCCCGAGGTCGGCGACGGCGAAGAAGCCCCAGGACGAGCCGATGAGGGCACGGACGCCGATGCCAGCGCTCTGCTGCCGGTCGAGCGCCTCGACCACGCCGTTGCGGGCCGACATCGATTCGGCGCGCGTCTCCATGACCCGCGCGTCCGCATACCGTGCGCCGCCATCCACCGCGGCCTGGACGGCCGCCTCGACAAGGTCGTACATCCGGCCATCGTACGCGAGGGACGTGTGGAGAGCGGCGCGGAGCCGTCGGCGGCGGGTCGAGACGAAAGAGGCGGTCCTTCCTCGCACACCCTCTCCATCCCCCAAACTGAGCGCATGGCGAGCCCGAAGGGTGCGGCGTGAGCGGGGCGTTGGCCGCCGAGCCTCGGTACCGGTTCACGTGTGCCGCGCTCGGCCTGCTGCTCCCGACCTACTTCCGGCTCCGAGCCGAGGGTCTCGAGCGGCTGCCCGCCCCTCCCTACCTGGTCTGCTTCAACCACCTGAACTGGCTCGACCCGTTCGTCCTCGTCGCGCTCTGGCCCCGCGATCAGCGGCTGTTCATCTTCGGCCCCGCGGAAGAGGACATGAAGGTCGGCGTCAAGAACCGGCTGATGAGCTGGACGGGGATGCCCGTCCCGGTGAAGCCCGGAAAGAACGATCTGGTGGAAACGACGCGGAGAGCCGTCCTGGTGCTGACCGGCGGGAATGTCCTCGCGATCGCCGGGGAGGGCCGGCTGAGCGAGTCCGAACGTGAGGTCATGCCGCTCCACGCCGGGCCCGCCTACTTCGCGCTGCGCGCGGGCGTCCCGATCGTGCCCGTCGCGATCAACGGAACGAGGTGGCTGCGCTTCGGGAAGCCGATCCGGCTCCGCGTGGGGACGGCGATCCCGACGGGCGGCGCTCGGGCGACCCGGCAACACGTCGGGCGCCTGACACGCGACATCCAGGCGCAGCTGGAGGCCCTCGTCCGGGACTACCCTGACGAGGAGCCGCCCGGGCCGTTCGGGCGCTGGCTGACCGAGCTGTTCAATGAGCGGCCGTGGCGGACCGCCGAAGCGAAGCTCGGCGCATCCGTACCCCACCGCTGGAGGACGACTGAGGAACGATGAACGCAACGGACATCGTGAGATACGGGAACCAGACGCTGCTGCGCTCGATCGAGGGCGTCGAGCCATGGGAATGGGAGGTTCCCGGCGCCGTCGGAACGTGGTCGATCAAGGACATCCTGAGCCACCTGACGTCGTACGAGCGATTGATCGGCGAGGTGCTGGGGTCGTTCCTGGGGGAGGGGCTGGGGCCGTACGCGACGCAGATCATGGAACTCGGCGGCCACGGGTTCAACGAGCGCCAGGTCGCCGATCGCGCGCAACGATCGCCGGAGGAGATCGTCGGCGAGTACAGGGAGGCGTACGAGCAGAGCGAGCGGATACTCGAGCGGATCCCCGAGGAGAAACGCCGCGAGGTGGGCACGTTGCCGTGGTACGGGCCGCAGTACGCCCTCGACGACTACCTCGTGTATACCTCGTACGGCCACAAGCGCGAGCACTCGGCGCAGATCGACGTGATGCGCGACCGGCTCCGGACGGGGGAGACCGCGACGTCAGCCGCGCGCTGACCTCGATGGATCGCGAGGCTTTCCGCCGTCTCCTGGAATCGATGGCGGACGGCTGGAACGTCGGCGACGCGCGAGCGGTCGCTGAGCACTTCGCGGAACGAGTCGGCTATTCGGACCCCACGCGGTAGAGGTTCAGCACCCGCGACGAGCTCCTCCCGTTCTTCGAACCGCCACCGGGTGGGACGCACTCGGTCGTCTGGCACCGGATCCTGTTCGACGAGGTCGAGCAGACGGGCGTGGCCGAGTACACCTACGAGGGTCACCATCGATACCACGGCTCGGTGATCGCGCGCGTCAGCGGCGACACGGTCGTCCACTGGCGCGAGTGGCAGCACGTGTCGGAACTCGACTGGGACGCGTTCGTCGGCGAGAAGGACTAGCTGCCGCGCCTCTCCGTGCCATGCGTTCCCGCGAGCGCAACGAATGCGCCGCCCGACAGGATGGGTACCTCGTCGCTCGCGTCGAGCTCGCTCGCGAGCGCCAGATCTTCCTCCCAGCCCTTCGCGGCGAGCTCCCTGCCGGACGAGCACTTGCTGATCGTCGCCAGTAGGTCGCGCGAGACCGCGCCGAATGCGGCTACGGCGACGCGAGCTTCGGGCGACAGGGATCCGAGCCTCATCCCCGCCAGGATGGCGCCCGCGCCGACCAGATCCTCGATCGCCGGCCTCAGCTGACCGCCCGGCCAGAGCTCGCCGGCGGCGATCACGGCGACGGTCCGACCCGGGGCGCGCGCGAAACGGGCGACAGCTGAGGCGTTTCGAAGGGAGCCGGCGACGACGGCGGATCCGGCTTCCGCAGCGACCACGGCACACGTCGATCCGTTCGGTGACGGAAGCACGAGTCTTTCACCCTCCGAGAGGTGCAGCAGCGAGGTGGGAGAGAGCGAGAGGCGCCCGGCGCCTCTCGTAGCGAGGATCGCCCCGTGGTCCTTCGCGAACGCGTCCGCGGAAGGGTCGTCCCACGGGTACGGGAAGACCGCGGCGCCGCGATCGACGGCGACGGATACGGCAGTCGTGAACCGGAGGACGTCGACGATGATGACGATGTCCGACACGGGCCCCAGGAGTCGAGCCCCCTCTTGCCCCCATTCGAAGCGGACGTCGAACTCTCGCTGCTCCAAGACCGAGCTGCTCGGGGAGACCACAAGGCTACGATAGCCGGGAGCGCCACCGGCCTTCGAAGCCGATGCGGTGTAGCCTTGTCCCTGGCCGAATCTCGCAAGAGGACGGGGGAACCACCACCCACCGGGGCGAATCGCGGATGGACCGCGAAGGCGCACGCCGCCGAGCCCGACAGCTGACCTCGCAGGCCCACTGCCCACTCGAGGTCCTGTCATGTCTCACGAGATCCCCGCCGCCGGGATGCGGCGCAATCTTTCCCTCGACCTGCTCGCCGCGCTGGGGGTCGGCGTCACGGTCGTCGTCGTCTCGACACTCCTTCCCACGGTCGCGAGGCGTGCGGGGATCGAACCTGCCGGACTCGCTGCACTTGCCTCAGCGCCGTTCGTCGCCAACGTCCTCGGTGCGTTCTCCGGCGGGATCGGCCCGCGGACGCCACGGCAGCTTGCGCTGCTCCGCGCACTCGGCGCCGGCGCGCTCGTGGCCGTGCTGATCGTGCCGATCCCCGCGGTGATGGTCGCCGCAGCCTTCGCATTCTGGGTCGGGATCGCGTTCGGGACGCCCGTCCAGCTGCGTCTCTGGGGCGCGATGTACCCGGACCGGCTGCGCGGTCGCGTGCTCGGCGTGCTGGGCGCGGGCCGAGCCGGCGCGGCGGTCGCCGCGACGCTGCTGGTCGGGGTTGCTGCTGCCGTGACCGGTGACCTGCCCGTCATCGCCGCGGCCGGGATCGTCGGGATGCTTGCTGCAGCTGCCTACGCCGGGCTGCGGGCTCGACTCAGTGACGCGCCGGCGTTCTCTGCGAGGGGATCGATCCGTGCCCTCACGGAGCGCCCCGTGCTGCGCCGCGCCGTTCTGGCGCAGGCGCTCTACGGGGGCGGGATGATCGCGGCGGTCCCTCTGTATCCGCTCGTCTACGTGGACCGGCTCTCGCTGTCGCTGGCCGATGTGGCCGTCGTCGCCACGTTGATCTCGGTCGCGACCACCGTCTCGTTCGTCGCCTGGGGCGTCGTCAGCGACAGGATAGGACCTCGCGCGGTCCTCGCCGGCGGAAGCGCGCTGGGGCTCGGATCGTTGCTCGGGTACACGATCGCGGGCGACCTCCATACCCTCTGGGTCGCCGCGATCGCGGCGGGAGCGGCCAGCGCAGGGATCGATGTCGGCATCTCGGCAGTGATCAGCGACAACACGCCGCTCGAATCCCGTGGCGCCGCGGTCGCAGGGTGGAGTGCGGCGACCGGTCTGCGCGGGATGGTCGCTCCGTTCCTCGGCGCCGGTCTGGTCCAAACAGGGTTCGTCGACCTGACGACCGCCCTCGGCCTGTGCGCGATCGCGACGACCGGAGGGGTCCTGCTGTACCTCGACAACGCCGGCGCGCCGATCCGGCTCGGCGCTCACGCCTCGCTCCGCGAGTCGCGTGCGGTCCGGCGCGCCCGACTCGTCCTCGGTGCGGCCACGGGTCGCTGACGTCGGTCGTCGCCCGTCGTTCGCGACCTTCGACGGACTTTAGCCGCCGGGTTGCTCTCCCACGTTCGTCACCCGCCGGCGCGATGACCCAGCCGGCGATCGAGCGCCTCGAGCGCGGGCGCGAACGCTTCGATCGATGCGACGGTGTCCGGCCGGATCCGGAGCTGGAGATGGGCAAGTCGGTGCCCGGCATACGGCGCCAGCACCTCGGCCAGCTCTTCCGGCTCGCCCATGAGATCCGCTTCGTCGCCCTCCGGGGCAAGGTGCGGGAAGCGGACGTGGGTCTCCGCGGTTCGCGCGAGCGTGGCGGGATCGCGTCCAACGTCCCGGCATGCCTCGTCGACGGACGTGTTCAGTGACGGTAGGACGTCGATCCGCTTTGCGAAGCCGTTCCACGCATCTGCGTACCGCGCGGCGAGCCGGAGCATCCGGGGGCGCGTCGAGCCGACCATGATCGGTGGCCCGGCAGGGCGGGGTCCGCGAGGGCGTAGCTCGCAGTCGCGTGCCTGGTAGTACCGCCCCTGGAAGTCGACGTGCCCTTCGCGCAACAGGCGGGTGATGATCTCGATCGCTTCCTCGAACCGGCTGACCCGGTGGTCGAACGGGAAGCCAAACGCCTGGTATTCCGGCTCGTGCCAGCCGGCACCGAGCCCGATGATCAGCCGCCCGCCGCTGATCTCCTCGACCGTGTCGATCATCTTCGCGAACACCGTCGGGTTGCGGAAGCTCGTGCAGTTCACATATGTCCCGATCTCGACCCGCTCGGTCGCGACCGCCAGCGCGCTGACGAGCGACCAGCACTCCCACGGGCCACGCGGTTCCTGCCCCTCGAATCGGAACAGGAGGTGGTCCGAGATCCAGATCGAGTCGAGGCCGATGGCCTCCGCCGTCCGAGCCATCGCCACGAGGTCGTTCCAGCGTGGCGTCTCTCCGCCCATCTCGCGTTGCGAGAACGGGAGGATGACGCCGACCTTCATCGATCGGCGGGGGTCGAACGCCATCAGTGCACTCTAGACGTTCGTGTCGCCCGCTTCTGACACTTGGCAGCGGTCGATGCTAGCAGCAGCAGCAGCCTCCGCCACCGCAGCAGCCACTCGAGGCGGAGACCGCGCCCGGTTTCACCGCCGGCGCGGGGGCTCCCGCAGCGCCTCCGGGCTTGGTCGCCTTGATGATCGCACTGGACAGGCCTTCCGCCACAGCATGCGTCGGTGTCACGGAAACCCCGGTCAGCCCGACCTCGCGGAGCCCGGCCTCGAACTCCGATACCGACAATGCGCCGGCGATACAACCGACATACGAGCCCCGCTCGGCACGCTGCCCAGGGGTGAGCGCGTCGTCCGCCACGATGTCGCTGATGCCGACGCGTCCACCGGCCCTGAGCACGCGAGCGATCTCGCGGAAGACCGCGGGCTTGTCTGCAGCGAGGTTGACGACGCAGTTGCTGATCACGACATCAACGGAGTCGGCAGGCAAGGGGATGGCCTCGATGTGGCCCTTCAGGAACTCGACGTTCGTCGCACCCGCGTCCGCGGCGTTCTTCTGAGCCAGCGCGAGCATCTCGTCGGTCATGTCGAGCCCGATCGCGCGCCCGGTCGGTCCCACGCGCTTGGCCGAGAGCAACACGTCTATCCCGCCGCCGGAACCCAGGTCGAGAACGCGCTCGCCTTCTCGCAGATCGGCCACGGCGATGGGGTTGCCGCAGCCGAGTGACGCGAGGACGGCCGCCTCCGGCAACTCGTCGCGGGTAAGCGCGTCGTACAGCTCGCCCCCGCTCCCCGGCTCGTCACCGCAACAGCTCGCGCCCGTCGCCATCACCGAGAGCGCGGCCTGCGCGTACCGGTCGCGGACGGTTTCGTGGACCTCGTCGATCATCGCGGTCGCCTCAGCAGCACGCGGACGCGGGTCGACGCGTGCGGCCCAGCCGCAACATCTTCGTGGACGCGGCCGCGCAACAGGCGCGCGCCAAGCCAGCAAGGCGGGCCAAACGGCCACGCTCGGCCTCGCGAAGACGCTCCCTTTGCACCGATCGGACGAGTTCGGTGGCCTGGTTCACGAGTGGTCTCCTCCTTACGATGTATCGACGGTTGTCAATATAGGCGAGCATCGATATCCTCGTCAAGCATGAAGCGTCAGACGGACCCCGATGTCGTTCTCCTCCAGGCGGCCGCAGACCCGACACGGCTCGCCATCCTCCGCCAGCTGTCGGCGGAGGGCGAGATCTGCGCCTGTGACTTCACCGCGTGCTGCGAGGTAAGCCAGCCCACGGTCTCGCACCATCTGAAGGTCCTGCGCGACGCCGGCTGGGTCGCCGGCGAGCGCCGCGGCACCTGGATCTGGTACTCGTTGCGGCCGGAAGCCGTCGGGCGGTTCCGCCGGCTCGCAGGGGAGATCGAGCCGACGCAGTCGCGCCCCGCCGGCGCGCTGCGCAGTGGCCGGCAGCCACTCGACGTGATCCAGCCGCGGTAACGCCTTCGTTCGGCAGTGGGCGAGCGTGAGCGGCGCCAGCCATTCATGGGCCGCCGAGCCGAGTCCGACGGTGTAGTGGGCGACGTTCCTGGTCCAGCTACGATTGTCAAAGGGTCCGGATTCCGCGACAATCGCCGCTCCCACTCGGCACCCTGCCTCGCCCCCCAGGCGGGCGAGTGGCTTACCGAAACCGGGAGGCTTCCCACATGCCGTTTGCGTTCGTCGATGCCGGCACGGGCATCGTGCTCCTCCAGATCCACCCCAGCCGGCGCGACCTCGTTCTTCTTGCGGAACGCGGTGGAGCAGGGTCGCCATCGCATCGGCGGTGACGGCCCCGGAGACGAGCAACGCGCCGGTGACGAGCTCGAGCCCCGTCGACCCGGACGCCGGACGGCTGACGTCCGGACGTCGCCCGGAGGGATGCAGAGGGGTCAGCGACCGGGCGACGACCGGCGACAAGTCGGTACCCAAGGCTCGCCGGTGACCCCGTGTCGCTGAAGGATGCCTTCGCGGCGTGGTCCTCGATGCGGACCTTCGATCGCCTTCCGCGGGAGGACCGCGGTATAGTCTTCTACGCGGAAGGACGAGCCGACTGGCCGCACCTGGGGCCGATCGTGAACGAATTGACGGCTTCGTTGGGCCGCAGCATCTGCTACGTCACCTCCGACGCCACCGATCCCGTGCTCTCGCTCGACGATCCTCGGATCCGCACGTTCTTCATCGGCGCGGGGGCGGCGCGGACGGCGTTCTTCAAGGTCGTGGACGCCGATGTCGTCGTGATGACACTTCCCGACCTGGAGTCGTTCCACCTGAAGCGCTCGGTGCACCCGGTGCACTACGTTTACGTGTTCCATTCGATGGTGAGCACCCACATGATCTATCGCAAGGGCGCGTTCGACGCCTACGACACGGTCTTCTGCGTGGGACCGCATCACGTCGCTGAGATCCGCCGCACCGAGGAGTCGTACGGGCTGCCGCCGAAGGAGCTCGTGGAGCACGGCTACGGGCGTCTCGACGCGATCCTCCGGACGAGCGCCGAGCATCCCTGGGCGGCGGCACAAGACGGAATGACCAGGATCGTGCTCGCCCCGTCCTGGGGAGCGTGCTCTTTCATCGAGGCGCCGTACGGACAGGAGCTCGTGCAGCTACTCGTCGACGCCGGTCACTCCGTGGTGTTGCGCCTTCACCCGATGACCGTGCGGCGCTTCCCGAAGCTCGCCACGACCCTGGCCCAGCGGTTCGGCGACCGGTCATTCCGGGTCGAGACCGACATGAACGCACAACAGTCGCTGCACGAGTCGGACCTGATGATCAGCGACTGGTCGGGAGCTGCCCTGGAGTACGCGTTCGGCCTGGAGCGTCCGGTCCTCTTCGTCGACACGCCGAAGAAGATCAACAATCCCGAGTACGAACGGGTGGGACTCGTGCCGCTCGAAGAGTCGGTGCGCGAGGAGCTCGGCGGCATCGTCGACCCCGGTGACCTCCGTGCTGTCCTCGACCGCATCGACGATCTCTCCGCGAGGCGCGAAGGGTTCCGGCCGCTGCTGCGAGAGGCGCGCGCACGTCACGTCTACAACGTGGGGCGCAGTGCGACGGTGGGCGCGAGCCACGTGGCCCTCGTCGCGGACAGGACGCGCGAGCGCGTCACGGCAAACGTCGCGACATGAACTCATCGAAGACGCAGGCGCTGCGAGAGATCCTGACGCGCGACGGGCTGAGTTTCCTCATGGAGGCCCACAACGGCCTGAGCGCCAAGGTCGCCGAGGAAGCGGGATTCGAAGGGCTGTGGGGAAGCGGCCTCTCCATCTCCGCCTCGATGGGCGTACGCGACAACAACGAGATGAGCTGGACGCAGGTGCTCGACCTGCTCGAGTTCGTCACCGATGCCGTGAAGATCCCCATCCTGCTCGACGGTGACACGGGCTACGGGAACTTCAACAACATGCGGCGGCTCGTCCAGAAGCTCGAGACCCGTGGCGTGGCGGGAGTGGCCATCGAGGACAAACTGTTCCCGAAGACGAATAGCTTCATCGGCGAGAACCAGCCACTCGCCGACGTGGACGAGTTCTGCGGAAAGATCAAGGCGGGGAAGGACGCGCAGCGCGATGACAGCTTCAGCATCGTCGCCCGCGTGGAAGCGCTGATCGCCGGCTGGGGCCTTTCCGAGGCGCTCAGGAGGGCCGATGCCTATCACCGCGCCGGCGCTGACGCGATCCTCATCCACAGCAAGCTCTCACGCCCGGACGAGATCCTCGCGTTCAAGAAGGAATGGGGCGACCGCTGCCCGGTCGTCATCGTGCCGACCACGTACTACAGCACGCCGACCGAGGTGTTCCGTGAGGCCGGCATCAGCGTCGTCATCTGGGCGAACCACCTCATGCGGAGCGCACTCACCGCGATGCAGCAGACGGCGCAGCAGCTCTCTCGCGAGGAGAGCCTGCTGAATATCGAGGACCGCATCGTGAGCGTCCGCGAGGTCTTCCGGATCCAGGGCGCAGGCGAGCTGGAGGAGGCTGAGCGCCGCTACCTCCCCGCTCGGCAGGGCGCGCCCCAGGCCCTCGTGCTCGCGGCGGGCCGAGGCAAGGAGCTCGGCGTCCTGACGGAGGATCGGCCGAAGGCGATGGTCGAGATCGCGGGCAAGCCGCTTCTCGAGCGGATGATGGAGACGTTCACGAGCATCGGCATCAAGGACGTCACGGTCGTGCGCGGCTACCGGAAGGAAGCACTGCAGCTTCCGAATACGCGGTACGTCGACAACGACGAGCACGCCACGACCCAGGAGGCCTTCTCGCTGTTCAAGGGGTTGGAGGGGCTCTCTGGCCCGGTCCTGGTGGCGTACGGCGACGTCCTCTTCCAGAAGTTCATCCCCATGCAGCTGTTCGAGTCGGACTCGGACTTCTGCATCGCCGTCGACCCCGACTCGGCGAACGATGCGCATCGCGACGGCTACCGCGATCTGGTGTGCTGCGACCGCCCGTTCCACTGGCGCGAGTTCGATCAGACCGCCCACCTCGGGAAGATGAGCACGACGCTCCCGCCCGGTCAGGTGCACGGCGAGTGGATCGGCCTGCTGAAGATGTCCGCGTCGGGCCTGGAGCAGCTGAAGGAGCTGGGCACGGAGCTGATGGCGACCGGCGCCGCGCGTACCATGCGGATGGCGGACGTCTTCGATGCGCTCCTCGCGCGCGGCAGGCGGGTCGAAGTCGTCTACGTCCGCGGCCACTGGCTGGACGTGGACGACATGCACGACGTCGTCGCTGCGTCGAATTTCGGCGGCGCCGGACAGTATCGGTGACGGAGCATGAAAGCCATCGTCCTGGCAGCCGGCCTGGGCAGCCGACTGCGACACCTGACGCGCGACCAGCCGAAGTGCATGCTCCAGCTGGACGGAAGGTCGCTCATCGAGCGCCAGCTCGACACGTTCCGCGAGTTCGGGATCGCCGACATCACCGTCGTCACGGGGTATCGGGCGGACCGGCTCGCGCCGTTGCTTTCCGGCGTCAGGACGCGCTTCAACGCCGATTACCGGAACAACAACATCCTGCTCTCGCTGATGTATGCGAGCGAGGAGCTCGACGACGACGTGGTCGTCAGCTACTCGGACATCGTCTACGAGCCGAGCGTGGTCGAGACACTCCTGTCGGCGACGGGCGACTTCCTGGCGGTATGCGACGTCGACTGGAGGAAGGTGTACGAGGGTCGGGTGGAGCATCCGATCGCGCAGGCGGAGAAGGTGGCCCTCACGGACGGGGTCATCACGAGGATCGGCAAGCATCTCGACGAAGCCGATGCGGATGGCGAGTTCATCGGCCTCCTGCGGCTCTCCCGCGCTGGCGCGCAGACGTTTCGGAGAGTGTTCGCCGATGTCTCGGCGGCGCACTCCGGCAGGCCGTTCCAGGCGGCGGCGCAGCTGGAGCGTGCGTACCTGACCGATATGCTCCAGGAGCTCATCGACCGCGGACACGAGGTGCGCGCGGTGACCATCCGTGGCGGGTGGCGGGAGATCGACACGATCGAGGATTTCCGGAAGGCGGGAGGACAAGTGGTTTCTGACGTACGGACCGGCGAGAACTTCAGGGCGATCCTGAATGACCTCAAGCGACGCCCCGAGGACGCCGCCGCAGAGCTCGGCGTTCCTCTGCCCGAGATCGAGGAGATCATCGGTGGGCGGAAGTCGCTGCCGCCGGCGCTTGTGGACAAGGCCACGGCGGCATGGCCGGTCAGCCCGCGCGAGTTCTATCTGCTCCACGACGACGCCCCGACCGGCGTGCGCATCTTCCGCGCCGCGGACTCCGAGCGGAGCAGCCGTGTGATGGCGCGCGCCGGGGCGGACTACTACGAGTACCGGGACACCGCGATGAGCTCGCTGTCGCAATTCCGGCCCGAGTGGATCAAGGAGCTCTGCGTCGTCGAGGACAACGACCCGGAGAACCAGGCGATCCAGTGGAACAACGGGCACTTCCTCCACCAGTTCACGTACTTCGTGGGGCCGGTGAATTTCTATTACCGGGGGACGGACGGGCGAAAGAACGTCGCGGTCATGGACACCGGCGACTCGATGTACATCGCGCCGTTCGTTCCCCATTCGTTCGCCTCACGGAGGAATGACCGCGGCGAGCTCGGCCTCATCCTGGCGCTGACGTACGGGAACAAGCTCGCTGGAGAGACGCGCCAGGAGGTCTCGGCGCTGGGCGCGGAGCTGGCTGCGGGGCTGGTGCTCGACTTCTCGGATCGGAAGCGAGCGATGGGGTCGCTCCTGCGCTTCCATCGCGAGGGGCTCAGCCTCTCCTGCGGCGAGCTCGCGCGGCGGGCCGCGCTCCACGTGGCGCGGATAGAGGCGCTCGAGGCCGGCAGCGACGAGCCCTCCGAGGACGAGCTCCGACGCTTCGCCGATGCGCTCCGCGTCAGCGTCCGCGACCTGCTCGTGCCCGACGTATTGGAGGAGTCGGTCCTGGTCCAGCGCTACGCCGACTCACCGCGCTGGAGCTATCCGGACGGGGCGCCGGCATACGAGATGGTGGAACTCACGCCGGTGAGGAGCCTCCCGTTCTCGAAGGGTCTCGAGCTCAACGTGCAGCGCGACGAAGCCGCCGTGCCGGACCTGCGCGTCGGCCTCCACCAGTACGTCTACAACGTCGGCACTACCCCGGTCAGCATGGTCTGGGAGGTCGGCACGGACCGATACGAGGACACCCTCGCACCGGGAGATTCGGCATACGCCAAGCCGTCTCTTCGGCACGGCTATCGGGGCCAGGGCGGTCGGTTGCTCGTCCTCAGGATCGGTGGCCGGGTGAGCGGCGACGCACAACTCGAGCTCTCGGCGATCGCCGCCGGGGGCCGCGACAACCTCGCGCGCGTGGTCGGCGACTCCAGGCAGTGGTACGACGCCAAGGGCCGCAGGAACATCGAGTCGTGATCAAGGCCCACGACTTCGTCCAGCCGGCGCTCGAGCGGGGGTACTCGTTCTGGGCCGGAGTGCCGTGCTCGTTCCTCACGCCATTCATCAACTACGTCATCAGTAGCCCCGACGTCGACTACGTGGGCGCCGCGAGCGAAGGCGAGGCGCTCGGCGTCGCGGCCGGCGCGTATCTTGCCGGCCGCAAGAGCGTGGTGATCTGCCAGAACTCAGGGCTCGGCAACGCGGTCAACCCGCTCACGTCACTCAATTACACGTTCCGGATCCCGACGCTGTTCATCACCACGCACCGCGGCGCACCCGGCGTCCGTGATGAGCCGCAGCACGAGCTCATGGGCCAGATCACAGGTGACCTGCTGACGACCATGCGGATCCCGTGGGACTTCTTCCCGGAGGACCCGGCGCTGGTCGTGCCGGCCCTCGAGCGCGCCGAGGAGTGCATGGCGGAGACCGGACGTCCGTACGCGTTCGTGATGAGGAAGGGCGCGGTCGATGACTACGAGCTGAGCGAGCAGCCACGCCACCCGGTGCCTCCGCTCGCCTCGCCACGCGGGACGTTCACGGTCGCGCCGTCGGAGCGGATGCCGCGGATCGAGGCCATTCGGATCGTTCGCGACACGGCCGGAGACGGCGCGGCGCTCATCGGCACGACCGGAAAGATCGGACGAGAGCTGTACACGCTCGGCCACCGCCCAAATCAGTTCTACGTCGTGGGGGCGATGGGGACGGCGTCCGGCATCGGCCTCGGCATGCATCTCGGCGGGCGCGGCAGCCGGAACGTCGTCGTCCTCGACGGCGATGGCGCTGCGCTGATGAAGCTCGGCACGCTCGCCACCATCGGCTACAGCCAACCTGCTCGCTTCCTTCACGTGATCATCGACAACGAAGCGCACGAGTCGACGGGCGGTCAGGCGACCGTGTCCTCGGGTATCGACTTCGCCACGATCGCGGCTGGCTGCGGCTATCGGAACATCTGGCGCGTCGACACCGCCGACGCGCTCGAGGCGGCCGTCACCGAGGGCATGAACACGACCGGACCCAACCTCGTGCACGTGAAGGTCGCGCTCGGCTCAGCGCCGGAGCTCGGGCGGCCAGCCCACGCGCCTGCCGAGGTCAGGGAGCAGTTCATGTCCTGGTTCCCCGGTTGACCGACGGGCGAACCAGGACCTTCCACAACCCGGTACATATCCGCTTCGGCCCGGGCGCGCTGAGCGCGCTGGCGGAGCTCGCCCGGTCCCGTCGCACCATCGTCCTCACGTCCGACGGGATGGCCCGCCGCGGCGTGCTCCGCACGGTCGAGAACGCGCTGGGCGACCTGGTCGTCGCGACGTACACCGCCGTCACGCCGAACCCCACGGTCCTCTCGTGCACGACGGCCTTCGAGGAGGTCCGGGCAGCCGACGCGGAGCTGATCGTGGCCATCGGCGGCGGGAGCGTCATCGACACCGCGAAGGCGGTCGCGGCCCAGGATGCCGCGGGCACCGACGCCTGGCTTTCGGCGCACCTCAGGGAGGGCGGGCCGTTCCCCGCCGACTTCCTTCCTCCCGCGATCCTTGCCATCCCGACCACGGCAGGCACCGGCAGCGAGGTGACGATGTGGGGCACGATCTGGGATGAGAGGACCGGGAAGAAGTACTCGATCTCGCATCCCCGCCTTTACCCGGAGTCGGCCATCGTCGATCCGTTGCTCACGCACAGCGTGCCGCGCAGGACAACGGTCGCGACCGCGTTCGACGCGCTGTCACATGCCATGGAGGCGATCTGGAACCGTGCGTCGAATCCGATCTCGGACGCGCTTGCGATCCGTGCGATCGGCCTCATCCCGGACGCGTTGAGAGCCGTCCTCGAGTCGCCCGCTGATCCCGATGCACGCGAGCGGCTCGCCTCGGCGGCGCTGGTCGCCGGGCTGGCGATGAGCAATACCCGGACGGCGCTCGCGCACTCGATCTCGTATCCGCTGACCGCGGAGCTTGGCGTGCAGCACGGGATCGCCTGCAGCCTGACGCTTCCCGAGATCCTGCGCGAGGTCGGCGAGGAGTTTCCCGACCGCGCGGCCCTGATCGTCCAGGCGCTCGCCGCCACGTCCGTCGCCGACGCCGTCGACCGCCTCTACGCGCTATTCCGGTCCGCGGGAGCCGGCGACGAGCTGAGGCAACACATCGGAAGTGCGGCGGCGCTCTCCGGCCTCCGGGGCAGCTTCATCGCGCCCGGACGCGCGGACAACTTCCTGGTGGCGGTCGAGCAGGCGTCCGCCGCCGCGCTGCTTCGAAGGGCGTACGAGACCATCTGCGCCTGACTCGTCGGTAGGTCGGCCCGCCGGTCCTGGCACACGCGCTGAGGGTCGCGGCGAGGAGCGATGAGCGAGCACCGTCACGCACACGGTCTGGACGACTACCACGCGCTGTGCTTGTGACGGTGACCGAGCGAGCGCGGTCACCCCGCCGCCGTCACCTGACCGCCATCGTCGGATCAGGGCGCCGGTAACGCAGGTCCGCCGGCTGGATGAGCGCGGCGAGGGGCGGCGCCGTGAACGAGCGGGCGACCTGCTCCGAAGCCGGGACACCATAGAGCGTCGTCCGCTGCCGCGGCTCTCGCCCGACGGACCGGATGAGCGACTCCATCGTCTCGGGCGGGAGCTCCTGCCCGTGAGACGCGCCAGCGGCACGGGAGATCGACTCGTTCATCAGCGTCCCGCCCATGTCGTTGGCGCCGCTCCGCAGTGCGCCTGCCGCACCCGTAGGCCCGAGCTTCACCCAAGATGCCTGGATGCTCGGGATCAGTGGGTGCAGTGCGAGGCGCGCGACCGCGTGCATGAGGATCGCCTCCCGGTACGTGGGCCCCCTTCGCGATCGTCCCTTGAGATACATCGGCGCTTCCGCGTGCACGAAGGGGAGCGGCACGAACTCCGTGATCCCGCCAGTCTCGCGCTGGAGTCGGCGGAGGACGAGGAGGTGGCGAGCCCAGGCGTGGTACGTCTCGACGTGGCCGAACATGATCGTGCTCGTCGTCGGCACGCCCACGTGGTGCGCCCCCGCCACCACCTCCGCCCACTCGGCCGTCCGGAGCTTATCCGGACAGATCACCGCCCGCACCTCGTCATCGAGGATCTCGGCGGCGGTCCCCGGCAGACTCCCAAGGCCTGCCGTCCGGAGCCGCTCCAGGAACACGGGGATCGGGACGCCGAGCGTTGTCGCGCCGTGGGTGACCTCGAGCGGCGAGAACGCGTGGACGTGCATCTGCGGAAGCGCATCCTTGATCGCACGGCAGACGTCCAGGTAGAAGTCACCGGTGAACTGCGGGTGGATGCCGCCCTGCAGGCAGACCTCCGTCGCTCCGCGCTCCCAAGCCTCCACGCTCCGTCGCACGACTTCCTCGAGCGACAGGAGATACGGACGCCCCCTGAGGTCCTCGGACAGCTTCCCCTTGCTGAAGGCACAGAACTGACACCGGAACGAGCAGACGTTCGTGTAGTTGATATTCCGGTTCACGACGTAGGTGACGACGTCGCCGTTCACGTCGCGACGGACTGCGTCCGCCGCCTCCGTCACCGCGAGCACCTCCGCCCCCCGTGCGGCGAAGAGCCGCACGATCTCCGACTCGTCGAGATCCTCCCCGCGGCGAGCGCGAGCGATGATCGAGCCCAGGTCGCTGCGCGTACGGATCGGGACGTCAGTCGCAACGGCTGACGCGAAGAGGGCGGTGAACGGGGGAGCGTCGGCCGTCAGCCCCGCGAACCATGCGTCGTCGCGCGAGAGTCCCTCGCCGTCGGCGAGACTCAGCACGCGGGGTCGCACCGCCTCGTCGATCCAACGCCCGGCTTCTCGGACGTATTCCGGGTAGACCGTCAGCCGCGGCTCGAGCGTGAGCCCGCGCGATGCCGTCACCGCGCGCAAACGTTCCAGGTCGGGCCACGGAGCCTCCGGGTTGACGTGGTCGATCGTGACCGGCGAGACGCCACCCCAATCGTCGATCCCGGCATCGAGGAGCCGGCCGAACTCACCCGTGAGGTTCGGAGGGGCCTGGATGTGGACGAAGGGGCCGAGGATGAGACGGGCGATAGCGATCGTCCAGACGTGATCCTCGAGCGTCGGCTCAGGTCGACCGGCCATCTTCGTCCCGGGCTTGGCTCGAAAGTTCTGGACGATCACCTCCTGGATGTGACCGTGACGCCGGTGGAGTTCACGGATCGCCAGCAGGGAGTCGATCCGCTCCTCGCGCGTCTCGCCGATCCCGATCAGGATCCCCGACGTGAACGGGATGGACAGCACGCCCGCCCGCTCCATCGTCTCCAGACGACTGCCGGGGATCTTGTCCGGGGATCCGAAATGGGGTCCGCCGCGTTCAGCGAGCCGCGTCGAGAGGCTCTCGAGCATGATGCCCTGGGAGGGAGCCACGGTCCGGAGGAGGGAGAGCTCGGCGTCGCCCATCACGCCGGGATTCGCGTGGGGAAGGAGGCGGGTCTCCCGGAGGACGGCGGCGGCGGCCTCGGCGAGGTAACCGACCGTAGTCTCGTGCCCCAGCTCCGCGAGCTCGGAACGAGCCGCAGCGTAGCGGAGCTCCGGCTTGTCCCCGACGGTGAACAGTGCCTCGCGGCATCCTGCTGCGGCCCCTGCCCGGGCGATCTCGAGGATCTCATCCGACCGGAGGTAACTGCGCTGCCCGCGCTTCGGCGGTGCGGCGAACGTGCAGTAGTGGCAGACGTCGCGGCACAGCTTCGTCAGGGGGATGAACACCTTCGGCGAGTACGTGATGACCCCGTTCCCTCGCGCCGCTCGCACCTCGACGGCGCGTCCGAGGAGCGCCTCCAGCTCGCTCCCCGAGTCGACCGCGGCGAGTGCGACCGCTTCATCGCGGTCGATGCCGGTGTGCCCGGTCCCTGATCCCGTCACGCATCTCCTCCAGCCCGTGATCCGTCGGTGGCGTCAGAGCGGCCCGTTCGCATCCGTGCAACTGTACGCGGACGCTCGCCTTGGGTCGCCGCCAGGAGCCTCACCATCGTCACCGCGTCGCGGGCGGCGTCGGCCCCCCGCCGGTAGCGGCCGTCCACGCGGTCGAGGGCCTGTTCAGCGGTATCGGTGGTCAGGACGCCGAAGATCACCGGCCGACCGGTGTCGAGGCTGACACGAAGGATCCCATCTGCCGCGGACCTCGCCACGAAGTCGAAGTGCGGCGTCTCGCCGCGGATGACCGCACCGAGGCAGATGACCGCGTCGGGAGGGTCGGCCGTGTCCAGGACGGCTTGTGCCACGAGGGGCAGCTCGAAGGCACCCGGAGCGCGCAGTACCAGGACGTCCGAGGTCGACACCCCGAGACGGGTGAGCTCGTCGAGCGTCGTCTCCAATAGTCGATCTACGATCTGCTCGTTGAACCGAGAGGCAACGATCGCGAGCGTCAGTCCCCGGTCGTCCGGCTGGTCCGTCATGCCATCGTCGCCAGGAGGGGAGGCGTCGGGCCGTCCGCGGCGGGGTGCGCCGCGGCGTCCACTCGTAGGGAGTCGGCGAGCTCGGCGACCGAGACGATCCGGAGGCCGTGGGTCCGCGCGAACGTCTCGAGTTCGGGCCGGCGCGCCATCCGCCCGTCGGGCTCGATGATCTCGGCGATCACGGCTGCAGCCGCGAGCCCCGCGGCGCGACACAGTTCGACGGCCGCTTCGGTGTGACCGCGCCGCTCCTGCAACCCGCCGGCTGCCGCGCGGAGCGGGAACACGTGGCCGGGACGAAGCAGGTCGGAGGGCCGGGCGGCGGGGTCCGCGAGCGTCCTGACCGTCCGCGCACGGTCAGCGGCGGAGACGCCGGTCGAGGTACCGACGGCATCGACGCTGACGGTGAACGGAGTGCGCTGGGGAGACGTGTTCTCGGCGATCATCAGCGGGACCGCGAGCGCGTCCAGGCGGGATCCTTCCATCGCGACGCACAGCACACCGCGCGCCTCCCGGATGAAGAACGCGATCCACTCCGGAGTGGCGAACTCTGCGGCCATCACGAGATCGCCCTCGTCCTCGCGGTCCGGGTCGTCCAGGAGGATGACCGGCCGTCCCATCCTCAGGTCGGTGATGACCTCTTCGACCAGGCTTGAGGGCGGTGCGTCACCGGCGGCGGGAGCGAGGATGCTGCGGTCGACCAGGTACCGAGCGAAGACGTCCACCTCGATGTTGACGACGGCGCCCGTGCGCAGGGACCCGAGCAACGTCCGCTCGATCGTCGTACGGACGAGTGAGACGAGGAACGTCTC
The DNA here is from genome assembly GCA_016781485.1 of Chloroflexota bacterium. Classification (GTDB taxonomy): domain Bacteria; phylum Chloroflexota; class Limnocylindria; order Limnocylindrales; family CSP1-4; genus YB3-1. The sequence goes on along the minus strand of JADDQH010000003.1, from coordinate 11,944 downwards.
GTGGCGCGTCTCGACCACCGTCAGGCTCACCCCGTCGACCGCGACGAACCCCTTCTCGACGAGGTAGGCGGCGAGTCGCGGCTGGTGGAGCCGGAACCGGACCAGCAGCGCGTCACCCTCGGGTTCGACCGAGACGACCTCCGCGGTCCCATCGACGTGACCCTGCACGAAGTGCCCGCCGACCCGGTCGCCGAAGCGAAGCGAACGCTCCAGGTTGACGACCGACCCCGGCTCGAGGGAGCCCAGGTTCGTCCGGTGCAGTGTCTCGGGCATCAGGTCGAAGGTCACATCACCGTCGTCACCCTGCCCCGCGACGGTCAGGCACACCCCGTTCACGGCGATGCTCTCGCCGAGGACCACCTCCTCCGCGGCTGGCAGCCCCGACACTGTCAGACGGACCGCCGGACCGACGTGAAGGAGGGATCGGACGCTCGCGATCACCTCGACGATGCCGCTAAACATCTGCTGTCCTCCCTGGGTGTCCTCGCGGCCGCGCGCGGAGCCAGACGTCGGGAGGTCGTTGCAGGAGGTCGACGATCTCCCATGTGCCGGCGTCAGCGACGCGGTCCACCCCGCGTCCCGCGGCCGGCGTGGGGGCGCCGCGGCCCCCGATCACGATCGGCGCGACGCAACACTCGACCTCGTCCACCAGAGCCTTGCCGAAGAAGCTGGCGAGGAGTTCGCCTCCACCTTCGACGAGAACCTCGGACAGCCCACGGCGGCCGAGCTCGGAGACGAGCGCCGAGAGATCGACCCTGCCGTCGGGGTCTTCCGGCACGGGCACGAGCGAGACGCCCCGTTCTTCGAGCGTCCGTTGGCGTTCCGTCGATCCGGGTGCTCTCGCCGCTCGGTCAGACCCGAACGCGACCAGTGTCCCGGCGGCGAGCTCGGGACCGACCAGCGCGGCGTCGAGCGGGATCGAGAGCCGCGTGTCGACCACGACGCGGAGCGGCTGCCGCCCGTCCGGCGGCGCGGGACGGACGGTGAGCCGTGGATCGTCGGTCCGGACCGTGCCCACGCCCACCACGACCGCGTCGACGCGGTCGCGCAGCTCGTGCGCGTAGCGCCGTGATGCGTCGCCGCTGATCCACCGCGCGTCACCGGTGCGGGCCGCGATCTTCCCGTCCAGGCTCATCGCGTACTTCGCCGTGATCCAGGGCAGGCCGGTCGCCTGCCGCTTGAGGTACCCGCGAAGCGTCCTCGCCGCTGCCGCGCTGCCGTCGCCGGCGACCACGCGGATGCCCGCGGCCTCCAACCGCTTCCTCCCTCGTCCTCGGACACGTGGGTCCGGGTCCTCAACGGCGTAACGGACCTCCCCGACACCGGCCGCCACGATCGCGTCCGCGCAGGGCGGGGTGCGGCCGTGATGGGCGCACGGCTCGAGCGTGACGTAGAGCGTGGAACCCAGGGCGCGCTCACCCGCCTCGTCGAGTGCCACGCTCTCGGCATGCGGCCGTCCCGCGGCGGTGTGGTAGCCCTCACCCACGATGGAGGCATCGGCGATGACGACTGCGCCGACCGGCGGGTTCGGGGCGGTCCGCCCCAGTCCGCGCTCCGCGAGCTCCACCGCTCGCGCCATACCGTCCATCCACTGCCTCCGGTGCGACCAGGACCGCGACCTCGGGGCAGGCGAACGCAGCGACGCTCGTGCCGAGCAGCACGGCGAAGACGCCTTCTTCCATCCGGACTGTACCGTCGGCTCCGTTCGCGCTGACACAGTCACCGCTGTCGGATCTGCCACACCCGTTCGACTCGAGCGAGTGCGGCTCGTGGGCTCTCCCCGCGATGCGGGGAACCACCACCGGTCGGGATTCTCACCCTGCCCCGAAGGCCGCAGCGAGTCTAGCACTCCGGCTGTCGTTCCCATGAACGCTTGTCTTCGCTCTGAGGGCGGAGGTGAACGTGGTGCGCGTCGGGGTCAGCGTCGACTGGTAAGACGGTCCGCGTGCACAACAGGATGGGGGTGCGCGCCACGATGTCGTCGTCCACGCGTCGTCCACCGCTCATCCACAAGATGTAGAAGGATGAGCCGGGCGCGGTACCAGATGGAGTGGTAGTCTCCTTGTCCGTGACCGCGCCGAACGACTTCGTCCATCTTCACACGCACTCCGAGTTCAGCCTCCTCGACGGGCTGGGGCGGATCCCGGACCTCGTCGATCAGGCGGCCGCGCACGGCTTCGATTCGCTCGCGCTGACCGACCACGGCGCGCTCTACGGCGCCGTCGCGTTCTACCAGGCGGCACGGGACAAGGGGATCAAGCCGATCATCGGCGTCGAGACGTACATCGCCCGACGCTCGATGGCCGACCGGGAGGGCAAGGCGGACGCCCAGCCGTTCCACCTCATCCTCCTCGCGAAGGACTGGACCGGCTACCGAAACCTGTGCCGGATCGTCACCGACGCCCACCTCGACGGCTACTACTACAAGCCCCGCATCGACCGCGACTACCTCGCGCAGCACGCCGAGGGCTTGATCGGCCTCAGTGCCTGCCTGAACGGCGAGATCCCTCGCGCGCTCGAGACGGACGACTGGGAGAGCGCGCGACGGCTCGCCGGCGCCTACGGCGACATCTTCGGGAAGGGGAACTTCTTCCTCGAGCTCCAGGACCACGGGCTTCCCGAGCAGCGCCGGCTGAACGAGCGGCTGCTGCGCCTCGCGCCCGAGGCGGCCCTGCCGCTCGTCGCCACGAACGACCTCCACTACGTCCACAAGAGCCAGGCCGAGGCCCACGACGTGCTGCTATGCGTCGGGACGGCATCCAACCTCGACACGCCCGGGCGGATGCGCTTCGAGACCCAGGACTTCTACCTCAAGAGCGCGGCCGAGATGGTCGAGTCGTTCCGCGATGTGCCCGAGTCGATCGCGAACACGCGACGGATCGCCGAGATGACGAAGCTCGAGTTCAGCTTCGGACAGCTGCGCCTGCCCCAGTTCCCGGTCCCGGACGGCCACACGGTCGAGAGCTGGCTCCGCGCCGAGTGCGAGCGGGGTCTCCGGGAGCGGTACGGTGAGCCGACCCAGGAGCTGCGCGACCGCCTCGACTACGAGCTGCGCGTCATCACCGAGATGGGGTACGCCGGCTACTTCCTCATCGTCGCCGACTTCACCCGCTTCGCGCGCGAGCAGGGGATCGCGACCACGTGCCGCGGCAGCGCGCCCGGCTCACTCGTCACCTACACGCTCGGCATCACTCCGGTCGATCCGATCCGCTACGACCTGCCGTTCGAGCGGTTCCTGAACCCCGAGCGGGTGACGATGCCGGACATCGACGTCGACTTCGAGGACTCGCGGCGCGATGAGGTCATCGCGTACGTCACCCGGAAGTACGGATCGGATCACGTCGCCCAGATCATCACGTTCGGCACCATGCTCGCGCGAGCCGCGATCCGCGACGTCGGGCGGGTGCTCGGCTTCGGCTACGGCGAGGTCGACCGGATCGCCAAGGCCGTCCCGAACCAGCTGGGCATCAAGCTCGACGAGGCGCTCCAGGTCTCCCCGCCGCTCAAGGAGTCGTACGAGGGCGACGCGCAGGTCCGCAAGCTCCTGGACCTCGCGAAGCAGGTCGAAGGCGTCGCCCGGAACGCGTCCACGCACGCCGCGGGCGTGGTCATCAGCCGCGAGCCGCTGACCGAGCTGATGCCGCTCCAGCGTGCGACCAACTCCGACTCGCTGATGACCCAGTACGAGATGCACGCGGTCGAGGCGCTGGGCCTGCTGAAGTTCGACTTCCTCGGCCTGTCGAACCTGACCATCCTCCGCCACGCCGTGGACCTGATCCAGAAGACCCGCGGCGGCGACCGGATCGACCTGGACCGCATCCCGCTCGACGACGCGAAGACGTTCGAGCTCCTTGCGTCGGGCGAGACGACCGGCATCTTCCAGCTGGAGTCGCCGGGCATGCGCCGCTACGTCAAGGAGCTGCGCCCGACGTCGGTCCATGACCTGGCGGCCATGGTCGCGCTCTTCCGACCCGGCCCGATGGACAACATCCCCGCGTACATCCGACGCAAGCACGGGCAGGAACGCGTGACCTATCTCCACCCGCTGCTCGAGCCGTACCTGGAGAAGACGTACGGGATCTTCGTCTACCAGGAGGACATCATGTCCGCCGCGAAGGCCCTGGGCGGGTTCACGGGCCCGGAGGCGGACACCCTCGGCTACGCGATCCGAAAGAAGAAGTCGTCGGTGCTCCGCGCCCAGCGGGAGAAGTTCGTGCGACAGGCGGCCGAGCGCGGCGTCCCCGCCCAGGTCATCGACGCCGTCTTCGCCGCGTTCCAGCCGTTCGAGCGCTACGGCTTCAACAAGGCCCACGCGACCTGCTACGGGCTCATCGCCTACCAGACGGCGTACCTCAAGGCGAACTACACCGTCGAGTACATGACGTCGGTCCTGTCCGCGTCCCGCGACAATGCGGACAAGGTCGCGGCGGCTGTCGCGGAGTGCCGCCGGATGGGGATCGAGGTGCGGCCACCGGACGTCCACGTGAGCGGGCTCGACTTCACGGTCGAGGAGGACGCGATCCGGTTCGGGCTCCTCGCGGTCAAGAACGTGGGGGAGGGGGCGATCGAGTCGATCGTCGAGGCGCGCGACTCGGACGGCGCCTTCCGGTCACTTGCAGACTTCTGCTCCCGCATCGACCTCCGTCTCGCCAACAAGCGGGTCCTCGAATCGCTGATCAAGGTAGGCGCGCTCAACCGGCTCGGCCACCCCGCGCAGCTCCTGCTCGCGCTCGATGACGCGATGGCAGCGGGGCAGGCGGCCCAGCGCGACCGGCTGACGGGGCAGACGTCGCTGTTCGACGCGGTCGTGGACGACGCCCCGATGGAGCGCCGGCTCCCCGTGGCGACCGAAGCCCCGCTGCGGGAGCGGCTCCGCTGGGAGAAGGAGCTGCTGGGTCTGTACCTGAGCGACCATCCGCTGGGCGAGCTCGCCGACCAGATCGGTCGCTACGTGACCGCGTACAGCGGGGAGATGGGGGAGGAGCTCGATCAGCAGCGGGTCGTGGTCGCCGGCATCGTTACGGCCATCCGGCGCCAGCCGACGCGGTCCGGCTCCATGATGGCTCGCGTCTCACTGGAGGACCTCCAGGGGACGCTCGAGGTCGTCGTCTTCCCGAAGACGCTGGACACGACCGACGGACTCTGGCAGGAGGAAGCGATCCTGGTCGTCGCCGGTCGCGTGGACCACAAGGGGGAGGAATCCGTCCTCCTCGCAGACAGCGTCTGGACGTGGGAGCAGGCGACGACGATGGGGGACGACGCGTTCTCGCGCGTGGTCTCGAGTGGCGAGCGCGGGCGCCGGAACGGCACCGGGAACGCAGCGAATGGGAACGGCTGGCGCAACGGCGCGGCGAACGGGGCAGCCAACCGGCCGGGGTACCGCGCGAATGGCGTGGACAACGGGAACGGACCGGCCCACATGGATGGGCATCTCGGCGGTAACGGGAACGGCGCCGGTAACGGGAACGGCGCCGGCAACGGGAACGGCGTGGGCAACGGGGGGAATGACGATGCGTTGCGGTCGCCCGTGCCCGTGCCCGTCGCGGCCGCATCGCCTGTCTCCGTGCCGGTCGGTGCTGTCCAGACCGCCACGCCGGCACGAGTCCGACGGATCCCTCTCGTGTCACCGCTGCGGGGCGGAGAGGTGACGGGGTATCGGGAGTTCGTCATCGACGGACCGATCCCCCGGCCTGTCGAGCCCCGCGCTGAGCCCGCGGAGCCTCGGTCCGTGGCCGTGCTCTCACCCGATCACGAGGACGAACCGCCGCTGCCTGACGAGGCGCGTCGGCGGGTCGTGGCCGACGAGGCGGCTCCGACCCAGCCACTACAGGCGCCTCCCGGCCGATCGCTCCACGTCCGGTTCCGGCTGACCGGGCAGGATGCCGTCCTCGGCGCGTTCTCGGCGCTCCGAGACCTGTTCGCGACTCATCCCGGCGAGACGAAGGTCGTCCTCCACGTCCCAGCAGGGCCCGGTCGCGACCAGCCGATGGAGTTGCGCCAGGGCGTGGCGTATGACGGGGATCTGCTCGCGGCGATCCGGCGGAGGCTCGGCGACGGGCTGGTCGAGCTCGAGCTGGGAGGCTAGACGACCGCGAGGCCGCGGCAAAGGTAGGGTTCGAGTCGTTCCCTAGCGCCGCGAGCCCTTCATCGAGCCTGTCAGCTGCTCTTCTTCTGCGGAGACGGTGCACACGATCGCGCGGTCGCCCATCGCCCACGTATCGGTCGATGGCCAGAGCGTGCCCATCACGAGCTCCGACTGCTCGTAGTCGATGCCGACGAAGTCATCGAACCGGTCGCGGCACTCCGCGTCGCCGTAGTCGCGAAGGACGTCGTTGCCCGGGTAGTCGTCCTCCTGCGCCGGGTAGTCGAAGACCGCGTAGACCTCGCTGTCGTGCGGCTCCTCGCACGGGACGTCCTGCACTTCGGCGACCTCTTCCTCTCCGCCGCCGTTGAAGCACTGGCCTTCCCTGATGTCCACCGCCGCGGTTCCTCCGCAGGCACTCAAGGCGAGGGCGATGGCAAGAAGAGAGGTCGGTGCAACGGCTCGATGCAACGGGCCTCCTCGACGGCGGATCAGCGGGGGAGGGTGGGATCTAGCGCCCTTCGTCGTCCGATCCGTTGCGATGCTCGCGAACCTTGTCGATCCCCTTCTTCACGAGGAGTCCGCGCGCCGTCCCCAGCGCCGCTCCCGCGACCGCTCCCGGAGGACCTCCCATCAGCGCTCCGGTCGCTGCGCCGCTCGCGGCGCCGACGGACGCCGCTGCGACGTGCTCCTTCTCGTTCTGGTCGAGCTCGCCTACGACGCCGCCCGACCCGTCTTCGGCCCGGCCCGACTCCTCGCCGGCGCGGCCCGACTCCTCGCCGGCGCGGCCCGACTCCTCGCCGGTCGGTCGTGGACCCTGTTCCTGCCCCGAGAAGGAGGTCGAAAGGGACTGTTCTACGCGTCGTTCGCCTGTCACTTGCTCCCTTTCCTGTGGTCTCGGCAGTGTACCGAGTGTCCGCTGTCCATCTTGCGGCCCGGTGCGGGTTGACAGCGCACCATTTGACGTTCGTCCCCAGGGGGCGACACGGATCGCCGGCCGTCGGTATTCCCGTCGCCGGTCCGCCGACTGGTGCCTCAGCGGTGGTCCGCTGTCGCATTCCGTCGCCTCTTGTTCGCTATCAGCGCGAGAGCTGCGAGAGCTGCGAGAGCGACCGCAGCAACGGCGGCGAGTGCGATCAGTACGCGACGGCTCGCTAGCGGTGACGCTCCGTCGTCGCACACACGAGGCTCTGGAGCGGGAGTTGCGGCCGCTGCGGGTGCATCGACGACACGAATGAGTCGCGCGGCGACATGGAGCTTCGGACGGTCCCTCTCGGTCCCTCGCTCGTCTGTAGGACGAGTCGGTGTTCACGCGCGGCGCCGTGCCTCCGCGTATCAGCTCGGCTGTTATCGGCGGGGCTCGGCGGGCGGTCTCGGCCGCCGGCGGGACGAAGGTCGCGACCGGCGCGCGTCCCCGTATCAGCCCGGCTGTTATCGGCGGGGCTCGGCGGGCGGTCTCGGCCGCCGGCGGGACGAGGTCGCGGCCGGCATCCCTCCGCGTATCAGCCCGGCTGTTATCGGCGTGCTCAGCGCGCCGTCTCAGCCACCGGCGAGCCGAGGTCGGCGGGCGCATGCCTCCGCGTATCAGCCCGGCTGTTATCGGCGTGCTCAGCGCGCCGTCTCAGCCACCGGCGAGCCGAGGTCGCGGCCGGCCGGATCGCCGGATCGGGCTTTGGGGCCGACGGATCGCCGGGTGGCGTTTCGCGGCCCCCCGGCTGGCCGGGTCCTCGCCGTTAGCGTCTACGTCTTCTCGATCGTCGTGGTGATCGGTCGAGCGGTCGTGATCGGGTCGGCGTGGCGGTGCGCGAGCTTCCAGGTGTCTCCCTCACGTCGGAAGATCATCGTGACCCGCAGCGCGATCGGGCTGATGTGCTCGCCGCCGGCCAGCCGCGCCTGGGCCCGCTCGATCTGGACGACGTAGCCGAGGTCAGGAGTGCTGTACCGAGACACCTCTTCGAAGCCGCGGATGGAGCCACCCCTGAGCTGAGCGGCTCCGTCTGCCGCCGCGAGTTTCTCAGCGGCGTATTCCCGCACCGTCTCGAGCGGGCGGTAGCGCGTGCGACCCTGCCGAGCCGGAACTACCGCGATCAGCGATTTGTCGACCAGTCGCGCCAGGACGTCGACCGACATGCCCGGCGCGACGGCCCGGGCGGCGTCGGCATCGAAGCTGCCCACGAAGACAGCCAGGCTCCGGAACGCCGTCTGCTCGACAGGATCGAGAAGGTCGTAGCTCCACTCGACCGCGGCGCGAACGCTGCGATGGCGGGCGGGTGCGGCCCCGCCCGAGCAAGTTCACCGAAGTGGGCTTCGAGACTGGCGCGGATCTCTTCCGCGGACATGACGCTCGCTCGGGCGGCCGCCAGCTCGATCCCGAGCGGGAGGTTGTCGAGCCTGGCGCAGATGTCGACGATCGCCCGTTCGGTGTCGTCATCCGGGACCAGCTCCGGACGCCGTTCCCGGGCGCGCTCGAGGAACAGCCGGCACGCGTCCTCGGGGAGCAGCGGCTCCAGTCTCCACAATGCCTCGCCGGTGATGCCAAGCGGCTCGCGGCTCGTTGCGAGGATGCGAAGGTTCGGACAGGCGCCGAGGAGCGTGGTCGCGAGCTCCGCGCAGGCATCGAGGACGTGCTCGCAGTTGTCGAGCACGAGCAGGACGTCCCGATCGGCCAGGTACCGCCGCAACACATCGGTTGTCGCGTCGCCCGCCACGCCGCGAACCTCGAGCACACGCGCCGTCTCAGCCGCGACGTCTTCCGGGGCGCCGACCGCGGCGAGATCGACCAACCAGACCCCATCGGCCCGCTGCCGAGCCTGACGACGGCCGAGCTCGACGGCCATTCGGGTCTTCCCCACGCCGCCCGGGCCGGTCAGCGTCACGAGCCGCGCCCTGCGCATCATGTCGGCGACGGCCTCGAGCTCCGAGGCCCGGCCGATCAACACCGTGAGAGGCGGAGGGATGAAGGAGCTCGACGCGGGCCCGCTGTGTTCGTCCCCCGCCTTCTGCCGACCCACGGCGGGATTCTCGCAGTCTCCCTAGCGTCCGGGACGCGGCCTGTGCTGACTCGTTGCCAGTAGTCGCGAATCTCGCGCAGCCGGTTGTCGGCTCGGCGGTGCGAGTCGCGGTCCTCTTCGTGCGTCGCCAGATAGCGGGCGCGTTCGGACTGTCCTCTAAGCGCCAGGTAGAAGCGTGTGACCCCCGGATGCCTCTCGTCGATCCTCGCTTCGCGTGTAGCGTGCGTCAGCTGGTCGGTCCGGATGCCGTCGCGGGCGAGGAGCGCGGTCACGTAATGCAGCGCGTGACACCCGAGCTGGCACGCGCCCGACGGAACCTTCGCCCGAACGGGACTCTGACCGGGTAGCCTGAGTGGGTGAGGTGGCCGGGACGAGGGTCGCCGAGTGGGGGACAGCCCAGGACATGCAGCTGACGGACGAGCAGCGCCGGGCCGTCGAGTGGCGCGACGGGCCGCTGATGGTGCTGGCGGGGGCCGGGACCGGGAAGACGACTGTCGTCGTCGAGCGCGTCCGCCACCTGCTCGAAAGCGACCCGAGCCTCCAGCCCGAGAACGTCCTCGTCCTGACGTACAACGTCCGGGCGGCCGCGGAGCTCACCGAGCGGCTCGAGAAGAAGCTCGGCCTGGAGACGGGTTCCCGGCTGTGGATCCACAACTTCCACAGCTTCGGCAACCGACTCCTGACGGAGCACCGGGCGGAAGCGGGGCTCGGCGATCAGGCGGACGTCCTCGACCCGGTCGGTCAGCGATTGCTCCTGCGCGACCTGCGTCCCCGGATGGCGCACTTCCTCTATCACCGACTCGCCACCGGCGGCTCGGCCTGGACGCTCGGGCGGTTCGCGGACCTCATCAGCCGGGCGAAGGACGAGCTCGTCACGCCCGAGGAGTACGCGGCCTACGCGAGGGCCAAGCGCGAGGCGTTCGAGTTCCGGTACGGCGCCGACGCGTGGGACAGGGCGATCGACGAGATTCGCACGCGCGAAGCGGAAGGCCGCCTCCGCGGCATTCGCGACACCCGGGCGGCCCTCGCGGCGGGCCCCGACGAGGCCGGCAAGATCGCCTTCCGCGAGGCGCGCCGGGAAGCGACCGGGGGCGGCTACGCGACCTGGTGGACCGAGCTCACCGAGGAGCAGAAGCGCATCGCCCGCGGGCTCAGGGAGTCCTTCCTCCGCGACGCTGAGGCGTACGACGTCCTCCGGCTGGAGGAGGAGGCGGAGGCGTACCAGGTCTACCAGGAGGAGCTGCACCGGCGCGGCGTGCTCGACTTTGGCGAGCAGATGCTGCGCACGATCCAGCTGCTCCAGGAGCGCCCGAACATCGTGCGCCGCTATCAGGACCAGTTCCGGCACGTCCTCGTGGACGAGTTCCAGGACGCGAACATGGCCCAGATCCTCCTGCTCGAGATGGTCGGCAGGGGAGCGGACAAGCCGGACAACGTCGTCGTCGTCGGCGACGACGACCAGTCGATCTACCGCTTCCGGGGCGCGAGCTACGCCGCGTTCCGGGAGTTCGAGCGCCGCTTCAGCCAGCCCCCGACCTGGGCGCCCGACCGCCCGACCACCCCTGTCGAACGGCTCCCGCTCCTCCAGAACCGGCGCTCGACCGCCCGCATCCTCTCGGCCGCCGGCCGGCTCATCGAGCACAACGAGCAGCGGCTCAAGTCGGAACCGCTCGAGCCGATCCGCGAGCAGGGGACGCCGGTCGAGCTCGTCTACGCGCGCGACGAGAAGGACGAGGCGGACGCGATCGTCGGGCGCATCCAGGAGCTGTTCCGCAACCTTCCCGACCGCCTCCCGAGCCCGGACGGCACCACGCGACCGAAGCGCTGGAGCGACATCGCGGTCCTGTACCGGAAGCACCGTCACCGGGAGCAGATCGTGGAGCGGCTCCAGCGCGCGAGCATCCCGCACGTCGTCGTCGGCGGCACCGGTCTGTTCGCGACGCCGGAGATCCGCGACATGGAGGCGGCCCTCCGCGTCGCCGCCAACCCGGACGACTCGGTCAGCTTCGTGCGGCTCCTCACGGCCGGCCCGTGGCGGCTGGACGCCAGCGAGATCCTCCGGCTCACGCGCTTCGCCGACTGGGACGGCCGCTCGGTGTTCCGGGCGGCGAACGACGCACTAAGGACCGGCGAGCTCCGCGCGGGCGACGAGCTGGACGACCTCCTCCGGAGCAAGCTCCAGCGGCTCCTCGCGATCGTCGACGAGCTCGCGCCCCGCGCGCCGCGCGAAGGGCCATCGACGATCCTCGAGGACTACCTCGTCCGGACGAACTTCCTCCACGACCTCATCGCCATCGAGGCGCCGGAGGCGCAGCGTGTCGTGCTCGCGATCGCGCGCCTCATGCGCTTCGTGGCCGACTGGCAGCGGGCGCATCCTCGGGGCAGCCTCGTCGACTTCGTCGGCTACCTGGACATCTACCAGCAGGTGGGAGGCGACCTGGACACGGACCTGCCCGGGCGGGTCGACGTCGAGGGCATCCAGCTGATGACCGTCTACCAGGCGAAAGGGCTGGAGTACGAGGTCGTCGTCGTGCCGAGGCTCGTCGAGGGGCAGTTCCCGGACCTGCGCGAGGAGAACGTGCTCATCCCGGTCGAGCTGCTCAAGCAGCAGCCGCCGCCCGAGTTCGCGATCGCCGAGGAGCGGCGCCTCTGCTTCGTGGCCATGACCCGGGCGCGGACGCACCTCGTGATGACGTCGATCGACGGCCCTGCCGCTGCCGACGGTCCGAGCCGGTTCCTCGGGGAGCTGACGAACGACGCGGAGGAACCGGCCGACCTGCCCGACGACGTCCTCTTGGTCCGACGGGAGGCCGCGCCGGACGCGGACGTCGAGGTCCGCGGGCAGACGCTC
>JADDQH010000117.1:888-5765 GCA_016781485.1 Chloroflexota bacterium | reverse complement strand
CGCGTCGATGCCGTCCAGGAGCGACAGCACGCGCCCGCGCGCGGGCTCCTCGAGCCCCTCCACCTCGAGGAGCAGCCCTTCGAGCTCGTCGAGCAGCTCATCGAGTCCGGACATGGGTCTGTACCTTCCCTTCCTTGAGCGCGACGCCGCGGATCATCGTCGCCTGCGTCGGCAACGTGCTCCGCCGCGACGACGGGTTCGGGTATGCGGTGGCCGAGCGTCTGACCGGGCTCCCCGACGGCACGGAGGTGCTCGAGACGGGGATCGGCGGCATCGCCCTGCTGCAGGAGCTCATGCGCGGGTGCGACGGCCTCATCGTGGTCGACGCGGTGGCGCGCGACGCCGCTCCCGGCACGCTCTTCGAGATCGAGCCGGAGATCGGCGAGCCGTCGGCGGTGCCCGACATGCACCTCGCGAATCCCGACCAGGTGCTCGCCATGGCCAGGCGCATGGACTGCCTGCCGGAGCGCGTGCTGCTCGTCGGGTGCCAGCCGCTGGACGCCGACGGCCTCGGCCAGGGACTGACCCCGCCGGTCGCGCGGGCGGTGGACGTGGCCGCCGAGCGCATCAGGGCGACTGTCATGCGATGGACCAACGCCACATAGGTGTCGCAAACATACACCGGGGCAGGTAGCCTCCGGCGCGATGAAACTCGCAGTCGCCGGCAAGGGCGGATCTGGCAAGACGTCGATCTCGGGGACGATGGCGCGTCTGCTGGCCCGCTCGGGCCACCGGGTGCTCGCCATCGACGCGGACTCGAACCCCAATCTCGCGCTCACTCTGGGCATCCCCACGGAGCGCTTCAACGACCAGCCGACGCTGCCCCGCGGGCTCGTGCAGCGCACCGAGGGCGGCGGCGCGACGCTCACCCAGACCCTCGACGAGGTGGTCGCCAACCACTCGCTGACCGGCCCCGACGGCGTGACGCTGCTGGTGATGGCCCACCCGCAGCACGCGGGCGCGGGGTGACTGTGCTCCATGCACGCTACGGTCCGTAGCGTCATCGAAGTCGCAGCGAACGCCGCCGACGAGGTCTGCATCCTCGACACGGAGGCATCGCCGGAGCACCTCTCGCGCGGCACAGCGCGCTATGCCGACGCGCTCGTCGCGGTCGTCGAGCCGTACTTCAAGTCGCTCGAGACCGGGCGGCGGATGGCGGTCCTGGCTCGCGACCTCGGCCTCGAGCGGGTATCGCTCATCGCGAACAAGATCCGTGACGACGCCGACCTGGCCGCGGTGCGCGAGTTCGCCGACCTCCACGATCTCGAGCTCGCGGGCGTCGTCCCGTTCGATCCGGCGATGACCGGAGCCGAGCGGGAGGGCGTCGCTCCCCTGGACTACGCGCCCGACTCGGACTTCGTCTCCGCGATCGACGAGCTGGCGCACCGGCTGGTGAAGGCCGGATGAGCGAGCTCGACGCCCTGCGAGCCCGCGAGGAGGTCCTCCAGGCCATGTACTGGCTGCGTGCGGAGGGCATCGATCCGGCGCCCACCGCCGAGGTGCTCGGCCGCTTCCTCGCCGTCCCCGTCGCCACGCTCAGTCCATACCTCGAGCGGTTCACGGGCGAGGGTTACCTGGAGCGCGTCGGCGAGGGCCATGCCCTGACCGCCGCGGGGGAGGACGCCGGCAAGCGCACGTTCGCCGACGAGTTCGCCGGCCTGACGGGCGCCTCGCACGGCGAGTGCGACGAGAATTGCTGGTGCCACGACTCACCCGAGGCGGCCGCCGACTGCCTCCACGAGCGGACGGGGCATGCCCACTCACACTGAGCCGTCCACGCCGGCGCTGCCGCGCAACTTCGTGCGACCCTGCATCCTGCTGCTGCTCCGCGAGCACCCGGCGCACGGCTACGACCTGCTCGAGCGACTCCGGGTCTTCGGCTTCAGCCCGACCGATCCCGGCCGCCTCTACAGGGCCCTTCGCGCGCTCGAGGCCGACGGTCTCGTGCGATCGGCCTGGGAGCCGTCCGAGAGCGGCCCCAACCGCCGGATCTACGAGCTCACGCGCGCGGGGATGGAGGAGCTCCACGACCATGCCGAGGCGATCACATCGACGAGCGCGGCGCTCGACCGCTTCCTCACGCGCTATGAGGAGTTCGTGGCGCTCGGCCGCCACGCCGCCGGCGGCGACCGGCTGGCTCGTCAGCCGCTTTAGCTGACATCTCGACCGGGCGGAGCGCGCCGAGGGCGCGTGGGTCCTAGGATGGCCCGGGCGCATGGCAGAGGTCATCTTCTTCATCGCCGCGATCGGCGTCATCGGCGGCGCGTGCGGCACCGTGATGCTGCGCAACGCCTTCTATGCGGTCCTCGCGCTCGTCGGCCACCTGCTCTCGCTCGCGGCGCTGTTCCTGCTGCTGCGGGCGGAGTTCGTCGCGGCGGCCCAGGTCGTGGTCTACGCGGGCGCGGTGATGGTGCTCTACGTGTTCGTCGTCGCCTACGTCGGCGGCATGGGGCAGCCGCTGGCCGGCTCGGGTACGAACCTTCGCGGCCTTTCGATCGTGTTCGCCGCGATCCTGCTCGTCGAGTTCCTGATCGCCATCCTCGGCTCCGGTCTCACCCAGATCGACACGGAGGGCCGCGGGTTCTTCCCCGGCTTCGGGACCCCCGCGGAGATGGGCCGGCTGCTGCTGACGAAGTTCCTGCTGGCGTTCGAGGCCGCCTCCTTCCTGCTGCTGGTCGCCTTCGCGCGCGCGAACGGCAACCAGGAGGGCCAGATCTTCGCGATCATCGTCATGGTCGTCGCGGCCTGCGAGGTCGCGGTCGGGCTCGGGATGATCGTCGCGATCTTCCGCCGGCGGCTGCCCGTCGACGTCGACGAGCTGCGGGAGCTGGCCGGATGACCGCGGTCAAGACGACGGCCTGGATGGTCCTGCTGTTCCCGCTCGCGGGGACGCTCGTCATCGCGCTGCTGCGGCGGTTCCTGCCCGGCAGGGCTCCCGGCTGGATCGGCACGCTCGCGATCGCCGGCGCGTTCGCCTCGGCCGTGGCGACCTTCGTCAACCTGCGCGCGCTCGGGGAGGAGGAGCGCCAGGTCCGCGCGGTGGCCTGGGACTACGCGCGCACGGTCGGCGTCGACGCCCAGATCTCGCTGCTGGTCGACCCGCTGTCGGTGCTGATGATCCTGGTGGTCACCGGCGTCTCGATGCTCATCCACCTCTACTCGGTGAGCTACATGGCGTCCGACCGCGGCTACACGCGGTTCTTCGCCTTCCTGAACTTCTTCGTGTTCTCGATGCTGCTGCTCGTCCTGGGCGGCAACTTCATGATGATCATCGTCGGCTGGGCGTTCGTGGGCGCTGCGTCCTACCTGCTGATCTCCTTCTGGTACCGCCGCTCGACGGCCACGGCGGCCGGGATCAAGGCGTTCGTGATCAACGTGGTCGGCGACATGGGCTTGGTGATCGGGACGTACTTCATCTTCCGCGGCACGGGGTCGCTGGACTTCCTGACCACCTTCGAGCGCGCCGGGGACGCGTTCAGCGTCAACCAGGGCGAGCTGGTGGCGGGCTGCATCGGGATCCTGGTCGGCGCCTTCGCGAAGTCGGCCCAGATCCCGCTGCACACCTGGCTGCCCGACGCCATGGAGGGCCCGACGCCGGTCTCCGCCCTCATCCACGCGGCGACCATGGTCACCGCCGGCGTCTACCTGATCGCGCGCATGCACCCGCTGTTCGAGCAGGCGCCCGCCGCCGCGAACGTCGGGGCGATCGTCGGCTGCACGACGCTGCTGATCGCGGCGACGATCGGCCTGGTGGTCACCGACCTCAAGCGGGTGATCGCCTACTCGACGATGTCGCAGATCGGCTACATGATCATGGGCGTCTCGGCCGGGGCGTACGTCGCCGGGCTCTTCCACCTGATGACGCACGCCTTCTTCAAGGCGCTGCTCTTCATGGCGGCGGGCTCGGTGATCGGTGCGATGGCCGGCGCCCAGAACCTCGACCGCATGGGCGGCTTCCGCCGGGCGATGCCGTTCACCTTCGGCTGCTTCGTGATCGGCGGCCTCGCGCTCTCCGCGGTCCCGCCGTTCTCGGGCTTCTTCTCCAAGGACGAGATCCTCACCTACGTCGGCTCGCGCGGGGACTTCTACGCGGTGCTGGCGATCCTGGGTTACCTCGGCTCGCTGCTGACCGCCGTCTACACGTTCCGGATGATCTTCCGCGCCTTCCTCGGCGACCCGGTGCCGGAGGCGCGCGAGCTCGAGGAGGGCCACCTCCACCACGCCGAGGTCCACACGAACCCGGCCAACGGCGAGGTGGAGGACACCGACGTCGGCTTCCCCGGCCCCGACCACCACATCGCCGAGCGCGAGGCGACGATGAAGGTCGCCATGGGCGTGCTGGCCGTCCTGGCGATCGTCGGCGGCTTCCTGCAGATCCCCGGCGTCACCCACGCGCTCGAGTCCTTCCTCGAGCCGACCTTCGCCGACTCGCGGCTCTTCGAGGAGATCGAGCCCTCCGGGACGCTCGAGTACGGCGGCCTCGTGCTCGGAGGCGCGCTCGGCCTGCTCGGCATCGCGATCGCCTACCTCCTGTGGGTGCGCCAGCCCGCCCGGCCGGCTGCGTTGCGCGGGCGCTTCGCGGGCCTGCACGGGCTCTTCGTGCGCAAGTGGTTCTTCGACGAGATCATCAACACGCTGATCGTGCGGCCGTTCGCGTGGTTCGGCCGGTTCGCGCAGGCCGTCTTCGAGCGCGTGGTCGTCAACGGCCTGTTCGTCGGGGGCACGAGCGGGATGGTCCGGGCCGGGTCGAGCGCGGTGCGCGCCGCCCAGTCCGGCTTCCTGCGCTACTACGCCGCGCTGCTGCTGCTCGGCCTCGCGGGCATGGGCCTCTACTTCCTGCTGGCGGCCTCGTGAAGGAGCAGCTGACGATCCACCTG
>JADDQH010000117.1:0-837 GCA_016781485.1 Chloroflexota bacterium | reverse complement strand
CCGCGGCGCGTCGCCCCCGCTCTGGCGCTGATCGGCGCGCTCGTGCCGCTCGGCTACGCGATCGTGCTGCTCGTCGACTTCGACGCGGGGCGCTCCGAGACGCTCCAGTACGTCACGGACGCGACGTGGATCCCCGAGCTGGGGATCCGCTACAAGCTCGGCCTCGACGGCCTGAATCTCTGGCTCGTCTCTCTCGCCGCGCTGCTGTTCGCGATGTCGGCGCTGTGGGTGACCTTGCGGCCGATGGAGCGGCCGCGGCTGTTCGCGTTTCACTTCGGCGTCGCCGAGACGGCGGTGCTCGGCGCCTTCCTCGCCCAAGACCTCGCGCTCTTCGTCCTGTTCTTCGACCTGATGCTCGTCCCGTTCTACTTCCTGATGGGGCAGTGGGGCGGGCCCGATCGGGTCGCCGCGACGGCCAAGATGATCATCTACACGCTGGTCGGCTCGCTGCTGATGCTGGCGGGCGCGGTTGCCACCGCGGTGCTCGCCGACGCGGGCCCGGACGAGGGGATCTCCTTCGTGCTCTCCGACCTCGCCCGCGCGCCGCTGTCGGAGACCGCGCAGCGGTGGATCTTCGTCTCCTTCGCACTGGCGTTCCTGATCAAGATGCCGGCGTTCCCGTTCCACGGCTGGATGCCCGACGCCTACCGGAACATGCCGCTGCCGGTCCTGGCGGTCTTCTCCGGCGCGCTCTCGAAGGTCGCCGCCTACGGCTTCCTGCGGATCGTCCTCCCGACCTTCCCCGACGCGACCGTCGACTTCCAGACCACGGTCCTCATCCTCGGGCTGATCTCGATCATCTACGGCTCGGCGATGGCGTTCACCACCCGCGAGACG
>JADDQH010000050.1 GCA_016781485.1 Chloroflexota bacterium | reverse complement strand
CGCCGGCGGCACCCGTCGGCGGCTCGCCCGGGACTTCTCCGGGCGGCGGCGCGAGGCTGACGCTCGACTGGTGGCAGCTCGGCTACACGCCCGGCGGCGCGACGGCCGCCTCCAAGCTCGTCGACCAGGCGGTCGCGGCGTATGAAGGTGCCCACCCGGACGTCGACATCGTCGTCACGGGCATCCCCTTCGATGATCAGGGGATCGCGCGGCTGGATACCGCGCTCGCGGCCGGGACCGGCCCTGACATCTTCCGCATCGCTTCCGACCGGCTCCCGGCCTACGGTGCCCAGGGCGTGCTGTCGCCCGTCGATCAGTACCTCACCGATGCCGACAAGGCGGACATCCTGCCCAACCTCCTCGAAGGCGTGCAGTACAACGGCCAGCATCTCGCCTGGCCGCAGTGGGTGCCACCGATCGGCTTCTACCTCAACAACAAGCTGCTCCAGGAGAAGGGACTCCAGGCGCCCGACAAGGCCTGGACGATGGACGAGTTCAAGCAGCTCGCGCGCCAGCTGACGTTCAAGCGCGACGACGGCACTCAGGTCTACGGCTTCGCGACGTACATGGGCGCGGCGAGCGTCAACGAGCTCACGCTCCTCTATGCCGAGGGCGCGACGGTGCTGAACGAGGACAACACCGATTACGCGCTCGACAGCGAGGCCGGCGTGCGAGGCCTGAACCACATGGTGGAACTGTTCGAGGCCGGGGCGATGCCGCCGGAAAGCCCGACCATCGCGCTTGCCGACGTGGACCAGGGCTTCATCGACGGACGCTTCGCAATCATCACCGGCGGATCCGCGGGCGTTGCGAACTTCAGCGGGCAGGGCATGGACTTCACGGTCCTCCCGCCGCCGATCGGGGGGGCTGGGCAGACCGTGACCGTCGGCGGCATGGGGACGTACGCCGTGCCCAAGAAGAACGACCAGGCCCGCATGGCGGCCGCGCACGACCTCGCCCGCTACCTCACGAGCGACGCCGTGCTGAGGGACGTCCCCGGTTGGTACCTCGCTCCGGGGACGCGGAAGTCGATCAAGGTGTCGGCCCAGACGCCCGGGATGGCGCCCTTCGAGGAGATGCTCCCCGCCGTGAAGTTCATGCCCCTCATCCCGCAGTGGTCGAAGGTCGACGCGCTGATCCACCCTGAGATCCAGCTCGCCGTGACCGGCCAGAAGACGCCCGAGCAGGCCCTCAAGGACGCAGGGGCGCAGATCCAGCCACTCCTCGACCAGTGACGCCGCGCTAGTCCCTCCGCCTGTCACGTCGGCGGGGGCCGTCGAGCCGGCCCTCGCCGACCTCACCGAGGAGGCTGACGATCAGCAACCAGGCGCTCGCGACGCCCCCCCACCCTCCGCTCCGCCGCGCCCGGCGCTTCTGGCGCCGCTACGGGTCCGCGTACCTGTTCCTGGCCCCGAGCCTCCTGTTCTTCGCGATCTTCATCTTCCTGCCGGTCGCCTGGTCGTTCCTGCTTTCGTTCCACAGGTTCGGGTTCCAGGGCAGCACGTGGGTCGGCCTGGACAACTATCTCGGGCTCCTCGCCGACCCGGTCTTCCGTCAGTCGGTCGCCAACACGGTCCTCTACACCTTCGTCACGGTCGGCGTCTGGGTCGTCGTCTCGATGGTCCTCGCGTCGCTCATCCACCCGCTCCCACCGGTGTTCCGCACGTTCTTCCGCGCCGCCTACTACCTGCCCGCAGTGACCTCGGCCGTGTTCATCGCCCTCGTCTGGAAGTGGCTCCTCAACGCGAACCCGTGGGGGTTGTTCAACTACCTGCTCGGGCTCGTCGGCGTCGGTCCGTTGCGCTTCCTCTCGGACCCCTCGTCGTTCCTCGGCAGCTCCGTTGCGCTGTGGTCGGTGATCCTCTCGTCGGTGCTGACCGTGCCCGCCGTCGGCGTCGTCCTCTACTCGGCCGCGCTCGCGGCGATCCCTCGCGAGCTCTACGAGGCGGCCGAGTCGGAGGGTGCGGGGCCGTGGGCGAAATTCAGGTACGTGACGGTGCCACTCCTGAAGCCGATCACGCTGTACGTGGCGATCATCTACACGATCGCCGCGTTCGAGGTGTTCGAGCGCGTCTACGTGATGACCGGAGGCGGACCCGGCTACACGACCCACACGATCGTCTACTCGATCTGGCGGACCGGGTTCAAGTTCGGGGAGTACGGGGCGGCGTCCGCGCAGGCGTTCCTGCTGTTCCTCGTGATCGCGACCGTCTCCATCGTCCAGTTCCGGGCACTCCGCACGGACGTCGAGTACTGATGGCCGGCGGGACCGAGCAGGGGCGCCCGTTGCTGCCGGTGCGCGCCGTGCGAGCGGAGGCGGAAGCACCGGAACGGCCGGTCGCGGACGCGGGCGAACGATCGGGTTCCGCCGCGGTGTCGCGTCCGGGCGTCGTTCGTCGCCGCCGGGTGCTGCGGGAGCGGATCCTCGCCCTGTCGGTCCTCGTCCCGGTCGCGGTCGTCGCGCTCTTCCCGCTCTACTGGATGGTCCTGACCGCGCTCACGCCAAGCGCGGCCTCTGTCAAGGTCCCGCCGTCGCTCGTGCCCACCGACGCGACGCTAGAGAACCTCCGGCTCCTGTTCGCGCAGGCGCCGGTCGTCCTGTGGGTCTTCAACAGCCTCGTGATCGCGCTCGCGATCATGCTCGGCCACATCCTGTTCGACAGCATGGCCGGGTACGCCTTCGCGAAGAAGCGTTTCCCCGGCAAGACGATCCTGTTCGTGCTGATCGTGAGCAGCCTCATGATCCCGGTCCACGTCACGATCATCCCGCGCTTCCTGCTGGTCTCCGAGCTCGGTCTCGTGAACAACCTCGCGGGGGTGATCCTGCCGAGCATCGCCGACGTGTTCGGGATCTTCCTGATGCGTCAGTTCATCCAGAGCCTGCCTTCCGAGCTCGAGGAGGCGGCGCGGGTCGACGGCGCTTCGGAGTGGCAGGTCTTCTGGCGGATCGTGATGCCGCTCTCGAAGCCCGCGGTGGCGACGGTCGCGATCTTCAGTTTCGTCGGCGCCTGGAATGCGTTCCTGTGGCCGCTGATCGTCCTCTCGAGGCGCGAGTTGCTCACGCTCCCGGTCGGGGTGGCGACGCTCCAGCAGGAGTTCAGCACGAACATCGGGCTGCTGATGGCAGGCGCGACGGTCGGCGCGGTCCCGATGATCGTGCTGTTCCTCCTGTTCCAGCGCCACTTCCTCGAGGGCGTCCGAGTGGGCGCGCTGAAGGGCTGAGATGCGCGTCCTGGGAGTGAGCTCGGGGACGTCCCTCGACGCGATCGACATCGCGCTCGTGGAGCTCGAGAGCGAAGGGTCGACGCTTCGGCTCCGGATCGTCACCACCGCCGAGCGCCCGTGGCCGGATCCGGTCCAGGACGCGCTCGACAGGGCGAGCCTCGGGCGATCGAGGGTCGACCCGGGATCGCTGGCGGCGCTTTCCATGGCCGCCGGGGAAGCGCTCGCGGCCGCCTCCCTGTCCGCGGTCGCTGCCGCTGGCGTCTCCCTCGAGTCGGTCGACCTGATCGCCTCGCACGGCCAGACCGTCCGCCATGTCGTCAGGCCTGACGGGCGCGTCGAAGCGACCCTCCAACTGGGCGAACCCGCGGTGATCGCAGAACGGACGGGACGGACCGTCGCTGCCGATTTCCGGCCTCGAGACATCGCCGCGGGCGGCCAGGGCGCGCCTCTCGTGAGCTTCCTCGATGCGCTCCTGCTAGGCGATGAGCGGGAGGCTCGCGCGCTCCAGAACGTCGGCGGCGTGGCGAACGTCACGTTCGTGCCGCCCGGCGACGCCACCGGCGCCGTGGCGTTCGACACGGGGCCCGGGAACGCCGTCCTGGACGCCCTGACGCGACGTCTGCTCGGGGAGCCGTACGACCGGGAAGGGGCATCGGCGCGCCGCGGGTCGCCCTCGGAGGAGCTCCTGGCCGATCTCCTGGCCGATCCCTACTTCCGCCAGCCGCCGCCGAAGAGCCTGGACCGTGAGCGCTTCGGCGCCGGGCTCGCGGCATCACTCGTGGAGCGCGGCGATCGCCTCGGCCTCTCCGCCGACGAGCTTCTTGCCACCGCCACCGAGCTCACGGCACGTTCGATCGCCGACGCCTACCGGCACCTGCTCCCCGGATGGCCGGACGCGGTGTACCTGGGTGGCGGAGGCGCGGCGAACGCGACGCTCGTCGCCGCCATCGGCCGCGCCCTCGACCGTGCCACGCCGGCGGGCAGCCGTCCGCCCACGATCCGGACGGTGGACGCGCTCGGTCTGCCGGCCGACGCGAAGGAGGCCGTCGCGTTCGCTGTTCTGGGCCACGAGACCCTCCACGGACGACCCAATCACCTCCCGAGGTGCACGGGCGCCCGCCGCGCCACGTCTCTCGGTGCCATCTGGCCCGGCGCCGACCATCCCCGGCTGCTCCAGCGCGTCGCTCGGGCGGTCGCAACCACCCCGGTCATCGAGCGGATCGTCCTCGAGGGGACGCCGCCGATCGTCGATCCGTCACTCGGTCGAGTAGTGGAACGGAGGAGGATCCGATGCGTCGTACCGTGACCGCCCTGCTGTCACTCGCACTGTTGTTCGCTGTGTGGCTGCCCGCCGCGACGGCCGCGGTCGAGCCCGCAGACGAGTTACGTGCCTACTGGGTCGACGCGTTCGGTCCGGGCGTCTACACCGAGGCGCAGATCGACCAGCTGATCGCGGCCACGAAGGCGGCGAACCTGAACGCGATCGTCGCCCAGGTCGGGCGTCGCGGGGACTGCTTCTGCAACCGCGCCGCGATGCCGCGGACCGAGCAGATCGGCGTGACGCCCGCTCCGTTCGACCCGCTTCAGACGCTGATCGACAAGGCGCACGCCGAGGGGATCGAGGTCCACGCCTGGATCATCGCGACGGCGATCTGGAACAAGGCGACGCCGCCTGCCGACCCGAGTCACGTCTACAACACGCACGGCCCCACGAAGACGGGCTACGACGACTGGGTCATGACTCGCTACGACGGAAGCCGGCCCGGTGACACGTACCTCGACCCGGGGCACCCCGACGCCGCCGACTACATCGTCCGCATGTACACGAGCGTCGTCGAGAACTACGACGTCGACGGCGTCAACTTCGACCGGATCCGCTACCCGGACGGCCAGCTCGGCTCATGGCCCGCCGACAACGCCTGGGGCTACAACCCGGTCGCCCTTGCCCGATTCCACGCGGCGACGGGTCGATCGGACCACCCGCTGCCGAACGACCCGCAGTGGAGCCAGTGGCGCCGCGACCAGATCACGAACCTCGTCCGCAGGGTCTACCTCGATTCGTACGCGCTGAAGCCGCACGTCCGGATCAGCGCCGACACGATCACGTACGGGGACGCGCCGCCGTACCAGCGGATGCCCGGCTCCGGCGATGGCA
The DNA here is from genome assembly GCA_016781485.1 of Chloroflexota bacterium. Classification (GTDB taxonomy): domain Bacteria; phylum Chloroflexota; class Limnocylindria; order Limnocylindrales; family CSP1-4; genus YB3-1. Next base: position 15,582 of record JADDQH010000050.1, on the reverse strand, counting down.
CCTGGGAGGACTCGCGGCCGTACCGCGAGACGCTCCAGGACTGGCGCGGCTGGATGGAGGAGGGGATCCTCGACCTCAACATCCCGATGAACTACAAGCGCGAGCACTGCGTGACGGGGACGGAAGCAGCGGGCTGCTTCGGCTTCCCCCAGCGAGCCTGGTACGAGCACTGGAACGAATACGTCAAGGACCACCAGTACCGGCGCCGGGCGGCGATCGGATCGGCGCTCTACCTGAACTACGTCGCGAACAGCGTCAGCCAGGTGCGCAAGGCCCTGACGCCGACCGCCGCCGGCAACACCGCGATCGGCTGGGTCGGCTACTCGTACCGGGTGCCCGACTGCCTCGCGAACCCGCCGTCGATGTGTGGGTCGCCGACGGATCAGGCCCGATCCGGCGACGCGAGCCGCGCCGAGCTGACCAGGGCACTCACGCAGACCAGCGAGTACGACGCCGTGGCCCCTCCCGTCTTCGCCGAGGCCGCGAACGTCCCCGGCATGGCGTGGAAGAGCCAGCCGACGACCGGCCACATCCGCGGCACGGTGCTAACGCCCTCCGGCGAGCCGTTCGACCAGCTTCGCGTCGAGCTCTACGACGCCGAGACGGATGCGTTCCTCGGCTCACGGATGACTGACGGTTCCGGTCACTTCGGCTTCGTCGACCTGGCTCCGGGCACGTACAAGCTGATGCTCGACGGGACGCGCACCCACGGTCGGATCGTCCGTGTCACGAAGGTGACCGCGGGCTCGCTCGCGACGCTCGAGTTCGCCGTGAACACGCGCTGATCGCAACGGTCGTGGCGGGGGAAGGGGACGGACGAGAGCGTTCGCACTCTCGAAACCGGTCCCTCTCCCGCCGCTACTACTGGACCCGGTGCCGTCGCCCCTCAGCAGGGCAGCCCGGACGAAGAGGCCCTTCCGGCGCCCTCGCCGGACAACCAAGGCGTCGACGTCGACGCGTGTACTCGGCGACGATCCATTCTTGGTGCCCGTCACCGTGACGACGAGCGTGTGCCGGGAGGAGCGTGCCGCGCCGACACGGCTCGCCGATCCGCGACGAACGCCACGCCACTCCCGCGGCTCGTCACCCTCAGACGACGGTGACGCTGATCGAGTGGTGGCCACGGGCTCCGTCGGGTGCGGGTGGCGTCCGCTCGGCCGTCTGGATCTCTCCCGTTCCGTCGGTCGCCCGGACCTTGAGCGTATGGTCGCCGGGCGGCGCGTCCCAGTCATAGAGCCACTGCACCCACGTGTCCTCCGAGAGCGGGACGGAGAACGCGGCCGAGGTCCACGGTCCGTCGTCGATCTGGACCTCGACGTTCGCGATGCCGCGGTCCGGCGCCCAGGCGACACCCGCGACCGGGACTCGCCCCGCGCTCACCGAACTTCGATCCCTTGGCACGTCGATCCGCGACTGCGTCAGGATCGGAGCCTCCTTCGCCCAGCCGAGCGGGACCCAGTACGCGTCGAACGCCTCGAGCGTCGTCAGCTCGATCTCCGTGACCCACTTCGTCGCACTCACGTAGCCGTAGAGCCCGGGGATGATGAGGCGCGCAGGGAAGCCGTGCTCGGGCGGGAGCGGGACGCCGTTCATGTGCACCGCGATCAACCCCTCCCGGCCGTCGCGGCCACCGAACGCGGTCGGGAACCCCGCGGTCCAGCCGTCGTAGGCGCGCCCCACGATCTGCGTCGCCCCGGGCCGGACGCCGGCGAGAGCGAGGACATCGTCGAGTCGCACTCCTGTCCACTTCGCGTTGCCGACCAGGCCGCCGCCCACTTCGTTCGAGACGCACGCGATGGTCACGTACCGCTCGACCATCGGCATCGCGAGGAGCTGCTCGTAGCTCAGCTCGACCTCGCGATGCACCATGCCGTGGACCCGCAGCCTCCACTGATGGGGATCGAGATGCGGCACGAGGAGGTTGGTGTCGATCCGGTAGAAGTCCTCGTTGGGCACGATCAGCGGGGTCAGGCCGGCAACGTCGAACCCGGCTCCGGGTGGCGGCGGCGGGACCTTTTCGACGGGCGCGAGGGGAAGGGTCGCCGCGACAGGTGGTGGCGTCGGACGCTGGCGGGTGAGGAGGAGCCGTCCGAGCGACATCGAGGCGAGCCCGAGCCCGACCGCGGAGCCGGTGAGCAGCAGGAAGCGACGCCGGCCGGCACGGGGTCCGATGGGAACGGCGGGGATCTCCGGTCGGCGCTCCGCCGAGACGAGGGCTGCTGCCCGCTGGCTCGTCTGCGGGAGCTCGGTCCCCGCCTGGTGGATGAGGAACCAAAGCGTCGCGAGCCCGGCGACGACGCTGACCGCGACCGTGCCGGCAGCGAGCGCGGGCGATACGAGCGGGTCCTGGAGGGCCGCGAAGAGACCAAGGCCGCCAGCGGCCGCGAACCCGATCGCGGCGACCGCGAACCGGCGCACCGCGGCTCGGCCAAGAGCAGCGGCGATGAGGACCGCCAGGACGACGATAGCGACGTTGAGCGCGGTCTTGTCGGCTTCGCCGAAGATGCTCACCACGAGGTCCTTGGCGCCCGCCGGCTGTAGATCGATCACGAGGCTCCCGATGGCGACGATCAGTGACCCCGCGGCCGGCACCAGCCCGGCGATCAGCTCGCTGACGCCGAGCGAGACAGTGGCCGCGGCAGCGCCGGCGAACAGGCCCTTCCGGTCTTCTTCCATCACCTGACTCTACGTCCGTCGCGCGCTCGGGGATCGCGGTGTCGACCCCGCGCTCCTCGTGCCCGTTCCATCGCGGCCGGCACCAGCGGCGGCGCGACGATCGGCGATGCGGACCGAGCGGGAGCTCAGGCGTACAGCGTGTCTGTCGCCTCGTCCGCGAGTCGTTGCTGCGCCGCAGCGCGGAACGATTGGAGCTCGGCGTCGATCTGCTGCGACCGGGAGTGGCTGAGCGTCACGAGCTGGATCGAGGGCGGGTGCTGCCGGAGCGCCCCCACCCTGTCCGGCGTGGGCGGGTGCGTGGCGTCCAGACGCGCGCCTTCGAGTCGCGCCAGGCGTCGCATCCGTTCGCGCTCCCGGTCCGGGACGACCGCCACTCGCTGCTGGAACTCGGCGACGAAGTCCTTGTCAGGGTTCACGGCCAGACCCTGCACCGCTCTCTCGTACGTCGACGTCAGGTGCAGCTTCTCGAAGAGCGCGATCGTCGCGGGGGTGCCTGCGACGGTCGCCGCGAGGTGATCTGCGAGGTATTCGGCTCGCTGCGACTCCCGCCACGACAGGAGCGCGACCAGATATGCGGTGCCGTACGCAAGCTTCGCGAGCGCGAGCAGCATGAGGTTGGCGGGGAGGGCTGCGAGACCGACGACGCCTTCCTCCGGAGGGGCAAGCTCGTCCGGGTAGAGCAGCTCGTACCAGGTGACGAGGGAGTCGATGGCAGCGCCGGCGAGGAACGTTCTCCGAGGGTCACCGTTGGCTCCGTGCGCGACCTCGTGTCCGAGAAGCGCGACCCGCTCCTGTGGTTCGAGTACGGCGAGGAGTGGGAGTCCGATGAAGACGATCCGCCTGCGCCGCCAGCCGATCTGGGTGAACGCAGCGTTGAAGCGGGCGTCCAAGACGACGCCATCGATCCTCCTGGTCTTGAGGCTAGCCGCGATGTCGTCTAGCAGCCCGAACGTCGCCGGGAGCTGCTCCCGGGACAGCACCCGATCGTCCTCGGAGAGTCGTGGCAATCGCGGTCGCAGCAGCCAGGCGATCCCCAGACAGACGGCGGCCGCCACGACCGAAAGCACGCTCAGCCCACCGCCGACGAGCACCACCGCGGCGAGGATCACGAACGACAGCGTGAGTCCGTGGACTGCCGAGGCGAGCACGAACGCGAGGATGCTGGAGAGCGTGAGCGTCGGCCTGAGGCGTCGTCCGCGGACGACCTCGTCGTACAAGCTCTTCGCCGATCTCGGTCCGAGCGCTCGGTTCAGCCTGTCGTGCAGGCTCCTCTTCTGGCGTTCTCGGACCGGCTGCACGTTCCACCCGCATCGGTCGCACCAGGGGGAGTAGCCCGGGTCGACGGGGACGGGCCGCCGACAGTGACGGCACTCGGCGGTCGAGGATCCCGACCGCGATCGGAGGCTCGAGGCGGAACCGAACGTCGGGCTTCCCGCAGGAAAAACGGCTCGATACTCGTTGCCTGTGTCATCGGCCCCCCGATCGCCCCCCCGGTCGGTCACTCGACGGCAGCCTCCCCGGTGCCTCCCGCTCCTCGGCAGTCTCGGCACCGCCCGGCGACCGTGAGGTGCGAGAGGTCGACCTCGAAGCCCCGTCGCTCCTGGAACGAGGCGAGCATGGCACCGACCTCCTCCACCTCGACGTCCCACGACCTGCCGCACTCGTTGCAGTACGCGTGCCCGTGCTCCGTCTCGGGCAGCACATGGAACTCCTCGCGCCCGTCGACGCCGTGGCAGTGCCGGATCAGCCCGAGTTCCTCGAGCACGTCGAGCGTTCGATAGACCGTTGAGGGGATCGTCGTCGTGTCGGCTTCCCGGCACCGCTCGACCAGCTCACCGCCCGTGACGTGACCATCGGTCTGCGCGAGGACCTCGACCAGCAGCCGACGCTGAGGCGTCCACCGGAGCCCCTGCTCCCTCAGCCGCTCCGGGATCGACGCCCACGCTCCGGACCGATCCCATGCCGCGCCAGGGGTGGGAGGAACGCCGAGGCGACGCGAACCGCTCGCACTCATTTCGCCAGTATAGGTCGACGTCTGCTGACGCTCCTCTCGTATTGCGACTAGTTGCAATTAGTGCTCGGTCGGTCCTAGACTGTTTCGTGCTCTACCTGCCAGCGCCGCTCGGGGTCGTTCCAGTGGCTCTTCTCGAAACGCTCGCATCGGTCTCCGGAGCGCCGCCACAGCCCGGCGGGATCGCCGTCCTCCTCACGGGGTTCGTGCTCGGGCTTCGGCACGGCATCGATTGGGACCACATCGCCGCGATCACCGACATCACGAGTACGACTGCGGCGGCGTCCGTCGCGGAGGGCGCGCACGCCGAGGAGCACGAGCGGCCGGGCGGGCATGGCCATCCGCACGGCGGCGAACAGGAGAGACGGGCGCACGCACCACGTCCGGGCGAGGGTCCGGGGGCGATGCTCGCGCGGCCGGGCGTCGATCAGCTCCCGCGCCCGCGGTCACTCGACGCGCAACGTCACGCGATCGCCCTGGGGACGCTGTACGCGCTCGGGCACGCGCTGATGGTCGCGCTCCTGGGGTCGGCCGCGCTCGCGCTGGGCGCGTCGCTCCCGGAGTGGATCGACCCGATCATGGGTCGCGTCGTTGGCCTGACGCTCGTGGTGCTCGCGGTCTTCGTGTTCCTGTCGCTCTACCAGTACGCGCGGTATGGCCGCGAGTTCCGGCTGCGCAGCCGCTGGATGCTCGCGTTCGATGGTCTCCGCTATGCCTGGCGCAGGATCCAGGCCCGGTTGCACGGGCACGAGCACGTGGAGCCGCTCGAGATGAGCTCGTACGGCCGCCGGACCGCGCTTGCGGTCGGCATGGTCCACGGGATCGGCGCCGAGACCGGCAGCCAGGTCCTTCTCATCGCCGCGGTCGGAGGCGCGGCGAGTGCCGGCCTGGGCGTACCGATGATGTTGGCGTTCATCCTCGGCCTGCTCCTCTCCAATACCGCGATCGTCATCGTCACGGCGAGCGGGTTCGTCGCCGGGCAGGTGCGGCGCCGCGTCTACCTCGCCTTTGGAGCAGTCGCCGGCGTGTTCAGCCTCGTCATCGGCGTCGCCTTCCTGTTCCAAGTCGAGGCGATCCTCCCGGACCTCTACCGCCTCTTCGGCGCCTGAGCATCTGCTCACCGCCGCCGAGCCCGTTCCCGGCGCCGACGGCAGTCCCGCCGCACACCCACGCGCCGGGTGGGGTCGTCGCGCGGATAGGACATGACGGCGGCCGCGAGTGGCTCGGCCGGCCCAGTCCCTGCCGGGGTCGGAACAGGTGGGTACGGGGGCGTCGGGTGCGGGCAGAGCGGCGAGGGGGACGGTGTGGTCAGGACCAAGGTACGCCTCCGTCTGACCCTCTCTTCCCCTAGCGTCCCGCCCCTGACTCGTCTTGGATAGCCGCACGGATGTCGCGCTTGGAGCGGTCATCTGCAGCCGGGGTCGTCCGGCGGTAGCAGATCCACAGAGAGCGCCGCGCCGTCCCTCCCACGGCCGGCGCTCTCGTTCTTTTGCTTCGTTTGCGCGCCCGCCGTCAGGGGCCCAGGCCGGGAAGACCCGTCGCGAACGACCGGACGTCCAGCGTCCCCTCAAGCGACAGGCCGTCCGACGTCACGCTGATCTCATCGATCCGCCAGCGGTCGGACGCGTCCCCGCCGAGGAGTTCGACGGTTCGTCCTCCCTCCACCCGGGCGATCACGGCGCCGTCGTCGACGCCGAGACGAGCTGTCGACGTCCGGCTCCCCGTCCGCAGCAACACCCGACCGTCCTCGAGGACGACGTCGTCGACGCGCACACCGGCTCGCTGGACCGCCTCCCTGATCAAGCGCTCTCCCTCCCGCTCGCTGACCTGTCCTCGAGCGCGCGCGGCCGCCGCGGCGCCGTCGAGCTCCAGGGATCGCAGCGCGACCGCGCGCCCTCCGCTGCCGAGCCGCACGTCGTTCAGCGTCCCCTCGACCGTGTCGAAACTCCGCTCGAACAGTGACACGCCGCCGAGCGTCAGATCGTAGCTGCCGACCTTGGTCGCGCCGAGCTGGAGTCCGCCGCCGCGCAGCCGAAGACCGTCCGCGTTCCCGGACAGCAGCTGAGGCCCGCTGGCGTCCACGTCGACCGTCAGATCCTCGCCGGCAACGCCGGACCCTTGCGCAAGGCTGCCGAGGATCGGACCTGCCACAAGGGGCAGCACGACGAAGACGAGCACGCCGATGAGCGCTGTGGCGATGAGCAGGAATCTCAGGAAGGTGCGCAACGTTCCCCTATCGTGTCGGTGGTCCGGTCGGGTCGCGGCCGCGCCCGACGATGATGCCATGCGCCTCGGGCGAGCCCGCCAGACGGGACCCGAGCGGCGGCACCTCGAAGAAGGGCTGCGGGTACCTCCATCCGAGCGGGGTCAGGCGTCCAGCGTGGCGAACGGATGGGTCTGCGGAAGCTCGGGTGCGCGCCCGCGACCCCCCAGCGGCCGCACGGCGGTCGTCTCGTCGAACCAGATGTACTCGTCGAACTGGCGCGGTAGTCGCGCCTGGAAGTAATGGCTCTGCAGCTCGGTGTCAGGTCGGTAGATGACGCCGATCGCTCGCTCGAGACGGGGGTGGCTCAGCTCGTCTCGCAGCCGCGCCACGCGGGGACGCCGGAGCGAAAGCAGGAACGACGGCACCTGCGTCTCGTGACAGACCCGCTCGTAGCTGTCCCGGTGCGACGGTCGAACGCGCTTCACCTCCACCTGTCCGCCCCATTCCGAGGCGGCGGCGACCGAGCCGCGGTCGGTCCCGAATCCGATCAAGTACGCGTCGAACCCGTACGCCTGCCGGACGAGTTGCCCCAGGTTGATCTCGCCGCGGGCGGCCATCTCCGTTGCTGCCGCGTTACCCAGGTGTGAGTTGTGCGCCCACACGACCGCTCGCGAGTCGCGACCGTGGAAGTCGAGCAGCGACTGGAGGGTTTCGAACATGTGGGTGTCGCGGAGGTTCCAGGAGTCCGGGCCGCCGTAGAACATGGCGCGGTAGTAGCGCTCGGCGTTCGCGGCCAGCCGTCCGTTCTGCGCCGCGTCAAGGAACCGCTCCCCGTCCTCCTCCGCGTACTCGCTCCGCCTCTTCTGAAGCTCGACGAGCATCGCCGTGACGTCTCCCTCGCAGCTCCGGTACCGATCCGTGATCTCCGCCAGACCGTACGTGGCGGGATCCGATTCGAACGGGGAGAGACAGCCATAGCGCTGGCGCGCGATCCGTGCCGTCTCCGGATCGACCTCGTCGAGGTAGTGGAGGACCTCGCTGATGGAAGACGAGAGGCTGTATAGGTCGAGACCGTAGAAGGCCAAGAGCCGCTGGCCGTCGCCGTCCTGGCCCGCTCGCCGCGCGTTCTCGGCGCGCAGCCACTCCACGAACTCGAGCACCTCGTGGTTCCGCCACATCCAGGTGGGGAAACGCCCGAAGATGTCGGCCTGGCGCATCGGGTGCTCCAGGTCGCGCACGTATCGGTCGATCCGGGCCGCGTCGGGCCAGTCCGCCTCTACTGCGACGAACGAGAAGCCCTTCCGCTCGATCAACTCCGCCGTGATGCGCTGGCGCATCCGATAGAACTCCGACGTTCCGTGGGACGCCTCGCCGATCAGCACCAGCCGGGCGTCGCCGATCCGCTCGAGCAGTGGCGCAAGGTCCGCCCCGTCGATCCCCTGGAACGGCTCCGCAGCCTGCGCCACGAGGCTCGGCAGTGGTAGGGGAGTCGTCGGCCCGGCGTCGTCGACGCGATCGGCGGTGTCCACCGCGCTCCCGGCATCCGCCCAACCCTGCTCGCCCACGAGTGGCACGAACGCGACCTCGTCGAGGATCTCCTCCTCGAAGTCCGTCTCGCTGCGCCGCGTGACGCGCATCAGCCGTTGGTACCGGGGTTCCTCTCCGACGGGGATCACGAGGCGCGCGCCGACCTTCAGCTGTTCACGGAGCGACGCGGGAACCGCTGGTGCCCCGGCGGAGACAAGGATCGCGTCGTAGGGGCCGTACTCGGGCCAGCCGAGCGTCCCGTCCCCGTGCCGTATCCGGACGTTCTCGACGCCGAGCCTCTGCAGTCGTTCACGCGCCGAGCGCACGAGCTCTTCGTGGCGCTCGATCGCGTAGACCTCACCGGCGATGCGGCTGAGGACCGCGGCGGCGTATCCCGAACCGCTCCCCACCTCGAGGACACGGCTGCCGGGAGGCAGGGCGAGCGCCTGGATCATCACCGCGACGACGAACGGCTGGGAGATCGTCTGACCGGCCTCGACCGGCAGCGCGACGTCGTGGTACGCGAACTCCGCGAGATGCTCGGGCACGAATATCTCGCGAGGGATCTCCCGCATCGCCTCGAGCACCGCCGCGTCGCGCACGCCTCGCTCCGCCAGCTGGAGAGAGACCATCCGCTCGCGCTCTTCGTGCCTCTCTCCGTCGATGGTCGCCATTGCCTCGTCCATCTGCTCTTGACTGGTCCCGTCCGGCCATCCGGCCAGCGCGTCATCCCCGTCATCCTCGGACATCTTCGGGATCGACGCGCCTGCGGCGCGAACGGCTGACTATCGACGCCGTTGCACCTGCCTGGGGGAGCGGACCGACCCTGTCCTGGTCGTGCCTGGATGCTTCGCACGTCCGCGCAGGCGTACCGTCGTGGCCGCCGCCAGTCCTCGGCCGCTCGATCCCGCTCTAGTCCTCTTCCTGGAACACCACCTCGCGCTTCCTGCGAATCGCCGGCAGGACCGCGACGACCAGAGCGATCGCGGCGGCGATGAGCAGCCCCAGGGAGATCGGACGGACGAGGAAGATCGTCGGATCTCCGTGCGAGATGATCATCGCGCGGCGGAGGTGCTGCTCGAGCAGTGGTCCGAGGACGAACCCGAGCAGCAGCGGCGCCGGCTCCGCGCCGAGCTTCACGAGGAGGTAGCCGAGGATCCCGAAGAACGCGATGGCGTAGACGTCGAAGGGGTTCAGGCTCAGCGACAAGGTCCCGATCGCGGCGAAGGCGATGATCGCGGGGAAGAGCAGCCGATACGGGATCGTCAGCATCTTCACCCAGATGCCGACCAGCGGCAGGTTCAGCAGGAGCAGCAGCAGGTTCCCGATCCACATCGACACCACGAGGCCCCAGAACAGCGCCGGTTCGTTGACGATGACGTTCGGACCGGGGATGATGCCGTGGATGATGAATGCACCGACCATCAGGGCCATCACGGGGTGCGCGGGCAGCCCGAGCGTCAGGAGCGGGATGAACGACGTCTGGGCGGCGGCGTTGTTCGCCGACTCGGGACCGGCGACCCCCTCGATCGCGCCCTGCCCGAATTCCTCCGGATGCTTCGAGAGCCGCTTCTCGATGGAATAGGACGTGAATGACGCGAGGATGTGCCCGCCGCCCGGAAGTACCCCGAGGGCGGACCCGATCCCGGTCCCGCGCAGCACCGGCCCGACGATCCTCCGGAGGTCCTCGCGGCTCAGCAGCAGGTTCTTGACCGCCCGCACCATGACGGTGCGCGTCTTCTCGTCCTCGAGGTTGCGCAGGATCTCCGCGACGCCGAACATCCCGACGGCGACCGGGACGAAGTTGATGCCCGAATAGAGCTCGCGGGCGCCGAACGTGAAGCGAGGTGTCCCGGTGTAGATGTCCTGGCCGACCGTGCCGAGCAGGAGGCCGAGGATGATCATCGCGAGGGCCTTCACGGTCGAGCCCCGCGCGAGTGCGATTGATGCGATCAGGCCGAGCACGACGAGCGAGAAGTACTCCGGCGGCCCGAACTCGAGCGCGATGTGCGCAAGCGGCGGCGCGAACAGGACGAGGATCAGCGTCCCCACGGTGCCGGCGAAGAAGGAGCCGATCGCCGCGGTGGCGAGCGCCGGCCCCGCGCGCCCCCGGCGCGCCATCTGGTGGCCGTCGATCGCCGTGACCGCGGATGACGATTCCCCGGGGAGATTGAGCAGGACAGCGGTAGTGGAGCCGCCGTACTGGGCGCCGTAGTAGATGCCGGCGAGCATGATCAGCGCGGTGACCGGCTGGAAATTGAAGGTGATGGGCAGGAGCATCGCGATGGTAGCGGTGGGGCCGATTCCGGGCAGCGCTCCTACCAACGTGCCCAGCACGACCCCGACGAATGCGTACAGGAGGTTCTCGGCATGGAGCGCGGTCGATAACCCGAGCTCGAGGTTCTGGAGCAGGTCCATCGTCTGCTCCTATCCGCCGACCCAGGGCCCGAGGAGTGGGAGGCGCAGCTGGAGCGCCACGACGAAGACCACCACGCACAGCACCGTCAGCCCGACCGCGATGAGCAGCCCGACGACGACCCCCGTGCGCTCGCTCGCGAGCGCCGACAGGAACACGGTGACGAACAGCGAGGGGACCAACCCGAGCCCGCGCACGGTCACGCCGAAGAACAGGACGGCGCCCAGGATCAGCGCCGTCGCCTTCCACGGGACCGTGCCGATCGGCTCACCCTCTCCCGCCACGAACCCCTTGACGACGATGAGGACGCCGAACAGCACCAGCAGGCCCCCAAGGACGAGCGGGAAGTAGCCGGGGCCCATGCGCGCCGGCGTGCCGACCTGGTACGACGTTGCGGCGACGGCGAAGCCCAGCCCGAAGACGACGAAGGTCGACCCGGCGAGGACGTCCCTGAGGGCGGGTCGGATCTTCATCCTGCGCGAGCCGGTGGACGGCGAAGCCGACGCTGCAGGCGGGACGGCGCGAGCCGCCCCGCCGTCGCCGCTGCCGCTACTGTGCGGTAACGCCGGCCTCCTCGATGATCGGCCTCCACAGCTCGATCTGGGACTGGAGCCTCTGACGGTGTGCTTCAGGCGTCGCCTGACCCTCGGCGACGGGCGCGGTACCGAGCCCCGCGAACTTGTCGATCACGTTCTGGTCCTTGAGCGCCCCCTTGAGGGCGTCGGAGAGCTTCTGCACGACAGCGTCCGGCGTGCCCTTCGGGACGTACAGGCCGTGCCAGACCGCCACCTCGACGTTCGGTAGGCCCGCCTCGGCGGTGGTGGGCAGGTCCGGGAGGGCCGGGTTCCGCTCCGCTGTCGTGACCGCATAGGCCTTGACCGCGCCCTCCTTGATCTGCTGCGTCGTGTTGGTCGTCTGATCGCACATGAAATCGACCTGACCCCCGACGAGGTCCGTCATCGCCGGCCCGGTGCCGTCGTACGGCACCTCGGTCACCTTCGTGTCGATCGCGTTCTGGATCAGCAGCCCGCACAGGTGTGATGCCGCGCCGATCCCCGCGTTCGCATACGTGACCTTCTCCTTGTTCTCCTTGACGTGGTCGACGAGCTCCTTGAGCGTCTTCGGCTCGAAGTCCTTGGCGCCCACGATCGTCATCGGTACTTCCGTCACGAGGCCGACGGTCTTGAAATCCTCGAGCGGCTTGAACGGCAGGTCCTTGTAGAGTGTCGGCGCGGTCGACATCCCGATGTGGTGCATCAGCACGGTGTATCCGTCGGGCGCGGCGGCGGCCACCTGGCCGGCGGCGAGGGTGCCGCCCGCGCCGGCGACGTTCTGGACGACGATCTGCTGACCGAGCGTCCTGCTCATCGGCTCCGCCACCAGCCGCGTCACCGTGTCCGTCGGTCCCCCCGCGGCGAACGGGACGACGAAATTGATCGGCCGGTTCGGGTAGTCCCCGGCGCCCCCCGCTCCGCCACCTCCCGGTGCACCGGCGCCCTGGCACGCCGAGGCGACGAGCGCTCCTGCCGCGAGCGCGGAGACGAACCGGAGACGTGAGCTCCGCGGGATCGCGGCCGCCGCGCTCCGAGTGGCATGGAACGACTGGCCGTGTGTCATCAGGCCGACCCTCCGCGCTACCGTCATGACTCGACGAATGGCCGCGAGACTACCACCCCGGCGACGTCCGGTGATCGCGACGCCGTGTCGCGACCGGCCCGGCACCTCATGCCGTCCCATCGATCGCGTCCACGACGTCGTGGAGGGAGGTCGCGACGGGGATGTCGGCGTCGGCAAGGCGATGGTCCGAACGGCGGACCACGAGCGCGGCGACGAGTCCCGCGCCACCCGCGCCCCTGGCGTCGTACGGCGAGCCGGCGACGAACAGCGTCCGCTCCGGTGCCGTCCCGAGCCTGCGGCACGCATCGAGGTAGATCGCGGGATGAGGCTTGTACCGCCCTGCCTCTTCCGCGGACAATGCGAAGCGGGGATCGGTGCCCGACCGGCGGGCGGCGAAGTCGGCCAGCTCGGCGGAGCAGTTGGTGACGAACGCGTACGGCAGGGTCAGCCGACGGAGAGCGACGGCGTCGGGCCAGGGCTCCATCTCCTGCCACCGCAGGAACAGCTCGGACGGCGCTTCAGGAGGCAGGCCCGTGACCGCCGCAGCCTCGCTCACCAGATGTTCATAGGGGACATATGCACCGGCGTCCATCATCCGCGCAGTCACCGCGTCCCTCCACGCAAGTCCTCGCCCGCGGTCGTGCGCCGCTGCCGCCCATACCAGGAGTGAGTCCATGACGGCCATGAGCAGGTCGAACAGCACGCCCTCCAGGGTGGCCGACCCGCCCGCCGCGTCCGTCCGCATCGTCGACGTGCGTGAACGCGCCGCCTCGCTCAGGTCGGACATCGAGAACGCCGTGATCTCATTCGCGGAGATGGACACCTCGCTGGTCGCCGTCGTGAGCTCCGTAGAGAGGGACGGCCGTCCTCTCGTCGGCTACGGCTTCGCCTCGAACGGCCGTTATGCGCAGGGTGGCATCCTTCGTGACCGTCTGATCCCCCGGATCCTGCGCGCTCCCCCCGAGGAGCTCGTCGATGGGACCGGTGAGAACCTCGACCCACACCGCGTCTGGGACGTCATGATGGCGAACGAGAAGCCCGGTGGCCACGGTGAGAGGTCGGTCGCGGTCGGTGCGCTGGACATGGCGGTATGGGATCTCGTCGCGAAGATCGGCGACCAGCCGCTCTACCGGCTCCTCGCCGAGCGGCACGGCGATGGGCGGCCCGACGAGCGGGTGTTCGTGTACGCCGCCGGCGGTTACTACTGGCCTGGGCGTCCCGTCGCCGATCTCGTCGACGAGGTTCGGCGATACCTCGATCTCGGCTACACGCACGCGAAGATCAAGATCGGTGCCGCGCCACTCGAGGAGGACCTGGCGCGGATCGAGGCTGTGCTGGAGGTCGTGGGCTCCGCCGAGCGTCTCGCCGTGGACGCGAACGGGCGCTTCGACCTTCCGACGGCGCTCGAGTACGCCCGGGCGCTCGAGCCGTACGGGTTGATGTGGTACGAGGAGCCGGGCGACCCGCTCGACTTCGAACTGCTTCGGGAGGTCGCAGCGGCGTACCGCGAGCCGCTTGCGACCGGGGAGAACCTGTTCTCGCGACACGACACCCGCAACCTCCTGCGCTACGGCGGACTGCGAGCGACGAGCGACGTCATCCAGGTCGATCCGTCGCTCAGCTACGGCGTCGTGGAGTACCTCCGGGTCCTCGAGACGCTTCGAGAGCACGGCTGGTCCCCGCGGAGGTGCATCCCGCACGGCGGCCATCAGCTGACGCTCCATCTCGCCGCGGCGCTCCATCTCGGCGGCAACGAGTCGTATCCGGGCGTGTTCCAGCCGATCGGCGGGTTCGCCGACGACGCCGTCATCGAGGGCGGGTACGTGCGTCTCGACGAGGAGCCGGGGATCGGCATCGAGCGCAAGGCGCCGCTCTACCGGATCTTCCGCGAGATGACCGCCTGACCGACCGCGAAGCCCAGCAGGCCGACCGCGCGACGGCCGAGTCGTGGCTGGCGAGGAAGGATTCGAACCTTCGGTCTCCTGATCCAGAGTCAGGCGCCTTACCGCTTGGCCACTCGCCAGTGACCGGGAGAATCTACCAAACGACCGATCCCGGCCCGCGGGGAGCGGCCGGGAACCTCGGGCCGGGACGCCGAGACGCCGAGACGCAGTCAGAGTGACGGCAGCCCCTGCTCCAGCTCGAGCACGCCACGGAAGAGGTCGCCGCGTTCGCGGACGCGGTCAAGGACCGTCCTGATGTTCCAGCGGTTCGGGCGCAGCTCCGGGTCGTCCAGCTCCTCCCACAGGATCGGCGCGGAGACCGGCGCCCCGGGCGCGGGCCGCACGGCGTACGGCGAGACGAGCGTCTTGTTGACGGCGTTCTGCGTGTAGTCGAGCCGCGCGAGCCCCTTCCGGTTCGACTTCTCCCACTCCCAACTCACGAGATCGGGAACCATCTGTCCGATCGCCCGCGACAGGGACTCGACCCAGCCGCGCGTGTCGTCGAACGTGTAGGTCCGCCGCCTGATCGGGACCCACACCTGGATGCCGCGCTTCCCGGTCACCTTCGGGAAGCCGGTCACGCCGAGATGCTCGAGCGCCGTCCGGTAGAGGCGGGCGAACAACAGCACCTCGTCCCAGGTCGTCCGGGCGCCGGGGTCGATGTCGATGAGCGCGTAGGTCGGGTTCCTGTAGGCCTCGGTCCGCGACGTCCAGGCGTGCATGTCGATCGTGGCGTGGTTCGCCAGCCACGCCATCGCCGCCACACCGTCGGCGACGATGTATGTGTGGGCCTCGCTCGACTCCGCTTCAGGGTATGCCCACCGGTCCATCCACTCGGGCGCGTGGCCCGGGATCTCCTTCTGCCAGAAGTGCGTTCCGGTGATCCCATTCGGCCAGCGCCACAGGTTGAGGGCACGGCCGCGGAGGTAGGGCAGCATCACGGGCGCGATGGTCACGTAGTAGCGGATCAGGTCGCGCTTCGTAAAGCCGTCGTCCGGGAAGAGGACCTTGTCGAGGTTCGTCAGCCGCACGGCGTGGCCCCCGACCGACCAGTTGCCCTCCTTCCGGATCGATTCGAGCTCCTCCATATCGGCACGGGTGGCGGCGATCGGAGGGGTGGTCGGGTCGTCTTCGTCGCGGAAGAACTAGACCCGGCCGGCGTCGGACGGCGCCGGCCGGTCCGGCC
>JADDQH010000116.1 GCA_016781485.1 Chloroflexota bacterium | reverse complement strand
CGCCCGCGCCGGTCGGCGCGTCGCCTGCGGCAGCGAGCGGCGGACTCGTCACACCCGCCGCCCTGGACCGCGAGTTCGCGGACACCGAGGAGCTCCAGGCGGAGCGGGATGCGCTCGCCGACACGTACGTGGCGCCGGTCGTCAAGGACACCCGGGTGCTCGAGGCGATGCGGAAGGTCCGCCGGCATGCGCTCGTGCCACGGGAGCACATCGACCGCGCGTACGGGGATTTCCCGCTCCCGATCGGATACGGGCAGACGATCTCGCAGCCGTCGCTCGTTGCGCAGATGACCGAGCTGCTCCAGATCGAGCCCGGCGATCGGGTGCTGGAGATCGGAACCGGCTCGGGCTACCAGGCCGCGATCCTCCGCGAGCTGACGGACCAGGTCTACACGGTCGAGATCGTCCCCGAGCTCGCAGGCACCGCCGCGACCGTCCTGCCGGCCCTGGGGTACACAGACATCAAGATCGACCGGCGCGACGGGTACTTCGGGTGGCAGGAGCACGCACCCTTCGACGCCATCGTCGTGACGGCCGCGCCCGACCACCTTCCGAACCCGCTCGTCCAGCAGCTGAAGCCCGACGGCGGACGGATGGTCATCCCGATCGGCCCCGTCGGCGACGTCCAGACGCTGTGGCTGGTGACCAGAGTGGCGGGCGAGACGAAGATGGAACGCGTGACCGAGGTCCAGTTCGTGCCGTTCACCCGGGAACGGCCGTAGCTTCTCCGCTCTCCGTGTCCGCCCCGGCGACCGCGAGACGCCCGGCCAGGAGCGCGGCGGCGACGTAGAGGCCGGCTGCGACCAGCAGGATCGAGCTGAAGCCGAACGAGACGGCGAGCATCGAGGCGAGGACGCCGCTGATGACCGATGCGCTCCCGTTCGCTGCCCAGGCCCACGGGACCAGGTGCGCGGACGGCGCGAGTGCAGCGATCCCCCGCGCGAAGGGGACGCCCATGAGGAAGCCGATCGGCGCGATCACGGCGACGACGGCGACGACCCGCAGGAACACGGGAAGCCCGAGGAGGACCGGCGTCGAGAGCGCGACGAGCCAGGGATGGACGGCGACCAGAACGGCGAGCGCGACGATCGCGGAACGCCATGGGAGTCGAGCGGACAGCGAGCTTCCGAGTCCCGAGGAGACGAGCAGCGCGCCGATGACGGTCGCGAGCGCAAGCGTCGGATGGCCGAGCATGAGCATCGCGTGCTGGATGGACGCGATCTCGACGAACAGGAATGCGAGGCCGAGCACGGTGAAGTAGCCCAGAGTCCCGAGCGCTCTCCGCTTCCCGACGCTGCCCAGCGCTCCGCGGAACGCCGGCCTGAGCGCGATCGGCAGCAGGATGAAGACCAGCGCCGCGCCGACGGCGAAGGCGAGCAGCGCCACGAGCACGAAGTAGCCGCTACCCCCGAACGGTTGCCACCTTCGGCCCAGCTCCTCGAAGACATCCGAACTCTGCTCCAATCGGAAGAAGTGGAAGAAGTACGGTCGGTCGTCGGTCGGCGGAGAGACGTCGAAGTCGTACCCGGCGTAGAAGCTCGGCCGATCGCGACTCTTCGCGAGCTGGAGCGCGAGCTCGTGGTCGATCGCGCGCTCCAGCCGGGCGTAGCGGTTGACGGCGTCGGGCGGGACCCGCGGCGAAAGCACCACGTCGTAGCGGAGCCTGTCGACCCCGGCGAGGAGGAGCTCCGTCTCGCTCGGCGAGAACGGCGTCGGCTTCACGACGAACGTCACGGTCTGGAAGGTCCGGAACGCGAACACGTGCGGCAGTGGGTCGCGGCCCTCGAGCGCCTCGATGATCAGTGAGAGCGTCCGAAGCGATTCGGTCGGCCGCGCCTGGAGCCAGCGGGTGACGACGAACAGCCCATCGTCACCGCACAGCCTCAGGTACGACCTGAACCCCTCCGCTGTAAGGGGAAAGCTCTCGGTGAGCGTGAAGGCGCCCGACGAGATCGGGCGGTAGTTCTCGGTGAGCGTCAGCTCGACGAGGTCGTAACGGCCGCGGTCGGCCTCCGCGAACGCGCGGAGCTCCTCGTGCTGAAGGCGGACGCGAGGGTCATCGGCGAGCCCCGCCCATCGGCGCAGGTCGGTCCGGAGTGCGTCGTAGACCAGCTGGTTCGGCTCGACGACCGTCACCTGTCGGGCCCCGTTCCCAAGCGCGGCCCGCGCCTCCAGCCCGCCGCCCGATCCCAGCAGGAGCACGTCAGCGCCGGGCCGGACCGACTGCGGCACGGCGAGGGGCAGCGCGGCGGCGAGAGTGGGCGAGACGCGCTGGGCGTCGGGGACGGGGAGCAGCGCGTCGCCATCGATCAGCAGGCCCGCCTGGGGGGGTAGCTCACCCGCGTACGAGAGGCTGAGCCCCTGTGCCGAGTGGAGGGTGGGGCTCATGACGATGTCGAGGCGGGAGCGGGCATCCTGTCGCGTCGCGAGGATCCGCGCCTCCGGGTCGAGGCGCACCTGGCTGAGACGCTTATAGACGGACGGGCGGACCTGGAACGGAGCGGGGAGGGTCACGACGAGCACGACTGCGACGACGGCTGCACCGAGCGCTACCGCCCCGGGTGCTCGCCTTGACGGGGACAGGAGCAGCGCCGCCGCCGCCCCCAGCCCGCCACACAGCAGGAGCGCCCGCTCCGTGCCGAGGCCGGAGATCACGAGCGGAGCGAGGATGGCGCCTGCACCGGAACCGAGCAGGTTCGCCCCGTAGATCCTTCCGGCGTCCGCCGCCGCCTGGCTCAGCATCGACCCGATGAGAGCGCCGGCGAAGGTGAACGGAACGGCCAGCGCCAGCAGGTCGGCGATCAGGAGATACGCCTGGACGGGATCCCAGGCGATCGCGTACGAGTCGAACGGCAGGAGGTTGACGAAGAGGTACCCAAGCACGGTGGTGACGCCCGTGCCGAGGGCGTACCAGGGCCACAGCGACGATCGCTGGAGGGAGGGTCGGAGCGCGAGGAGCGAGCCGCTGGCGCCGAAGCCGAGGAGCGCGAGGCTGATGACAAGGAATGCGAAGTGGTACGACTGCGCGACGGAGAAGATCCTCGTGAGCGCGACCTGCGAGAGCAGGACGGCCGCCGACAGCACGGCCATGCCGACGATCCGCGCGTTGCGCTCGCGCCCGCCTTCGTTCACGTCCCCCGCTGACAGCGTGCGCCTCCGGATCCGCGGCCGGCCGTCGGCGGCTAGACGCCGCCTTCGCCGAAGGCTGTGATCTCCGCTGCAGCCTGGACCTGCGCGACGAGGTCTCCAGGGATCGCTCGGGACGGGCGTCGGTTGATCTCCCGGATCCGGTCGGTGGGCAGCTTCGGCGTCCGGTCGGCGCGCAGCAGGCCATTCGTCTCCTGCTCGGTGTCCGTGAGCTGCGTGTAGCAGAACCCGGCGATCCCCGCGCTCTCCTGGATGGCCCCGATCAGGTCGTCGTACTTGGCGAGGAAATCCTGATCGCTTCGAACCGTTCCGTAGCCGAACCACGGGGTGCCGGGGTCGGGAGCATAGGAGATCCCGCCGCACTCCGACAGCACCACCGGCTCTCCCTCGCGACGCTTCCGCTCCAGGACCACCGAGTGGTGCAGCGGCGGCAGCACCGTGAGCGTGCGCTCGAGCGCCTCCGCGGTCGCGTACCGCTCTCGGATGGAGTCGCCGTCGAGCGCGTAGTCGTGCAGGCCCCAGACGTCGCTCGAGAAGTGCTCCCAGCCGTCGTTGCCGATGACGGGCCTGGTCGGGTCGAGCGCCTTCGTCAGGTGGTACACCGCGCGAACGTAGTCCCGCTGCGCGGGATCGCGGGGGAGGTTCGGAACGCCCCAGCTTTCGTTGAAGGGGACCCAGGTGACGATGGAGGGGTGGCTGTAATCGCGCTCCATGACCTCCATCCACTCGCGGGTCAGCCGCTGAACGGCTGTCTCGGAGAACGCGTACGCGTTCGCCATCTCGCCCCAGACCATCACTCCCAGGCGGTCGCACCAGTAGAGGAAGCGCGGATCCTCGACCTTCTGGTGGATGCGGATCCCGTTGAATCCGAGTTCCTTGACGAGCTCCACCTCACGACGGATCGCCTCGTCGCTGGGCGCCGCCAGGTGCGACTCCGGCCAGTAGTTCTGCGCGAGCACGAGTCGGAGGTAGACCGGGAGCCCATTGAGAAGGAACAGACCCTCCCGGAAGCCACAGCTCCGGAGGCCGGTGTAGCTCCGCGCTCGGTCGATGATGCGGCCGTCATCCTCGACGGTCATCTCGACGTCGACGAGGTTCGGGTGGCTCGGGGACCACAGCAGCCTGCGGCGGCCGAGGCCGAGCACGACGGGCTCGAGCCCGATCTCCCGGCGCGTCTCGCGCCGCTGGAGCGTGTAACTGTCGTCCGCGATCAGGTCGCCGCGGATCGAGAGGCGCACGCGGAGCGTGAGTGGCGAGCGGCCGTCGGGTGGAGCGTTCAGGCGCAGCTGCATGCCGAGAAGGCCTCGGTCGAGGTCCGGCGTCCACCGGACGTCCTCGATGTACTTCTCGCCGACCGGCTCGAGCCAGACCGGCTGCCAGATCCCGGTCGTGCGGTGGTACCAGATGCGGCGCGGCTTCGGCTCCCAGAACTGCTTGCCACGCGGCTGCGTCAGGTCGGTCGGCTGATCCTCCGCGCGGACGACGACGACCTGCTCCGCGTCGAAGTCGCGGATGGCGGGCGAGATGTCCGCGCTGAACGGGGTGTTCCCGCCCTCGTGGCGGGTGACGTGCTGTCCGTTGACCCACACGTCCGCGATGTAGTCGACGGCGCCGAACGTGAGCAGCAGACGCTCGAACGGCTCGTCGGGATCGACGCGGAAGGTGCGGCGGTACCACACGACGGGGTGGAACCCGGTATCGCCGATCCCACTCGCCTTCGACTCCGGCGGGAACGGGACGTTGATCCTCCTGTCGAAGCACTCCGGCCGGTCCTGCCATCTCTGGCGCAGGCCGACGTCCGAGTCGTCGTAGGCGAAGTCCCACTCGCCGCGCAGGTCCGTCCAGCGCTCGCGCGTCAGCTGTGGTCGTGGGTGCGTCTCGACCCGGTGACTCACCAGCTCCTCCTACTGATGCATGATCCCGACGGGAAGGGATGCGTACGTCGCGGTCGGGGAAGATACGCAGTTTGCATCATGTGGTCCGTATGTCGCCGATGTAGCCTCCGTCCAGCGGATCACGCAGCAACCGTGCCGGAACGCGGGCATCCGCGGCCGCGAAGGGGGGAGGGATGACCGAGACAGGACGACGGTCGCCCGTCTCGCTCGCCGTCGCCGCCGGGGCGGCTCGGCTACTGCGGATCGGACTGATCGCGTTCCTGCTGCTCGCCGTCGGTTGTGCCCCGTCCGCCCCGCAGGCCCGGTCGCTTCCGTCCGCGCGCGCGCGTGCCTTCTCCTCGCC
Organism: Chloroflexota bacterium; assembly: GCA_016781485.1. Taxonomy (GTDB): domain Bacteria; phylum Chloroflexota; class Limnocylindria; order Limnocylindrales; family CSP1-4; genus YB3-1. The sequence continues at coordinate 656 of JADDQH010000116.1, read as the reverse complement.
GGCGCCATTGCAGACGCTCTCGCCGACCCTCGTGCTCTCCTCACCCGCGTCGCCTGCTCTCGCCGCTACCCCCACCCCGCGACCGTCTCGGGAACGCGCCGCGCGGACGCCCCCGGCCCGGTCGGCGTCTCCGTCGATGTCGACCATTCCTGCACCAACCGCGGCCACTCTCGCACCTACCGCTCCGCCGCTCGGGAACGCTCCGACCGGTCGCCTCGAGCAGGCGGTGGTGACGCGGGTGGTCGACGGCGACACGATCGAGGTCGAGATAGAGGGTCGCGAGCACCGGGTGCGATACATCGGGGTCGACACGCCCGAGACAGTGAGGCCGGGTTCGCCGGTGGAGTGGATGGGCCGTGAGGCGTCGGAGGCCAACAGGCGGCTGGTGGCAGGGAAGTCGGTGTTCCTCGAGAAGGACGTCTCCGAGGTCGACCGATACGACCGGCTGCTTCGATACGTGTGGCTCCGGGATCGCGGCGAGGACTGGTCGCTCGTCAACCGAGAGCTCGTGCGGCGCGGGTTCGCGCAGGTCGTGACGTACCCGCCGGACGTGAAGTACGTCGAGCTATTCCTGGAGAGTCAACGCGAAGCGCGCGAGGCCGGCCGGGGGCTGTGGGGGCGCAAACCGCCGCCTGCGTCCCCTCCCGGACCTGCCG
>JADDQH010000049.1 GCA_016781485.1 Chloroflexota bacterium | reverse complement strand
GCGTCGTTCACGCGGCGGCGAGCACCCTCGTTCACGCGCGGCGCGGCGACGTCGCTGCCCGGGTCCCGTACCGACGCCCGACGTAGTCCTCGAGGATGTCGATGAACTCCTGGACCAGCCCCTCCCCTCGCAGGGTCGTGCGCAGCTTGCCGTCGATGAAGACGGGGGCGACGGGGTCCTCGAAGGTGCCGGGCAGCGAGATCCCGATGTCGGCGTGTTTCGACTCGCCCGGGCCGTTGACGACGCAGCCCATCACCGCCACCCGCATCTCCTCGACGCCAGGGTGCTGCCTCGCCCAGATCGGCATCTGGTCGCGCAGGTAACCCTGGATCTGCTGCGCCATCTCCTGGAAGAAGCTGCTCGTCGTCCGACCACAACCCGGGCACGCGGAGACCTGCGGCACGAATGATCGGAGGCCGAGCGACTGGAGGATCTGCTGCGCGACCTGGACCTCCTCGGTCCGGTCACCACCGGGCGCGGGCGTGAGGGAAACTCGGATCGTGTCGCCGATCCCCTCAGCGAGGAGGATGGCGAGTCCGGCCGTCGACGCGACGATCCCCTTCATCCCCATGCCGGCTTCCGTCAGGCCGAGGTGGAGCGGGTAGTCGCAGAGAGGCGCCAACCGCCGGTAGACGTCGACGAGGTCCTGGACGCCTGAGACCTTCGCGCTGATGATGATCCCGTCGTGCCCGAGCCCCGTCGCCTCTGCCAGCTCCGCGGACCGAAGCGCGGACGCGATCATCGCGTCGATCATCACCTCTCGCGAGTCGCGCGGCTCCGCGCGGTGCGCGTTCTCGTCCATCATCCGCGTCAGCAGCGCCTGGTCGAGCGAGCCCCAGTTCACGCCGATGCGGACCGGCTTTCCGTTCTCCACGGCGACGCGGATGATCGTCTGGAAGTTCTCGTCGTGACGCTTGGCTCCCACGTTCCCGGGGTTGATCCGGTACTTGTCGAGCGCGCGCGCCATCTCCGGGTACTCGACCAGCAGCTGGTGCCCGTTGTAGTGGAAGTCGCCCACGACGGGGACGCCTATCCCAAGGTCGCGCAGCTTGCGGATCATCTCCGGTACGGCTGCGGCCGCCGCGCCGTTGTTCACGGTGACGCGGACGAGCTCCGAACCGGCGTGCGCGAGCGCCGCGACCTGGAGCGCCGTCGCATCCGCGTCCGCGGTGTCCGTGTTGGTCATCGACTGGACGACGACGGGATGGCGCGAGCCGACCTTCACGCCTCCGACATCGACCGTGACCGTCTGACGGCGACCTGGGAGGTGGCCCTCCCCCTCGATCTGGACGTCCGGCGGCGGGTGATGCGGGATCTCGGCTCCGACCAGGGCCCGGTCGTGGGGGATCTCGAGCGCGGTGGGAGGGCGCCCCCGGGCGGCGAACGGGTCGTCGGCGGCAGCCGCCCCCCGCGTGGGTCCGGCTCTGGTTCCGTCGGTGGGAGCGCTCATCGGACGCTCACCGATGGGACGAAACGCGGGCTCAAGTACCCGCGCCCAGGCGCTGGATGTCGAAGTAGCTGATCCACACGATCAGCGCCATGAGCAGCACGAAGCCGGTCAGGTAGACGGCACGCTCCAGCGCGACGCTCACTCGGTTGCCGGTCACGGCTTGGATGAGACTGACGGCGATCCGGCCCCCGTCCATCGGCGGGAACGGCAGGATGTTCACGACGGCGAGGTTCGCTGAAAGCAGCGCGACAAGGTAGGCGAGGAAGATCGGCGGGTACTCGGTCCGGACCGTCCCGACCGCCTGGGCGATCCCGATCGGCCCCGCTACGGGTGGCTGTGTCAGGTTGGCAACCAGATCAGCCAGGCCACGCAGGATCAGCGTGCACGCCTCGACCGTCCTCCGGACGCCGACACTGATGGCCTCGCCCGGATCTCGGCTGAGGTTCTCGCCGGGCAGGAACGCGGGGCGGATCCCCAGTGCGCCCTTCTCCAGCTCGTCCGTGCCACGGAGCGTCACCGGGACGTCCCGCTGCGTCCCGTCCGCCGTCTGGACGCTGAGCGTGACTGCCTGTCCGGGTCGCTCACGCATATAACGGGTGGGGGCGTCCGGCCCGTCGAGGTACGGGAAGCGGATCCCGTCGATCGCAACGATCGTGTCGCCGCTCTCGTCGAAGGTCGGCTCGCCGTTCCGATCCGTTCCGATCTGCCGGCCTCCCCGGAGCCCGACCACCTGCGCCGGCGAGGGTGTCCCGTCGTCGTCGGCCGGGACCTCGTAGATCTTGACCGTTGTCGTGGGGTCGGCGAAGCCGGCGATGAGCGTCATGATCACGATGGCGAGCACGAGGTTCATCGCGACGCCGGCGACGAGGATGACGAGACGCGTCCGCAGAGACTGCCGCACGAAGCTCCGTGGGTCCTCCGACTCGCCCTCCTCCCCCTCGAGGCGAACGAATCCGCCGATCGGCAGCCAGTTCAGCGTGTAGATCGTCTCGCTGTCGCGCGCGAAGACCTTGGCACGCGGCGGGAACCCGATGCCGAACTCGTGCACCCGCACACGGGCGAGCCGCGCGGTCACGAAGTGGCCGAACTCGTGGATGACGACGAGTCCGACGAGGATCGCGAGCAGAAGAACGACGTTGACGAAGCCGTTGACGACGTCTGCCATCTAGCTCGCCGCTCCCGTGTCGGACGCGGCCGCGCACCACGCCCTGACCTCACCGTCGAGGGCGATCAGCTCATCGAGGTCCGGCGGCTCTTCGCCTGAGCGGCCTCCGAAGCGCTCGACCGCCCCCGCGACGAGATCCGCGATGCCGGCGAAGTGGAGCGTCCCGTCGAGGAACCGGCCGACCGCGACGTCATCGGCGCTCACGACCGTTGCGGTCGCCCGCGGTCCCACATGTGCAGCGTCGCGTGCGATCCGCAGGAGCGGGAACCGCTGCTCGTCCGGCCGCTCGAAGGCGAGCGCGGGCGCATCGACGAGGTCGAGACGGGGCGCGGAGGAGCTTGCCCTGCGTGGGTATGTCAGGGCGTACTGGATCGGGATGCGCATGTCGGGGTGTCCAAGCTGGGCCTTCAGAGAACCGTCGACGAACTCGACCAGCGAGTGGACGATGCTCTGAGGGTGGACCGCGACGGCGATGCGGTCGTAGTCGACATCGTACAGCCAGTGCGCCTCCACGACCTCCAGGCCCTTGTTCATCAGCGTGGCGGAGTCGATCGTGTTCTTGGCGCCCATCCGCCAGGTCGGGTGCGCGAGGGCGTCCTTCGCGGTCACGGCGCGCAAGCGATCGGCGCTCAGATCGCGGAACGGTCCTCCGGACGCCGTGAGGATCAGTCGCTCCACGTCACGCATCTCTTCGCCTACCAGGCACTGCCAGATCGCCGAGTGCTCGGAGTCGATCGGTCGCAGCCAGGCGAGCGGCGAGGCGTAGGGGTCGCGGCTGGAGGGCCCATCCGTCAGTGCGCGCGCCCGCGGCTCCACACGCCCCTCTGCCGGCGGCTCCGCACGCCCCTCCGCCGGCGGCGCCGCACGCTTCTGCGCAAGTCGGGTGGCGAGCGGCATCACGAGGTGCCCACCCGCGACGAGGGTGTCCTTGTTGGCCGTCGCCACGACCTTCCCGGTCTCGAGCGCGGCCAGCACGGGCCGCAGGCTCACCACTCCACCGGTCGCGACGAGGACGAGGTCGACGTCGTCGCGCGTCGCGAAGGCGAGCAGCGGGTCCGGCGAGCGTTCGATCCGCGTTCCCGGGGGGACCTCGAGGCGGTCGAGCGCGGCGCGATCGGCGAGCGAAACGACCCGCGGACGAACCGCCGCGACCTGCTGCGAGAAGCGGTCGCGGTCGCGGCCCGCTGCCATCGCGACCACCTCGAACCGCGGCCCGAGTGTGGTCAGAACGTCGAGCGCCTGTCGGCCGATGGACCCCGTCGACCCGAGGAGCGCGACCCGCGTCGGCTTGGACGACCCGGAGGTCACCGCGGTCCCTCGGAAGTCTCGTGCCGGTTCAGCCGAGCGCGCCAAGGAACACCACGTACACATAGACGGCCGGAGCCGCGAACAGCAGCGAGTCGATCCGGTCGAGCATCCCTCCGTGGCCCGGGATCAGCCGCCCCGAGTCCTTCGCCGCGGCCGCGCGTTTGAGCATCGACTCCGCAAGGTCCCCTGCCTGAGCCGCCACTGACACGAGCAGGCCGAGGGCCAGGCCGCCGAGCGGTGACTGGCCGACCGCCCAGAGCGTGACCGCGGAGACGGCGACGGCCCCGAGCGTCCCGCCGACGACGCCCGTCCACGTCTTGCTCGGCGAGAGGTGGACGAGGAATCGGCGACGACCCCACCGGCTGCCGAAGACGTACGCCGCGGTGTCGAACGCCCAGACGGCCAGGACCATGACGAGCAGCCACGCCTGCCCGGCGTCGAGCCACCGGGCCAGCGTCGCATCGCCGGGGAGGGCGGGCGCCGCGTTCATGACGCGCACCAGGAAGCTCACGAGCGCGACGTACAGGCCGCCGAACGCGGTGGCGATCCAGACCCGGGATCCGATCCGCGGGTCCGGTCGCGCGAACGCGACGAGTGCGGGGAGCATGAGCGCGGTCGCGGTCACGATCGTGAACCCCGCGCCCAGCGCGAGGATGCCCGCGGTGACCGACGCGGCCGGGAGCGTCGGTGTGAGCCAAGCCTCCGCCACCGCCCCGACCCCGATCGCGCCCACCAGCACGCGTTCGTTCTCGTAGCCTGCCTCACGGAGCAGATGCGAGACCTCGTACGCGGAGAGGATGGCGACGAGGGTGACCACGACCGCGACGGCGTGCCTTCCGAGCAGCAGGACAAGGACGAGGAGCGGGATGAGGACGACCGCGCTCGCGACCCGCAGGCGCAGCACGGGGAGGAGTCAGCGCCCGAAGCGGCGGGAGCGGCGGGCGTACTCGGCGAGGGCCGCGTCGAATGAGTCCGGGTCGAAGTCGGGCCAGAGCCGGTCGCAGAAGTAGAGCTCCGCGTACGCTGCCTGCCAGATCAGGAAGTTGCTGATGCGCTGGTCGCCCCCGGTCCGGATGAGCAGATCCGGCTCGGGCAGGTCGTGGGTGTAGAGACGCTCGCTGATCGCCTGCTCGTCGATCTGCTCGGGGCGGAGCCCGTCGGCGACACACCGACGTGCGGCGTCCACGAGCTCGGAGCGTCCGGAATAGTTGAACGCGACGTTGAGGGTCAGCTCACTCCCTCTAGACGTCGCGTCCAGCGCTTCCTCGATCGACCGTCTCGTTTCGGTCGGCAACTCGTCCGAGCGCCCGAGGATGCGGACCCGGACGCCGCGTCGGACGAGGTCCGGAGTCTCGCGCCGGATCGCGGCCTCGAGCAGCCGGAACAGCGTCTCCACCTCGTGGCTCGAGCGGGACCAGTTCTCGCGGCTGAACGCGTACAGGGACAGCACACGGACGCCCCGCTCCTGAGCACGCTCCAGGACCGGCCTGATCGCATCGACTCCGGCCGCATGGCCTTCCGCCTCTGCCACGCCCCGTGTCCTCGCCCAGCGGCGGTTGCCGTCCATGATGACGGCCACATGACGCGGGACGGGGTCGTCCGGCGGAAGGCGGTCGGGGGGTGTCTCGAGGACGGTCGCCGACGGCGCGTGTTCGGGAGCGATGGCCAAGGGGCTAGACCTCCAGGATCTCCTGTTCCTTGGCCTTGCCGACACGATCGACCTCGGCGATCCAGCGGTCGGTCACCCGCTGCACCTGCTCCAGCTCCCGTCGGGCGTCGTCGGCACCGATCTCGCCGTCACGCTCCCGGCGCTTGATCTCGTCCGCCGCCTCGCGACGATGGTTCCGGATCTCGACGCGGGCCTCTTCCATGCGCTTGTGGACGATCTTGACGAGGTCTCTGCGACGCTCTTCGGTCAGCGCCGGGATGACGAGTCGGACGACGGTCCCGTCGACGTTCGGCATGAGCCCGATATCGCTGCGGAGGATCGCCTTCTCGATCGCGCTCAGGACGCTCCGGTCCCACGGCTGGATGACGACCTGGTGCGCCTCGGGGATGCTGATGCTCGCCAGCTGGTTGAGCGGCGTCTGGGTCCCGTAGTAGTCGACCGGCAGGCGCTCCACGAGGGCCGTGGAAGCTCGTCCCGTCCGGACGGCCTGGAAGTCTCGCTCCATCGCCTCGATCGCGCGCCGCATCCGTGCCTCGACGCCTGCGAACCTCTCCCCGGTCACGTTGCAGGCCCTCCATCGATCAGCGTCCCCACCGACTCGCCGAGCGCAGCGCGACGGACGTTGTCGTCCTCGTTCACGTTGAACACGAGGATCGGCAGCTGGTTCTCCATGCACAGGGAGATCGCGGTCGAGTCGAGCACCTGGAGCCGCGCCGCGAGGAAATCCGAGTACGTGAGGTGGTCGTAGCGACGAGCACCCGGGGTGGTCTTCGGGTCTGCGTCGTAGACCGCGTCGACCTTGGTCGCCTTGAGGAGGATCTGGGCGTCGATCTCGACGGCGCGGAGCGCGGCGGCGGTGTCGGTCGTGAAGTAGGGATTCCCGGTCCCTGCGGCGAGGATGACGAAACGGCCCTTCTCCAGGTGACGTTCCGCGCGCCGCCGGATATACGGTTCTGCGACCTCGTTCATCGCGATCGCGGTCATGACGCGAGTGGGAACCCCCGCCTTCTCGAGCGCATCCTGGAGGGCGAGCGCATTCATGACGGTGGCGAGCATGCCGATGTGGTCGGCCGTCGCCCGGTCCATCCCTTTCGCGGAAGCCGCAAGCCCACGAAAGATGTTGCCGCCTCCCACCACGATGGCGACCTGGACCCCGGCAGCGTGGACGTCCGCGAGTTGACCCGCGATGAACGCGCAGAACTCGGGGCTGACCCCGTACTGACGACCGCCGAGCATCGCCTCGCCAGAGACCTTCAGCACGACCCGTCCGTAACGCTGGCCGGAACCTACTCGGGGCGTCGGGTCAGCGACCGCGATCGGTGCCGGTGACTGCGATCGCTCCCGGCTCGGAGGGTTCGACTCTCTCGGGTCCCGGATGCCCGCCGACGACGGATCGTCCCCGGCCGACCCGATCCCCGGATCGATCCCCTTGCCGGTGACGGGCGGACCGCCGAGCGACGGTGACTTGGTCCCCAGCTCGCTCATCACGCGCTAGATCTCCTCGCCGAGTGCGTAGCGCACGAACCTCCGGACCCGGATGTTCTCGCCGATCCGGGCGATCGCCTCATTGACGTGCTGCGCGACCGTCTTGTCGGTGTCCCGAAAGGGCTGCTCGTAGAGCACGATCTGCTGGTACCACTTCCGGAGCTGCCCCTCGACGATCTGCGCCCGGATGTTCTCCGGCTTCCGCTGGACCGTCTCGTCCGCGGCCAGCTCGCTGCGCTTCCGCTCGACCACGTCGGCGGGCACCGACTCGATCGTGGGGTACTGGGCTGCGAGTCCGGCGACCTGCATCGCGAGCTCACGCACGAGCCCCTGGAAGTCCTCGTTCCGTGCGACGAAGTCGGTTTCGCAGTTCACCTCGATCAGCACGCCGAGCCGTCCACCCGGGTGGATATAGCTGGAGACGAGACCCTCGCGCGCCTCTCGGCCGGCCTTCTTCGCCGCTGCCGCCATCCCCTGCTCGCGGAGCAGGGCGACCGCTCGCTCGAGCTCCCCGTCGGTCTGCTCGAGCGCGCGCTTGCAATCCATGAAGCCGGCGCCCGTCCGTTCGCGCAGCTCCTTGACCTTTTCCGCTTCGATCGCCCTGGTTGCCATCAGTTGCTCGTCGTCCTCGTCGTTCGTTCGTTCGTGCCCGTCGTATCCACCCTTCGCGGCGCGGTGCCGCCGTCGGCTCAGGCGCCGCCCGGCTCCGCGTTCGTGACGTCTCCGCCCGCGGCAGCAGCGTCCGGCCGCGCGTCGGCGCGACCCGGCCCCGGCGCGCCGACTCCCCGCGCGGGCAGAAGGCCATCATCCTCGTCGGGCTCGGGCTCGAACGTCAGTGCCTCCCCCGCCGCCAGCGCCGCCACCATCTCGTCGCTTGCACCCGTGTCGGGCTCCTCGACGTCCATCCCCATGGACGCGTCGGCCTCCTGTCGGCTCGAGCGCTCACCGAGGCCGGCGAGCGCCGCGTCGGCGACCAGACTGCACAGGAGCCGGATCGCGCGGATCGCATCGTCGTTGGCGGGGATGATGTAGTCCAGGTCGTCCGGATCGACGTTCGTGTCACCCGTCCCGATGACCGGGATCTCGAGCTTGCGCGCCTCGGTCACCGCGATCTTTTCGCGGTGAGGATCGATGACGAACAGCGCACCGGGCAGTCGGCGCATGCGCCTGATGCCGCCGAGGGTGCGCTGGAGTCCCTCCAGCTCGTCCTGGAGTCGGCTCGCCTCCTTCTTCGTCATCCGCTCGAACTCGCCATTCGCCTGGCGCGCTTCGAGCTGGTCGAGCAGGCCGAGCCGCTTCTTGATGGTCACGAAGTTCGTGAGCATGCCACCGAGCCAGCGCTCGGTGATGTAGGGCTGCTGGGCGCGGGTCGCCTCTTCCGCGATCGGCTCCTGCGCCTGCTTCTTGGTGCCGACGAACAGCACGCTGTCACCCGCGGCGACGGTCTCGCGCACGAATTCGAGCGCGGTGTCGAGCCGTCGGACGGTCTGGGCGAGGTCGATGATGTGGATCCCGTTGCGCTCGGCGTAGATGTACGGGCGCATCTTGGGATTCCAGCGCCGGGTCTGGTGACCGAAGTGGACACCGGCCTCCAGCAGTCGGCGCATCGAGACCTGGGGCATGGTGAGTGGGCCTCCTGTTTCGGTTGTGACCTCCGCGCGCCTCGTCGTCCTCGGACCGGTTCGTCGCTGGCTGTTCGCCGCGGCGCCCGGCACCCCCGTGGGGAGCGGCGCACGTGTGAGATCCGTGGGCGGCTGGTCGCCAGCCTTCACGGGCGGTGGATGGAGCCGCATCACGGCCGGCGGCGAGTCTAGCACAGCGCCGATCGCGGCCGACCCCAGAGCTCATGCCCCACGACGGGTCCCAGGGATCGTGGGGTCGTGTCGGCCACTGCCGCGCCACTCTCGTCATTCCACCCCTTCGTGGTGCCGGACCGTCGTTCCGCCCGCCGAGTCCGACAGCGATGGCCACAGGTCTACGGCGACGAGGTCGACGCGCCAACGGGACCGTGGAAGGGGCGTCCCGTCCGGGAGCACCGTCTCCCTCCTTGCCGTCGTTGCCGCGCGGTACAGGCTCTTGACCTTCGCCCGGCCGACGCTCTCCTCGGCGGTCCCGTAGCTGTTCGTCGTCCGAGTCCGGACCTCCACGAAGACGAGTGTCGGAGGCGGGCCTGGCTGCACGGCGATGATGTCGATCTCGTCGCGGCCGACTCGGACGTTGCGACCGAGGATCGTCCAGCCGAGCTCCCGGAGATGGCGGGCGGCGATAGCCTCGCCGCGATCGCCGTCTCGCTTCCGGGCCGTCGTGCGCGCACGTGCCGCGCGGCCGGTGCCTGGATCGCTCGATCGGCGGGAGCTCCCGCTAACCGCCTTCCTCCGTCCAGATCGGGATCGAGTCCGCCTCCGCGGGCTGCGCGCACGGCGCGAACGACCGCCGATGCAGCGGGGTGAGTCCAAGGCGGTCGATGCCGGCCCGGTGCTCGGGGCACGTGTACCCCTTGTGGCTTGCGAAGCCGTATCCCGGGTAGATCGCTTCGTACTCCGTCATGCGCCGGTCACGGTGGACCTTCGCGATGACGGAGGCGGCGGCCACCGACACCGACAGGCGGTCGGCATCGACGAGCATCCGTTGGGCGACCGACAGCTCGGGGAAGCAGAGCGCGTCGAGCACCAGCGCGTCGGGCCGGACGTGGAGCCGTGCGGCGGCGAGCATCGTCACGAGGTAGGTCGCCTGGAGGATGTTGATCCGGTCGATGAGTGGAGCATCGACCTCGGCGATCGCCCAACTGATCGCGCGTCCCCGGATCTCGAGCGACAGCCGCTCCCGCGTCGGAGCGTCGAGGAGCTTGGAGTCGCGCAGGCCATCGGGGAGCCAGCCACGGGGGAGGATCACAGCCGCCGCAACGACGGGCCCCGCGAGGCATCCCCGGCCCACCTCGTCCACGCCCGCTACGTGCCGGTAGCCACGCCCCCACAGGATCCGCTCTTCGGTGTAGTCGGGGTCGAGCCGCAGCCTGAGCCCCGGCGCGACGGGCGTCCTGCCACCGAGAGTGAAGTACGACTCGAACGAGTGGACCCGCCGAGAAGTCCGATCCGGTCGGGCGTCGGCGGGTCCGGAGGGCTGTTGGCGACGTTGCGGGCGGGTCGAGGTGCGCATCGCGCTCCCGCCGCTGGGCTAGCTGACGCGACGCTCGCGGAGCGACGCGGCCTTGCCGACGCGCTTCCGGAGGAAGTAGAGCTGGGCGCGCCTGGCCTGACCGTGCCGCACGACCTCGATCTTCTCGATCCGCGGCGAGTTGACCTTGAACGTCCTCTCCACCCCGACGCCGCTGCGGACGCTGCGGACCGTGATCGAGCGCGTGATCCCGCCTCCTCGCAGGCGCATGATCGTTCCCTCGAAGACCTGGATCCGCTCGCGGTTCCCCTCGACCACTCGGAGGTGTACGCGCACGGTGTCACCCGACGCGAGCTCGGGCAGGTCAGTGCGGATCTGGTCCGCGGTAATCTCTTCGAGAAGGGTGGGCACGGGCAGGGGCTCGCTTCTTCGTCGATCCGGCGGAACGGGTCGGGATGGCGCGCGACGCGGCGGCAGAAGCGGCCCGTCGGGCGGCGAGGAGTGTAGCACGGCGCCCTTCCTCCGTGGTTCGTCGCCGGCAGTGCCAGCAGCGATCCTTCGTCACAGCGCGCTCCCGCGAAGCGTGCGACAGCGCAGTCAGGATGTGCCTTGAGCGAGGAGCGCATACCCGCCTGGATCCTCGATCGCCTCCGCGCGAATCTGCGCGGGGCGGGCATCCGCATCGCCGATGCGGACATCGCGGGGATGAACGAAAAGGGCTTCCTCAAGAACGTCATGGCGTTCGAGGAGGTGGCGGCCGGCGGCCCGCCCGACGCCCTCCCGGACTACGTCGCCGACTGGCGACCGCATCGCCCGGTCGCCGCCGCTGGGTCGCTCGGGACCCCCTCAGGAACGGACGTCCACTCCATCGCCCAGATCGCGCCGCTCGTCCGAAACGGCGAGGTCTCGCCGGTCGAGCTCACGGAACGCGCCCTCTCCGCGATACAGGAGCGTGACGCGCACCTGAACGCGTTCCAACTGGTGCTCACGGACGAGGCGACGGAGCGCGCGCGGGTGGCAGAGCGCGAGATCGCGGACGGTCGATATCGCGGAGCGCTGCATGGCGTGCCTGTGGCCGTGAAGGACCTCCTCGCGATGCGGGGCACCGTGACGACGGCGGGCTCGAAGATCCTCGCCGAGTGGATCGCGGATCGTGATGCCACAGCGGTCGAGCGGCTCATAGCGGCCGGGGCGGTGATCGTCGGCAAGACACGGATGTCGGAGTTCGCCTACTCGCCCGGCTCGAACAACGCTCACTACGGACCGACGCGTCACCCGTGGAACCCGGATCGCGATGCCGGAGGCTCGAGCAGCGGCTCGGCAGCAGCGGTCGCAGACGGACTCGTCTTCGGCGCCGTCGGCACGGACACCGGCGGATCCGTCCGCATCCCTGCGGCGCTGTGCGGGATCGTGGGACTGAAGCCGACCTTCGGGCGGACGAGCCTTGCGGGCGCCGTGCCGCTGGCGTGGTCGCTGGATCATCTCGGCCCGATCACCCGGACCGTCCCCGACGCCATCCTGATGCTGGCCGCGCTTGAAGGACACGACGAACGCGACGCCCGCACCCGTCGCTGCCCTGCGATCGCCCTCCCGCCAGACGGAGCGGCGGGGGTCCGGGTGGGTGTCGTCATGGACAACGGCGTGGCGAGCGGGATGGGCACCGCAGAGGCACTCCAAGCATGGCGGGAGGGACTTGTGGCGCTGGAGCGGAACGGCGCGGAGCTGGTCGAGCTCGAGGTCCCCGAGATGGCTGCCCTATGGACGTTGAACGGGGCGGTCCTCGCCCTGGAGGCGGCGGCGTATCACGAACCCATGCTGCGCACGCGGCTCGACGACTACGGGGAGTTCATGCGCCAACGGATCCTCTCGGCGTACGCGTACGGACCTCACTCGTTCGTCCGGGCCCAGCAGGCCCGCGCGATCTCCCGCCGCCGCCTCGAGGCGCTGCTCGACTCGATCGACCTCCTTACCGTGCCGACGGTCCCGCACGCGGCGCCGCCGCTCGGCGTCCCCACGACGACGATGCACACGGCACCGTTCAACCTGCTCGGCTGGCCGTCGGTCACGGTCCCGGTCGGGCTGACATCGGAGGGACTGCCGCTGGCGATGCAACTCGCCGGGCGTCCGTGGGACGACGCGAGCGTACTCGCCGCGGCGGCCCTCGTCGAAGCCGCCGATCCCGGTCGGCTCAGGTCGCGGCGTCGCCTCGGCCCGAGTCCGCCAGCAGGTCAGGCCTGAGCCGGCGTGTCCGTTCCAGCGCCTGCTCGCGCCGCCACCGTGCGACGGCGGCGTGGTCCCCGCTGACGAGGATCTCGGGGACACGCTGCCCGCCGAACTCCGGCGGCCGCGTCCACTGCGGGTATTCGAGTCCGCCGCCCGCGAACGACTCTTCCTCCGTGGACGCGGGGTCGATCGCGCCGGGCAACAGGCGTAGCACCGCGTCGATGACGACCAGCGCGGGTAGCTCGCCCCCGGACAGGACGTAGTCGCCGATCGACAACTCGAGGTCGACCATCCGGCGCACCCGCTCGTCGACTCCCTCGTACCGCGGACACACGAGGATGAGGTGGCTCCGGGCGGCAAGATCGGCGGCCCGGGCGTGGCGAAAGAGCTCGCCGCCGGGGTCGAGGAGGATGACCGTGGACTCGGGCGTTCGAAGCTCTGCCAGTGCCCCGGCGATGGGCTCAGGACGAAGGACCATCCCGGCTCCGCCGCCGTACGGGTAGTCGTCCACGCTGCGATGGCGCCCCAGACCCCAGCGGCGCAGGTCGTGGGCGTGGAGCACGGCGAGCCCGCTCTCGAGGACACGACCCGGGATGCTCGACGCCAGTGGCCCCGGAAACAGGTCCGGGAAGATCGTGACCACGTCGATCCGAAGCAGCGACCGGGAGTCCGCGGGCTCGTCCGTCTGGTTGAAGCCGGCCGCGTCCGGTCCTTCCCGGTCCCTCACCTGCCGGACGCGGACGAGGAGCCGGAGGCGTCGTCGCGGCGTCCGGCAGCGCGCGTCCCGGCATCCGCGCGGCGTCCTCGAGATCGAGGTCGAGGCTCGGGAGCGCTCTCCTCCGCCGGTTCGTCGAGTGCCAGCGCCTGAGCGTCCACGACGATCCGCCCGTCCCTGGGTGCGAACTCGCGCACGACCGACCCGACGGCGGGCACCAACAGCTCACCCCGGCGTCCGCCGCGAACGACGAACACTTCTCCCTCTCCCGCCCTGAACACGTCCGCTACCTGGCCGAGCTCCTCGCCGTCGGTCGTTCGGACGAGCACCTCCATCAGCTCGTGCCAGTAGTAGGCGCCTTCCGGGAGCGGCTCTCCGACCACCACCTCGAGGTACGAACCGCGGAGCGACTCGACGGCCTCGCGGGTGGCACGTTCGGCGAACCGGACGAGCAACCCGGGAGGGTCCTGATGCGCGGAGATCACGGTCAGCGGATCGGGGCGCCCCTCCGGGTGCAGGACACTACCGACGTCGAACCGACTCGGGTCATCTGTGAGCACCTCGACCCGGACCGCGCCCTTGAGTCCGTGGATCCCTCGGACGAGCCCGACGACGAGCCGCTCCTCGTGCGCGTCGCGGCCGTCTGCCGATCCCGTCGGCCCTGCCGCGGATCCCTCCTCGGGACCGGTCGAGCGAGGCGTCTCCTCTCGGGAGCTGTCCTCCGATGACACGAGCAGCTAGTCGATCTCGAGCTGGATCGACTCCCCCTCCCGGGCGGACATCACCTTCAGCAGCGTCCGGAGCGCCTTCGCGACGCTACCGTTCCGGCCGATCACCTTGCCCATATCGTCCTCGGCGACATGAAGCTGGATGACTCTCCCGTCCGGCTGCTCCTGGACCTCGACCGAGACCGCGTCAGGATCGTCGACGAGCGACTTCGCCACGTACTCCACGAACTCAGCGGCTGGCATCGCGGCGTCCCCTAGCGCGCGTCGGGCAGGATCCCCGCCCGACGGAAGAGACGCTCGACGGTGTCAGACGGCTGAGCGCCCTGGCTCAGCCACTTCGCTGCCTTCTCTGCATCGACGTGGAGCTCGATCGGCTCCGCGCGCGGGTTGTAATGCCCGAGCGTGTCGAGCGAACGCCCGTCACGAGCGTTGCGGCTGTCGGTGACGACGAAACGATACGTCGGCTGCTTCGTCGCCCCGACGCGGGTCAAACGGATCCGAACTGCCACTGGGTCTGCATCCCTCCTGTTCTCTGCCCTCGCCTCTCGAGGACTGTCGTTGCGGTGATGACTCCCCCGATCTCAGCGTCGCGCCGAACCCTCCAACGCGCCGCCTACTCGCCGTCCTCGGGCTCTCGCACGATGAATTCGAACGAGTTCGTCTGTTGCTGGCCGTCGCCGCCGCTGAGCTGCACGATCCGGTCGAACGGCAGCAGGTACGGCCTGATCTCCCGCTCGTAGAACGCGAACGCCTGTGCCTGCTCCGGCGCGGCTGGTTGCGAGACGACGGCCTCGGCCGCCTGTCGGATCCCGTCGATGTCGAGGTACATCAGCGAAGCACTCGACGGCCCGCCGACACTGCTGACCGCTTCGGAGAAGCGCGGGTCGCTGCCGAGCGACCAGTCAGACGCCTGGCCGAACACCGTCGCCGCGAAATCCCCCGTCCCGAGCGCGAAGACATCCTCGCGCAGCGCGAACGAGATGGTCGACAGTTCTGCGGGAAGGTCGCCGCCGGCACCACGTGGAAGGGTGATCGTCGTCACACGGACGCCGTTCCGGTCTTCGTCCCTCACGTCGATCTGACCTCCGCCGAACCCGGCGGCGAGCTGGATCAACGCCTTGATCCGCTCCACTCGCTGGGTCGCCGTCGTCGCATCGGTCACCGTCGCGACGATCCCGCCACTCGGGACGTCGCCGTCCATCCGCACGCTGATCGCCACATCCCTGATCCACTCGAAGAACGACTCCACGCTGGAGCCCAGCAGCTGCTCCGCCTGGTCGATCTCCTGGCGCATGCCCTCGGCCGCGGCGTTCGCCTTGAGGCCGCTGATGCACCCCGCGATCCCGGCACCCACGTCCCGGAACTCGAGGTACGCAAGTGATCCCGCCGGCACTCGACCTGCGAGGCCACTGTCCCGGACGGCCGGCGCGGGAACGCCCTGCGGCAGAGTGCCGCGAGAGTCGGCGACGATCCGGTCGCCCTCGACGCGCACCTCACTGACGATCACGTCAGGGAAGTTCCGGATCGGACCCGTGATGCACGTGGGAAGCGGGAAGAAGGACCTCATCGCCTCCAGTTGCCGCAGTGTCGCGTCACGGTAGGAGGCTCCGTTGAGGTACATGAAGCCGAGGCGATCCGCGCGAAGCCCGTTGACGCGATCCCGGAACTGCGGCTGGGAAGCGAGTGTTTCGTTCGGGCGCTCCCTCCGGTCGAGTGCAGCGGTCACGTCGTCGGGCCGGACGCCGACGACGAGCATGTCCGGCAAGAGGGCGTAGGTGGCCGCTGGTCCTGATCCGGCCGATCCACCGGACGGCGTGACCGTCCAGGTGGGCGTCCCGTTGTGAGTCCCGGTCGAGACTGACGCGCCCGCCGCAGCGAGATCGCTGGTGATGCGGTCGAGGGTCGCGCGAGCCTTCGCCTGATCCGTGACGGCCAACGTGGCGAGAACGGCGGGCACCTGCACGGCGTCGAGACCTCCGGCTGGGCCGGGACCGGTAGTCATCATGCCGGCGCCCGCTGCCGGTGCGTCGAGGACCGCGACGCCCACCTGGCCGCCGAACCACGGCTGGATGTCGTTCGTGTAGCTGTATCGCTGGTCGGTCGCGGTCTGCACCAGGCGGTCGAGCGCCTGGGCGACCTTCTGGTCCAGGTTGGCTCGGTCCTCGAAGCCCGGGAAGTGCGACACGAACTCCCCCAGCCGCTCCCGTTGATCCCCCGGGAGGTCGAAGCGAAACTCGGAGTACATGAACGTGCTCGCGGGCAGATACGACGCAGACGCGGGAGGCGCGCCGGTGGAGCGGTCGAGCAGCAGGAAGCCCCCGACGGCAACGACCACCACGACGATCGTCGCGAGCGCGGCCACGATCCAACGAGCTGAGACGCCGCGGCGACGAGGGTGCGGCGAGACGGGGGTGAGGGCCGGGCCGTCCGCCTGACCGGACCGATCGGTCCATCCGTGATTCCCCCCCGCGGTGCCAGCGGGTGGCATGGCGCCCGGCTGCGTCGGGGATCCCCCGCCGTACGGCTCGGTCATCGCACGTCCCCTCCTGTGCTCGCGCCAGCGACGGCCACCCGAAGCCAGCTCAGCCTCATCGTCGCCCGAACGGCAGTCCGGCGCGCCGTGCACCGCCCCCGCCAGCGAGCTGTCTCATCAACTTCTGCATCTCCGCGAACTGCTTTATCAGCCGGTTCACGTCGGGGAGGGTCGTCCCGGAGCCGTTCGCGATCCGCCGGCGCCGCGATGCGTTGAGGACGTTCGGGTCCTGGCGCTCCTGGGGCGTCATCGACCGGATGATCGCCTCGACCCGCTTCAACTCGCCCTGATCGACCGCCTTCTGCGCGTCGCGCGCCATTCCGCCCATGCCCGGGACCATCTCCAGGAGCTGCCCGACCGGCCCCATCTTCTTGAGCTGCTGCATCTGTTCGAGGAAGTCGTCGAGGGTGAAGGCATTGCGTCGGAGCTTCTGCGCGAGCTGCTCGGCCTGCTTCGCGTCGAAGTTCTCCTGTGCGCGCTCGATGAGCGTCAGGACGTCCCCCATCCCGAGGATCCGGCCCGCGAGTCGGTCCGGGTGGAAGGGCTCCAGCGCGTCCGTCCGCTCTCCCGTCCCCAGGAACTTGACGGGGAGTCCGGTCACCGCGCTGATCGAGAGGGCCGCGCCACCGCGGGCGTCACCGTCGATCTTGGTGAGGACGAGCCCGGTCACGGGCACCGCGTCCCGGAACGCCTGTGCGACGGCGACCGCCTCCTGCCCCACCATCGCGTCGACCACGAGAAGGATCTCGACGGGCTTCACGGCGGCGGCGAGCCCGGCGATCTCCGCCATCAGCGCATCGTCCACAGTCAGCCGACCCGCGGTGTCGAGGATGACGGCATCCCGACCGGTCCGCCGCGCCTGCGCGATCCCGTCCCTCGCGATGTCGACCACCGCGGTGCCCTGCGGTGAGCTGGCGACGGGGATGTCGAGCTGTCGGCCGAGCGTCTTCAATTGGTCCACGGCGGCAGGCCGATATGGGTCTGCCGCGACGAGGATCGGTTGACGGCCGAGCTTGACGATGTGGCGGGCAAGCTTCGCAGCCAGCGTCGTCTTGCCGGCGCCCTGGAGGCCGACGAGCGCTACCACGGCGGGCGCGCCGGTGAGACGGAACGTACGGTCACCGGCACCGAGGATCCCCGTCAGCTCCTCGTGGACGATCTTGATCACCTGCTGACCGGCGTTGAGGTTCTCCAGCACCTCTGCGCCGACGGCGCGTGCCTTGACACGCGCCACGAAGTCCTTGACGACGCGGAAGTTGACGTCCGCCTCAAGCAGCGCGAGCCTGACCTCGCGCATCACGGCATCGACGTCGGCCTCGCTGACCCGACCGTGGCCGGTCAGCCTGCCGAGCGCGTCGCGCAGGCGGGTGGAAAGGACGTCGAACACGGGTCGGAGCTGCTCCTGGCTTGTCGGCGCTACTGGTGGTGCGCGGGTTCTGGCGACACCGGGGAGGGGTGACGATCGAGGAACGTTGACGGCTCCCCCGGGCCGGCGCCCGCAGTGTACCCCCTGGACTCGCGCGGGCCCCGTTCAGTCAGGCGAAGAGAGCCTCGACGAACCGTCTCCGGTCGAAGTCCACAAGGTCGCCGAGCCCTTCCCCCACGCCGACGAAGCGAACGGGCACCGCCAGGGTCCGCTCGATGGAGAAGACGATGCCGCCCTTGGCCGTCGAGTCGAGTTTCGTCAGGACGATCCCGGTGAGGCCAGCCGACTCGTGGAACGCCTTCGCCTGGGCGAGCCCGTTCTGGCCGGTGGTCGCATCGAGGACGAACAGGACTTCGGGTTCTGCGCCCGGCAACCGCTTGTCGATCGTGCGCCGGATCTTGGCGAGCTCCTCCATGAGGTTGCTCTTCGTGTGGAGCCGACCAGCGGTGTCGGCGATCACCACGTCGATACCCCGCGCCACGCTCGCGTCGAGCGCGTCATACACGACGGCGGATGGGTCCGCTCCGGGCGCGTGCGACACGACGGGGACGGGGATCCGATCGGCCCACGCGCGCAGTTGCTCGATCGCCGCCGCCCGGAACGTATCCGCGGCAGCCAGGAGCACGCGGTCGCCTTCGGCGGTCAGGCGGTAGGCGAGTTTGGCGATCGTCGTCGTCTTGCCGGTCCCGTTGACGCCGACGACGAGGACGACGGCTGGCGTTGCCGGCGCCGTGCGGCGCGGCTGCCACCGCGCGTGCCCCTCGTCACGCGGTGTCGCGAGCAGCGCTTCGAGCTCTGCACGCACCGCACCCTCCGCGCTGTCGCCGTTCCGCCGGCGTGCTCGTGCTACCACCTCCAGCGCGAGCTCCGCGCCGACGTCGGCGCCGATCAGGGTCTCCTCGACCGCCTCCCACGTCTCCTCGTCGACGCCGGATTCGAGCAAGCCGCGGAGTCGGGCCACGAATCCGCGTCGCGTCCGCTCCACACCGGTGTCCAGAGTCGCGGCTGACACCCTCGGCTCCGGCGCTCGGTCACCGTCCGTGCTCGCGGGCGTCACTTCCGTAGCCGTCAGCCGTCCAGGCGCCCCCGGCGGCGAGTCCTGTGCTGCCTGCTCTTCCTCGCTGATCGCGGCATCGAGCGCCGCGTCGCGACCCTCAGGCGCCGCGTCGACCTCCGCAGGTTCGTCCCTTCTGCGACGCCAGAACATCAGCCGCCTCCGACGGGTGCGGTACGCGAAGGCCCGACGGCTCGGCGCGCCGCCCTCTCGACCTTGATCGCGCCCGGGTCGCCATCGGCGCCGCGCCCGTTCCCGTCACCCGGCTGGGCGAGGCGCAGCGAGACGACGCGACTGACCGCGTCATCCCCGATCGTGACGCCGTAGAGGGTGTCGGCGGCCTCGATGGTGCCGCGGTTGTGCGTGATCACGATGAACTGGATCTGGCGCGCGAGGCTGCGGAGAGCGCCCGCGAACCGCCTGATGTTCGCCTCGTCCAGTGCGGCGTCGACCTCGTCGAGGACGCAGAAGGGGACGGGTCGGACTTCGAGCATCGCGAACAGCAGCGCGACGGCGGTGAGCGCACGTTCGCCGCCCGACAGCATCGCCAGCGGCTGCCGCTTCTTGCCGGGCGGCCTGGCCACGATCTCGACTCCGGTCGCCGCGAGGTCGTCGGGCGCCGTCAGGCTGAGCTGCGCCTCGCCGCCACCGAACAGCTCCTCGAAGCGGCGCGCGAACGCCCCCTCGAGGGCCGCGAACGTGGTCATGAACCGGTCCGTGATGAGTGCTCCCAGGTCGGCGATCAGCTGACGGGTCGTCGCGATGGCCGATTCCAGATCCGCCTGCTGACGTTCGAGCCCCGCAAGTCGCTCGGCCAGCACCTCGTACTCCTCCCGCGCGAAGGGATTCGCGGCGCCCAACTCGTGGTACCTCCGACGGAGAGCGCCGATCCGTGCCGCCGTCGGCGCAGCGGAGAGCACCGGGGCCGGGCTCCTCGACCACACCTCGATGGCATCTCGCAGCGCCCGTTCGAGTGACTCGCTCGCGGTGTCCGTGATCCCCGACCCATCTGCTGTACCGCCATCGCCATCGCGCCCGGCGTCCCGCTCGTACCCGCTCCATGAGGCCTCACCCTCGCGCCCCCCCGCTTCCTCGAGCGCGTGCAGTCCATCCTCGCCGATGCCGGCGAGCTCGACGAGCAGTCCTTCCCGGACGTTCTCGAGCAGGAGCCGGGCCTCGACCTCCCCGATCTCCGCCGAACGCGTCCTCGTCTCTGCCTCGCGCGATCGCTCCGCAGCCGCGCTGACTCGCCGTTCCCCCTCGCGAAGGCGGGCCTGCTCCTCGGACACGTCCTCCGCGGACCGCGCCAGCTCCGCTTCCGCCGTCGCCTCCGCCTCTCGGGCCGCGCGCAGGCGATGGAGGATCCCGTCGAGCTCGGCGGTGATCCGCTCTTCCTCCTGGATGGCGCGATCCTGTTCGTTGCCCAGCTCCACGACGCGGCGTTCATCGACGGTCAGCATGACCTCCGCCCGTCGCCGGAGATCCTCCGCGCGGCGGCGTTCCTCCACCCGCGCTTCGAGCGTCCGGGACAGCTCGTCCTGCCGCTGCCGCAGCAGCTCGACGCGCCGCTGCAACCGATCCAGCTCTCGACCCGCGCTCACCTCGCCGCCGGGCCCTGCGTCCTCGTGCGCGTCCACTCGATCCGTGCGCGCCAGCAAGGCTGTCGAGACGACGGCCTCCTTCGCCCGCTGTGCCTCGACGTCGAGACGCGAGCGCTGTGCGTGCTCCCAGCCCACGTCCCGCCTCGCGGCCTCGAGCGTCCGCCCCGACGAGCGCTCCGTCTCTTCGGCGGCACGGCGCTCCCGGCGCGCCCGCTCGACATCCGCACGCGACGCTTCCCACGTACCGCGCGCCTGCGTGACCGCGTCCATCGCGGCCCGGGCAGCACGCTCCGCCTCCGCGTACCGGTCATCAAGACGCTCCACCTCCGACGCCAGTCGGTGGCGCTCGGCCCGACGCTCCAGCACGGATCCCGCGGCTCCCACCCGCACGACCCCATCGGCCGCGACGACGTCACCTCGCAACGTGACCGCCCGCCACCCCGCCGGAAGGTCACCGCGGAGCGAAACGGCGCACGCGAGATCGGGGACCCACACGACGGCCTCGAGCAGCGACCGGACGTACCCGTTCTCGTCGCGTCTCACGGCCTCCGCGAGGTTCCCCCCGCCCGCCTCGGTCGCGCGGCGTCGGACCGCTTCTCCGACATCTGCCGATGCCGCTGACGGTCCTGGCGTGAGTAGCAGGACACCCCGCTCGTCACG
>JADDQH010000115.1:826-5874 GCA_016781485.1 Chloroflexota bacterium | reverse complement strand
CAGGCGCGGCATCGGCAGCACGCCGGCCTCCTCCCACAGCTTGACGTACCAGAGCGCGGCCTCGGCCCCGGAGAGAGTGCGCAGCGCCGACCCCATACAGCAGGGTTTCTGCGATGCCGGAGGAGGGACTCGAACCCCCGACACGCGGATTATGATTGGGCCGGTTTGCAGGAAGTTTGGCTCTAGAACGGGCGAGTCCGTGCAGTCGAGTGCGGCTGCGTCGGGATCGTTTTGCCGAGTCGGGAACACGGTTTGGCACACGGTTCTTCCAACCCTGGTGGGGCAACAGCGGGCCCGCGATCTTACGCGTCGGACAGGCGCCGAGTGAGCCGCCCCGCGAGGTCGGCTAGGTGCTCGTGGTGATCGAACACAAGATGCTCCGCTTGCACCTTGAGCCGGTGGATATTCTCGGCGTGGGCGTTGTCCATGGAGTCGCTGGCCTCATCGAGTCGGCTTTGCAACCGCGTGTATCGACCCGTTCCAACGACCTTACGCAGGCTGTGATGCGTCTCGTCGCTGACGCCATCGAAGACAACGTCCAAGATCGGTCGCGCCCAGCGCGCAAGCCCCCAATGTCTTGCCTCGGAATACCGAACCGGACGCGTGAGTTCTCCGGTGCCGAGGCTGAGCAAGATCACGTCGCGGGTGCCGTACTTGTCACATGCCTCGACATATGCGGCCATCGACGGGTTGTTGGCATACACGCCGCCGTCCACGAGTGTGCGGTAGCGAAGCTCGCGCCGTACTCGCGCGGGCTGAAAGTAGGTCGGCGCCGCCGCCGTGGCCCGAGCGGCATCACGCATCGCGACGTCGTCGCTCGGGTCGACGCGCGCTTTGCGTGCCTTGAACCAATAACGCGACCGCTGCTCGATGTCGTAAGCGGGCACGATCACGTCGGTTAGCGCACTACTGATCGGCATCTCGCCGAAGTACTCCTGCAGAACGTCCTCCAACCCCGAGGACGGGTACTTCTGCCGCAAGAGGCTCCAGCCGGAGCGCACCCTGTGAGCGAACCCGCCATCGAAGATGCGCTGGCCCTCACGCTCATACAACCCGACCAGGTCAGCCGCGCTGTGGGCGGGGCGGCCATCTGATGAGGGCAAGGTTAGACCGAGAGCCAGGATCCCGCCGGTCGACGTCCCGGCTATCAAGTCGAACAGCTGGCTGATCGGGGTGCGGCCGAGCTTCTCTAGCTCGGCGAGGACCATCGCCGGGATGACGCCACGGATGCCGCCGCCGTCGATGGCAAGGATCCTGATCGGCCCGAAGTCGTTCTGGAGCGAGCGCGTTGGCCGCGGGCCGCTTGCCAGCCGGACCGGCAGGTCACGCCATCCCGCCCGCATTGCGGCGCCGTAGGTGGCATTACCGTCGAGTATGCGGAAGGTAGCGCCTTCCGGCTGGACGCTGAGAGGCGGACGGCGGTCTCGTACGCCTTTTGATGCCTCGAGCATTAGCTCTGCCGCGCGGAGGACCGCGTCCGGTTGATCGACAGGTTCCTTCGTTGGACGGAGCTGGACGATCGGGACGATAAGGGTGCCGATTGGGCACTGGAAGTACTCGTGGTGGCCGTAGTGCAACCCAGACGGATCAGCCATACGCGGTCCCGCAGGTATACGTCCCGCAGATCCTGGTGGGATCGGGTCCGGTAGCCCTCGTAACGTTTGGCCCTGTTATGCCCATAAACGTCGGCACCTTCACGATCGACGCGGTGATCATCCACGACGTTCCCCGAAACGACGGAACGCCGGCGGACGCTGCTTTGACCTTCAGCGAAGCCCCAATGCCGGGCCTCGACGCGTCACGCCGCAACTTCTTCACCGAGCACATCAGTCGTAGTCTCTCGGGCAGAGGCTTCGTGGTTGAGCGCGACCCCGACCAGGCTACTCGCGTGCCGCAGCTCGTGGTGGATCTCCTCGCTGATCCAGGCCGTCTCGTGGCTCTGTCCCAGGACATGGCACGCGCGCTATACGCCGCCCAGAACCGCGTCAACAATCCTGGCTTGCTCATTGTGCTCGTTGGCCGCCACGGCACGGAGGCTGCGGTGTCAATCTTGAAGCTTCAGCGCCACGAGGGCATGCGCATGCAGCAAACGCAGGCGAACGGGCGGATGACGTTTGCGGCGACGATCCTCGATGACCTCACGATCACCGACGAAACACGGGTCTTCAAAGCGTCGCTTTTCCGGGCGGACCGGCCGGAACTCGAACTCGTCGAAGGGATCGTGTCGGATGACCAGCGTGGCTATGACGATCGCATTGAAGTCGCGAACTTCTTTTTACGCGCGTTCCTCGGCTGCAAGCTGCGCGAAGCCTCCGACGTTGCGACCAAGCGCTTCTACGACGCCTCCACCAGCTTCATCGAGTCCGTTCCAGACCCCGAGCAGCGTCTGCGCTATGCCGCGGCGCTCATTGCCGAGCTGAATCGCCCCGCCACCGTGGTTGTCCCTACGGATTTCGCGGAGCACCACCTCAGGACTAAGGATAAGCAGCCATACATCCAGCATCTCGCAGCCGCCGGCGTTCCTGAGCAAGCGATCGAGAAGGACACGGAGCTCATCAAAGGGCGGCTTCTCAAGGGGACGCTCTGGACAGGCCGCAAGCTCCGCATCATCGGGCCAGCCGCGCTCCTCGACGAGCTTGTCACCTATGAGCCGCCGCAGGCTAGCGGACCCGGACGTATCATAATCACTGACACGCTCCAGGATTTCCGCCCTGGCTAGATCCTTCGAGAGCCTTGTCGACGAGTACGAGGCCGCCTTTCCGCTCTACGAGCGGCTGGCGACCCGGATTCAAGAGCTACTCGAGGAGGAGCTCCGCGACGCGGGACCTGCGATTGCGTTCATAACCGCGCGCGCCAAGGACCCCGACAGCTACGCCAAGAAAGCGCTGCGCAAGATGTTCGACGATCCCATCAGGCAGATCGGCGACAAGGCGGGGGCCCGGATCGTCATTCCGTTCGCGCGGGACCGCGAGGCAGTCGAGGAAGTGGTCGGGCGCGTTCTCGTTCTGTCCGAGCGCGACGACAAGCGTGAGAAGCTCGACGAGAAGACGCTCGGTTATCTCGGCGTGCACTGGACAGCATTCGTCCGGCCGGAGTTGCTCCGTGAGTCAGAGGCCGACTTGCAAGGCCTCGAGGCGGAGGTTCAGCTCCACACGATGGTCGAGAACGCTTGGGCCGCGGCTGCGCACGACCTCCTTTACAAAGCGACGTTGCAGGTCCCGCCGACGCTTGCCCGGAGGCTCGTTCGGTTGGTCGCCCTGGCAGAGATCTTCGACGACGAGGTCGAGCGCTTTCAGGGAGAGACCGCTGAGCAGCCCGGCTTCCGAGAGATGAGCCTCCTGCCGGGGCTCGAGCGCGAGTTGCACCGGTTCACTCATCGCAGCTCCGATGCGGGGCTTTCGGCCCTGATCTTGCCCGATGTCGCCGCGCTATACGATCGCCCGTTGAGCGCAGTGCTGCAGGACGTGGTCCAGCCGTGGGTCGCCGGACATGAGACGGAGCTCCGAGACCTCTACGCACGCTACAACGGTGATGCGCGCGCGAACCCGCTGCTGTTTCAACCGGAGGTGCTGCTGATCTTTGAGCGCCTCGAGAACGACAGGTTCAACCTCAAGCGCGTCTGGCCGGGCGGATTCGATCGCGAGCTTCGCGGTCTTGCTGCGATCCGTCAGGTTCCTTGGAGTTGAGCGACTTCGTCACGACATGCATCGAGATCGTGGCCGGAATCCTCCGTTTGTCATCGCTTGGCCGACCTGCGCGAGACATGCGGATACTGTCGGCCTGAAGCCGTGAGTCAGGATCGAAGAGATCACCTAGGACGGCCCGCCCGCGCGACCGCGGAGGAGGTCGAGTGGTTGAGCCGTCGCCTGCTCGACGAGCTTGGACGGCTTGCCCCAGATATGCCGCTCGCGCAGGACACGGTCGATGAGCGCCTCCTCTGCGCCTATCACGGCGAGCCGGTCGACCGCGTGCTTGGCGAGCACGTGTTGCCGTTCATCCGCCATCACGAGGCCCGCTTGCGGAGCATCTTTGACCGATACCGCCACGATTCACGGCGCCCGAGCCCGCTTGCTTCGCCGCACGCCCTCATGATTCTGGAACGCTTGGCACACGATCGATTCGCTCTGCGGCAGTGCTGGCCTGCCCCGGAGGAGATGCGCTCCTACGAGCGGCTTTCGTCGATCTGGGGCGTGCCCACTCCACGATGAGCGTGCTCCTCGCGGGGCGGCTGTCGGGCGCTCTCGGTCGTCACCGTCGCCAAGTCGCCCTAAACTGGCTGCTGCGCCGCTCGCGCACCATTCGTCGCGATCCTGGGCGCGACCCGTCTCGGGCATCTGGCGGATAAGATCGCCGCCGCGAACATCGAGCCTCGACGATGATGCCAGCACCTCGGCTCCGACGAACTCGTCGAACACCGCTACTCCCACTACATGTGAGTCGACGGGCTCAGTCCGCTGCCCGCTCGAGGCGGGCCGTGTCCCTTGTCCGACGGTGCTGCTCGGCGGCGGCCGTGACGAGCGCCGGAAGGTCCGAATAGGAGGCGGCTCCTCCCGCGAGCCGCTCGATCGTTGAGAGCCCGGCTCGCTTCTGCCCGAGCGTGGCGATGGCGGCGTCCGGAACCGTCCAGAACGTCCACTGTTCGACGGCGAGCGGGTTGTACAGCTCGTGGTCCCGGCAGGTGTGCAGCGCGAAGACCCAGACGTGGACGCGGCCGTCGGAGCCGGCCGTCCAGGTGGCGGTCGTCTCGTCCCAGGTGCTCTTGGCGCCGGTGAGCGAGAAGGTCGGGGTGGACGGCTTGGTCTGCGACCAGGACTGGAGGTAGCCGGTGGCCTTCACCTCGATGCGAGTGCCGTCCGGTGAAATGACGTCCTGCGCCCCCCATTCGATCCGGCGCGGCTCGGTAGAGCCGACGGCTCGGGCGACGAGGTACTCGGCGAGGTAGCCGCGCGCGTTGTTCATCCGCAGGTCACCGAGCGCCCAGCGCCAGAAGTCGAGGACGGT
Source organism: Chloroflexota bacterium (assembly GCA_016781485.1). GTDB lineage: Bacteria > Chloroflexota > Limnocylindria > Limnocylindrales > CSP1-4 > YB3-1. Next base: position 873 of record JADDQH010000115.1, on the reverse strand, counting down.
GGCGTCGAGCCCCTCGAACGGTTCGTCGCCGGTCAGTGCAGGGAGCT
>JADDQH010000115.1:0-761 GCA_016781485.1 Chloroflexota bacterium | reverse complement strand
TCGCGTGCGGCAGCGCGGCCCGTTCGAGCCGGTAGCGCCGCCACTTGTCCTGGGTGTCCTCCTTCGCCGACGCGGAGAACCGAAGGAGCGTCTGCCCCTTGATCTTGACCCGGATGGCGTGTTCATCGAGGACGGCGCTTGGTACGAGCCACGCCCGCTCGAGCGTGGCCTCCGCGCCGTTCACCGCGAGGTATAGGAGGTAGAGGTCGTCACGAGCGGTGAAGGTGACCTCCCGCACGTCAGAGGTGAACGTGCAAGACCTCACAGGTCACCGCGACACCCTTGCATCCAGATGCGGTCCCTACCTGAAGCAACCAGAACGACCAGCGCCCGAGCGCCGTCCGTCCTCAGAAGGACATGGTCTCCGTGGGCAAGCTGTCGGCCGGTCAGGAGCGCTACTACCTCGAGCAGGCCGACGCGCGGGTGGATGCCGTCGACAGCATCAGCGGAGGCGCCGAGGAGTACTACCTCGACCCGTCTGAGGCTCGTGGCGACTGGCGGGGGAAGTCCGCCGCTCGGCTCGGGCTGAGCGGGCCTGTCGGTCCCGAGGAGCTGCGCCGGCTGCTTGCCGGACAGCACCCGACGACCGGTGCTGAGCTGCGGCGGCTCACCGCCCGTTCGAGCGTCGCCGCATACGACCTGACCTTCTCAGCCCCCAAGAGCGTGAGCGTGCTGTTCGCGCTGGGCGATCAGCAGATGCAGCAGGCCGTGCGCGAGTCACACGAGACGGCGGTCAGTGAGGCCTTCGCGTACGTCGAGCG
>JADDQH010000002.1 GCA_016781485.1 Chloroflexota bacterium | reverse complement strand
GAGCGGCGCCCGCGACGAGGGGTCCCGCGGCCTGGGCAGCGCTCCGCGCGAGGTTCGTGACCCCCGCAGTCGCCGTCCGCTCCGAGGCATCCACGACGGCCATCGTGTACGACTGCCGCACAGGCACGTCCATCGACGCGAGCGCCGCTCGGCCGAGATAGAGCGCCCCCGCGATCACGGCGGACGGCGCGAGCGCCATCAGCATCAGGAACAGGCTGGCGGGGATGTGCGTGAACACCATGGTCGGCACGAGCCCGATCCGGGCCGCGAGCACGGCCGCGACAGGGAACGAGAGCGCGGCGAGGACGCTCCCCGCGGCCAGGAGCGAGCCCGTAGACGCTGCATCGATCCCGAACCGCGTCGCGAACCAGAAGGCCAGAAAGCTCGACACGACGAACCCGCTCGCGAACGAGTCGAGCCCGAACAGCAGGCTCAGTCGCGCCACCGTTCCCCGGGAGCGGGGCCCGATCGCGACCGTCCGCTGCTGCTCCGCCGCGACCTCGACTCGCCGATCCAGGCGAAGCGCGAGCACGAGCGCGATCCCACCGACGACTGAGTAACAGGCGAAGGCGGGGGCATAGCGATCGGGCCCGTCGAGCCCGAGGCCAGACCCGAGCGCAGCGAGCGGGCCGACGGCGAGTGCTCCGAGCGCCGCTGCCCCTGCCGCGCAGAGGTTGTAGAGGGCGAAGCCCTTCGTCCGATCCGCCTCAGGGACGGTCTGCGGAAGAGCTGCCTGGTCGATGCTCTGGAGGCCGCTCGACTCATTGCTCGTCACGCCGACCATCCCGGTCAGCGCGAGCAGCACGAGGACGACCGGGTTCCCGTGCGTGAGCGGGACCAGCAGCGCGAGCGTCATCAGCGACGCGCCCGCCGCGAGCAGCCGGCGGCGCCCGATCCGGTCGCCGTGCATAGCGATCACCACGGTGAGCAGGAACGTTCCGAACAGGGCGCCACTCAGGACAAGGCCGATCACGGGCGCCGGGACGCCGAGCTCTGCGACGTAGAGGCCGAGCGCGACCGAGTTCAGCCCGAACCCGAACGAGCGAACGGCCTTGGCAACAACGAGGAGCCGCCCGTTCCGGTCAAGGTCCGGGAGGCGCGACGGAGGTTCGGCCGCTCGCCGCGTCACCCCGCGAGCGGCTCGCTGAGCCGGTCGACCAACTCGCGAAGCTGCGCCGCCCTAGCCATTGCGCCTTCCACGACCGCCGGCGGCGCCCGCTCGATGAACGACCGGTTCTCCAGTCGCGCCTCGGCAGCCGTCAGCAGCTTCCTGGCCTCGGCAAGCTCCCGTTCCAAGCGGGCTCGATCCCGCTCCAGGTCGGCCCCGGCCTGCGACAAGCGGGCCTCGGCGATGCCTGCCACGGCCACCAGAGTCCCATCCGGATGCGCTTCCGTAGGTCGCTCCACGACGGCCACGGGGCGCACCCGGGCGAGTCGAGCGACGGCGGGCGCGAGACCCTCGTAAGCGGCGCGGAGGTTCGAGTCCGGCAGGACGAGCGAGGCTGAGAGCCATGAACCCGCCTCGATCCCGGCCTCCGCGCGAGCGTTACGGATCTCCGTCACGAGGTCCATCAGACACCTCGTTGCATCCGCGACCCTCGGATCCCCGACGGACGCCTCGCCCTGTCCGTCCGGCCAGTTCGCGACGATCAGCAACGGAGGATCGCCCGGCCGGTGAGGGAGGCGCGCCCAGATCGCCTCGGTGAGGTGCGGCATCACGGGGTGGAGCAGGTGCAGGTACCGGTCGAGTACCCAGACGAGGACGCTCCACGTCGCGACACGCGCCTCGGCCGCGACCCCCGGAGTGAGCGAGACCTTCGCGAACTCGAGATACCAGTCGCAGTACTCGTTCCAGATCGCCTCATGAAGCAGCCGCGTCGCCTCGCCGAGCTGGAACGTGTCGTAGGCTCGGTCCACCTCCGCCGTCGTCGCCGCGCAGCGAGAAAGGATCCAGTGCTCGGCGGGGCCGAGACGGTTGACGGACGGAAGCGCCAGCAGGGCGTCGGCTGGCAGCTCGACGGGCCGCGAGAGGAGCACGAAACGGGCCGCATTCCACAGCTTGTTCGCGAAGTTGCGGCCGCCCTCGAGTCTCGTTTCGCTCAGCCGTTGGTCATTCCCGGGCGTCGTCCCGTTCACGAGCGCGAAGCGCAGCGCATCGGCGCCGACCTCCTCCACGACGCTGAGCGGGTCGACGACGTTCCCCTTCGTCTTCGACATCTTCTGGCCGTACGGGTCCCGCACCATCCCGTGGAGGTAGACGGTCGCGAACGGGGCTTCCCCCGTCAGCCACTCACCGAGCATCATCATCCGCGCCACCCAGAAGAAGATGATGTCGTAGCCCGTCTCCATCACCGTCGTCGGGTAGAAGCGGTCGTAGTCATCGGTCGGATCGGGCCACCCGAGCGTGGAAAAGGGCCACAGACCGCTGGAGTACCAGGTGTCGAAGATGTCCTCGTCCTGCGCGAGCTCACCGCTCGGGCGTCCGCACCGTTCGCACGCCGCCGGTCCGCCCTCCTCATCGGACACCGTGACGTGGCCGTCGGGGCAGTACCAGGCGGGGATCCGGTGGCCCCACCACAGCTGGCGGCTCACGTTCCAGTCGTGGATCTTCTCGAGCCAGTCGAAGAACACCTTTTCGAACCGCGCGGGGACGAACGTCGTGCGCCCTTCACGGACGGCGGCCAGCGCCTTGTCCGCGAGCGGCCTCGTGCGGACGAACCATTGCGTCTTCAGCCGTGGCTCGACGACGTCGTCGCTTCGCTCGCATCGCCCCAGGACCATCTCGTGAGCGCGCGCCTCGGCGAGATCCCCCTTTTTCTCGAGATCGGCGACGATCCGGCGGCGCGCCTCCTCGCGTGACAGTCCCTCGTACGGGCCGCCGTTCGCGTTGATGGCGGCGCGGTCATCCATCACCTCGATGCTCGGCAGACCGTGGCGCCGCCCCGTTTCGTGGTCGTCGTCGTCGTGCGCCGGCGTGATCTTGACGGCACCCGAGCCGAACTCGCGCTGGACCACGTGGTCGGCGATGACCGGCACCCGGCGGTTCACGAACGGGATCAGGACCTCGCGCCCGACGAGCGAGGAATACCGCTCGTCGTCCGGATGCACCGCGACGGCGGTGTCCCCGAGGATCGTCTCCGGGCGCGTCGTCGCAACGGTGATCGTTTCGCTCGGGTCCGGTGTCCCGTCTCGTCCCAGGAGGTGGTAGCGGACGAACCACAGCGTCCCCGTCTCGGGCGTTGCGATGACCTCGAGATCCGAGAGGCTCGTTCGGCAGCTCGGGCACCAGTTGATGAGCTTCTCGGCGCGGTAGGCAAGGCCTTCGTCGTACAGCCGCTTGAAGCTCACCCGGACAGCACGCGCGGACCCTTCGTCCATCGTGAACCTGAGCCGGGCCCAGTCGAGCGAGAAACCCATCCGCCGTTCCTGACCGAGCATCACGTCGCGGGTCTCGTCGATGAACCACCACATCCGCTCCAGGTACCGATCGCGCCCCATCGACTGGCGGCTCTCCCCCTCGAGCGCGAGGATCCGGTCCAGGACCACCTGTGCCGCGATCGAGGCGTGGTCGAGCCCGGGCAGCCAGAGCGTCGGCCGTCGCTGCATCCGCGCTCGGCGGACCATCGCGTCCTCGAGTGTCCCGGTGAGCGCATGCCCGGTGTGGAGCGCCCCGGTGATGTTCGGCGGCGGCTGGGTCACGACGAACGGGGGGGCCGACCGATCCGCACGGCTGCCACTCCCGTCGGGGGCGAACACGTCCGCATCGAGCCAGCGCTGATAGATCTCCCGCTCGACCTCCGTCGGGCGGTAGGCCTTCGGCAGCTCTTCCGGTGCCTGTTCCGGCCTCGCCTGCTGTTCCGACACCTCGCTCATCACCGACATCCTGTCGCTACCGCGCCGCTCCGGACGCTCCCTGGTCCTGCTCTCCGCGGCCGCAAAATGAAACGCCCCGCTCGTCCAGCGGACGAACGGGGTCGTGGTACCACCTGCTGGTTCGACGGTCGATCAGAACGCGGTCATCCCGCTCCCTAGCCGCACCAGGCGGCTGATCCTCCGTCCTCTCGGCGCGCTACCGGGCGCCTCCCGTCACGACTCGCGAGCGACGTTCGCTCTCCGGTTCCGCGCGGGCTTCCAGCCTCGACCCGCGTCTCTGGACGGCCGTGGGAGTGCTACTCCTCTCGGTCCCTGCCGTGAGGCGCGGAGTGTAGCATCGCATCCCGGCGCGTCCAAGGAGGTGATGGTGGCGTACGTTCGAGCGGTGGATCCGGAGGAGGCCACGGACCCAGGGGTCGGCGAGCTCTACGAGCACATCGAGCGGGTCACGGCCCGCGCGGCGTCCGTCGGCGGCCGCTAGCGCGGCGGCTCCCTCGGGTCACGCGAAGAGGGCCCGCCCCGCCTTCTCGAGCATCGGCACACCCCGGATGTCGCTGTCGTAGAGGGGCAGGACCGCTCGCACCTGGCCGTCGAACAGCTGCCGGATCTCGCCCAGGTAGCCCTCCTGCATCGCGATCCGATTGCGTACGAACTCGGATGAGTGGGCGCCGTCCTCGCGAGCGATGACGCCGTTGACCACGACGCCGCCGACCGGGATGCCGAAGTCGGTGAACCAGGTGATGAAGCGCCGGATGACCGCGATCGGGAGCGCCTCGGGAAGCGTCACGAAGAAGAACGCGGTCTTCTCCGGGTCGGTCAGCAGGTCGCGCGCGTGCCGGATCCGCTCCCTGAACTCGACGAGGTAGTTCATGAGTGGGTCCTCTTCCTTCTTCTTGCTGAAGGAGAGCGCCTCGCGGAGCGACTGTGCCTCCTCGCGGGACTTGAGCATCTTCTGGACCCACAGCCCGTACACCTTGGACATCCCGAGCAGCCGCCGAGCGTTCGCCGTCGGTGCCGTATCGAAGACGTAGACGTCGTATTCGTCCTTGAACATCAGGTCGACCATGTTCTCGAACATGGCCGACTCCTCGAACGCCGGGTTCATCGTGGCGGCCTCTACGAACTCATCGGCCTTCGTCGAGATCTCCGCGAACTTGAGGAACCACTGGATCTTCTCCTTGATCTCCCGCTTCGAGCGGTCGATCGCGTCCCTCGTGTCGATCTCGAAGGCCCACAGGTTCTCGGCGCCGGCGACAGGCGTGGGCCGACCGAACACGTCCTGCCCGAGCAACCCCGAGAGGCTATGGACGGGGTTGGTAGACGCGAGCAGGATCCGACGCCCGCTGCGAGCCAGCTCGACGGCGGTCATCCCCGCCATCACCGTCTTGCCGACACCACCCTTGCCGCCGAAGAACAGATACCGGGCTCCCGGATGCGCCTCGAAGAACGCTCTCATCGAGGTCGTGACAAGAGGACTCCCTTCACCGACCGCCTGTCTCGTGTCGATCGGCGTGGCGTCCCGTGCCTCGGTAGCGAGCGGCCGCCCGGTCTCGGTGAGCTGTGTCATGACGCACCTCCCGACGGTGATGCGGTGCCGGTCGGCGATCCGACGCCGAGCCCCCCGGCTCCCGGCGGTTCCGCCGACGCCGGCCTTCCCGTCTGCACCGGCGCCGCAGCAGCGCCGTCGCGGCCGTAGAGGAGGCGGGCGACGCGCTCGATCATGTCCAGCCCCGTCACGTCGCGCTCGAGCTCGGGCACGTACGCGAGCACCTCGTCGCCGAGCGTCCGCCGGATCTCGTCCAGCTGGCCGCGCTGCATCGCCATCCGGTTCCGGAGGTATCCGGGCACATCTTCGTTCATGAGCGATTCGGGCAAGACCCGATTGACGACGTACCCGCCGATCGGGACGTCGAAGCGTGCGAACAGCTCCGCGGCCTTCCGAGTGTCGATGAGGATCATCTGCTCGGGGACGAGGACGAAGAAGAAGGCGGTCCGCTCGCGGTCGGTCAGGATCCTGGAGGCGCTGTTGATCCGGCCCCGGATGTACTGGAGCTCGCCCAGGATCAGATCCTCCTCGACCTCCTTCTGCCGCCTCATCCTGGCGGCGACTTCCTCGTACTCGCGCATCTCCTCGCGGAGTCGCGTGATCTTGGAGATCCACTCGTCGTACACCTTCGCCATGCTCAGGTAGTAGAGCGCGTGGCCGAGTGGGACCAGGTCGTAGATGTAGTAGTCGTAATCGCCCTCGACGACGATGTCGACGACGGAGTCGAAGATCGCGCTTTCCTCCATCGCCGGCTCGGCCGAGGCCGCCTCGATGTACTCCTCGATCTCCTGGGGGACCTGGTCGAGGCCGTACATGTCGCGGATCTTGTGGCGGATCTCCTCCTGGTACTCCTTGATGTGCCGGTCCGCGTCGATCTCCTGTGCCCACAGGTTGTCCTTGATCTTCACGGCACCCTTGCCGAAGATGTCCTGCTGGAAGATGTCGGACAGGCTCGCCTGCGGGTCGACGGAGAAGACGAGGACTTTCTTGCCCTGCTCGGCGAGCCAGAACGCGGTCGCCGCCGAGAACGTCGTCTTCCCGAGACCGCCCTTGCCGCCGAACATCACGTACCGGCGCTCCGGGTGCTTCTCGAACAGGTCGGCGAGCGAACCGGCGTAGGTCGCGAGTGATAGCGGCGCCTGGCCCTGACCCCGGGGTGGCGTCGCGGTGGGTCCGGCCATCGTTCTAGAACATCGCGTCCGTGAGGTCCTTCTCACGGAGCATCCGCCGCTTCCACGTCGATACCTGCGGCACCACGTACGGCAGCAGCCGGAGCGAGTAGTAGGGCGGCAGGATCGGCACTCCGAGCAGGTCACCCATCGTGGTGAGGATGAACAGGTGCTCCATGCTCGCCCGGCTTCGAAGCGCGTACCGGGTCATGTCGTGGGCGGCCATCCCGTAGGTGACCTCCCGGAACCGGCCGAGCAGCCCCTTCAGGCCACCCTGCTCCTGGCGTTCCTCGCGATCACGCGGCTCGTCCGGCATGGCTACCTCCTTCCGCCGGGGTCCGGGTCACACCCCATGCAGGTGGTACTCGTGGTGCTCGGTGAATTCGCGTTCGCGTAGCACCCGGCGCCGCCAGAGCGCTACGTCGGGGACCACGTACGGCAGCAGACGAAGTGAGTAGTAGGGCGGCATGATCGGCAACCCGACCATGTCGCCGACGACACTGACCATGAAGACGGTCTCGAGCGACGCCCGCATCTCGACCGCGTGACGCGCGAACTCGTATCCGGTCAGGCCATGGAAGAACTCCCGGAGCGCGTCTCGAACTCCGCCGACGCGCCCATCCGTTCCGCGAGACGACGTCCGTCGCGAGATGGACGGAGGGACCGAGGGCGGTACGGATGAGTCTCTGGGCATCGCGCTCGCGCTCACCGTGATGCTGCTCGCGACTGTTCCCCGCAATCTACCATCACCGTCCTGTGCCTGACCTCACCGCGCTTTCGACCTCTGTTGCGATCGCGCTGCTGCTGGTCGTGATGCTCTGGTTCGCGCTCGGCACGCAGCGCAACATCGGGCGGGGCAACGCGGTGCTCCGCTGGCTACAGGCTGGATTGCCACTGCTCGGAAAACGGGCGACGCTGCGCTGGCTCGGGAGCTCGGCGGTCGTGCTCGGCATCACGGAACCGGAGGATCCGTTCCGACAGGCAGAGGTCCTCGTCGTCCTCGAGCCGCGCGATGTGCCGTGGCTGTGGGCCCTCGCGAGGGGTCGTGGTCGGCGCGACTTCGTCATCGTCAGAGCGAGTCTCCGTCGCCCGCCGCGCTTCGGGCTCGAGGCGGCCGACTCGGAGGCGTGGACCGGGCGGGACGGGCTCGATCGAGCAGGCGATGGAGGCGCATGGGCGGAGGTGGACTGGGGAGACCCAGGGGTCCGCGCGCTCCACACCGGGGGTCCGGACGTCGCGGGACCGAGGCGAGCGTGGCAGCGTCTCGCCTCGGCCACCGGCGGCGTGTGGCGGCTTTCGATCCAGCCGACGGTGCCCCACCTCGAGATCCACCTGCTGCCGCCGTCGGCGTTCACGCAAAGTTCCGAAACGCTCTTCCGGTCGATCCGCGACCTCGGGCGCGAACTGAGCCGGGAGACCTAGCGAGGCCCGCCGATGCAAGCGTCGAAGGGCCTCGCCGCGGCGCTCCAACTCCGCCTACACGAGGTCACTAGCTGGCGGCTGTCGGAGCGGGAGCCGGCTGCGCGGGTGCAGCTCGATAGCGGTTCCACGCTCGCCACGCGTCCCACGCGATGAGGAGCGCCGCCGCCACGAGGAGCAGGGCGACAGCGATCATCCCCCAGGCGCCGATGATCTGGATCACGTTCGAGGTCGGCCGCGTCGCGATCGTCGCGTAGAGGTTGTACGCAGTGACGAGCGACGCGGCGATCGTCGTGACGTACATGAACACCATCGGGATCCCCGCGAACGCCACGTTCCGCCCCGTCGACGCGAGCCAAAGTGTCACCAGCAGCAGGCTGAGCGCCGCCATCAGCTGATTGGAAGCGCCGAACAGCTGCCACAGGTAGACCCACGTCCCCGAGAGCACGAGGAACAGGACCGCGACCGAAGAGACGATCGTCGCCACGTGCTGGTTCTTGAAGCCGACCCAGGCATCGCCCAGCCACTCGCCCAGTGTCACCCGCATCACCCGGAAGACGAGCTGGACGACCGTGAGCACGATGACCACGAAGGCACCGAAGCCGAGCGCCGTGCCGTAGCCGGTCGGCAGGAGCCCGAGTGTGGCCACATTGAGGAGCGTGCCGACCCCTGCCGCGAACGCCCCCGCCCCGGCACCCCCCGCGACCGCGACCGCGGTCAGCGACAGCAGCCCGAGTGTGTTCTCCGAGAACATCCCGCCGCCGCCGACAGGGAGCGCGTCGGTCTCGTACTCCAGCTGGCGCGCGGTGCCGACCGAGCCGAACAGCGCGTGCCAGCCGGAGATCGCGCCGCAGGCGATCGTGACGAACAGCATCGGCCACAGCCACTGGATCGCGCCGGTGGCCTGCGCGGGGGCGAATGAGGTGAAGGTCGGGATCTTGAACCCGGCGACTTCCGGTCGGATGAACGGAGCGAGGATCGCGCCGATCGCGCTCACACCGATGGTCAGTGCCGTGATCCAGAAGCCGATGTAGTTCACCGGCTGCGCGAAGCGCCAGATGGCAAGGTTGGTGCCAAGGTAGCTGAAGACGAGCAGCAGGATCGCCCAGAACAGGAAGCTCGGCAGGACGTTGATGGCCCCCGTCTCCGCGTTATAGGTCGGCGTCGTCGGGCGCTGCTTCGTCTGCGCGTCCGGCGGCGGGATCCGCGGATCGGCGTTCGTCGGGTCGACGACCTGGTACAGCCCCGTGGGCCCGCTGATCGAGTTGACCGCGCCGTTGATGCCCGCGACGGTCCCCGCGATCGGCCCAGCCGAGAGACCCGCCGCTCCCCTCGAGAAGTCGGCGCCGAGCGGCCCGAGCGCCATCGCGGCGACCGTCAGCACGACGGTGAGGACAGTGACGCCGACGATGCTCACGCGGCGCCGATAGATGAGGTAGCCCGCGAGCAGGCCCATGATCGCGAGCACGAGGATCCCGAACGGGACGTCGGGCCGTGCGGCGAGGATCGCCGCCATGATCCCGACGAACGCGCCGCCGATCAGGAGCAGGTAGAAGAAGATGAAGACGAACAGGATCCGCCGCGTGCGAGGCGAGACGAGTCGATGGGCGATCGCGCTCAGCGAGTTCCCGTCGTTGCGGACCGCCATCATGATCGCGCTGTAGTCGCTTACCCAGCCGATGAAGGTGACGCCGACCATCAGCCAGATGATCGAGGGCAGCCACCCCCACAGGTTCGCGGCGGTGATGACACCGACGATCGGGCCCGCGGCGGCGATCGACTTGAAGTGGTACCCGTAGAGGACGAACCGACTGGTGGGCATGAAGTCGGCGCCGTCCATGTACATCCTGGCGGGTGTCGCGCGGGTCGCGTCCGCCTGCATGATCGTCCGATCGATGCGGCGCGCGTAGTAGTTGTAGCCCAGATAGATGACGACCGCGCCGATGAGGACGACTCCGAGTGTGCTCATCGGGATGTTCATGCGCAGCCCCTCCTTCTCCGTCGCTTCACGACGACTCGGTGGTGACTCACTACCGCTCCTCCCGCTCCTCGCGACCTCCTTTCGCGGCGTGCACCGTCTGCCCTGGCCTCAGGGCATCGCGAGACGGCGCTCGATCGCCGGCTCCGCGGCGCGAAGATCGCCGCCCACGCTCCTCTCGGCGCCGTCGACGACGACCGCGGGGTATCGGAAGACGCGGTGACGCACGGAGTCGAGGACGCCCTCTATGGACGCGGCGTCGATCACCCTCACGTGGATCCGGGGGCCGTACCGCGCGACCAGGTCCCGGACCCAGTCCGAGAGCCGCTGGTACTCGCGCGCGAGGTCCTCCGGCAGCGCCTCGGCCGCCTCCTGCCGCCGCAACCGCTCGCCGATCCCCATCTCCTGGAAGGTCAGCTCGCAGTGCTGACAGTGATAGAAGACGGTCGGCGCGTACGTGATGATCTTGACCGTTACGGGCTTCATGGAAGCACCTCGGCCTCGGCGGCGGTATCCACGCCCACCACCCCTGTGCGAGAAGCATACCGCGGCCTGTCACGCAGGCAAGACAGGACCTGCGCGGGAACGTGACGTCGGCGTTGCATGCATCGCCTGCCTCTGCTCGTAGCGCTCTGCACGTCGACGATGCAGTTCCCGCCCTGTCGCCGCGGTGGGCAAGGACCGAGATCAGGAGGGCTCACGTCGACCCGCAGAGCGCGTCACGGTCCTGCCTGCGCTATGCGCCTCGCTGCGCCAGATGCTCCTCGTAGTTCGTCTCGTCGACGCCTCGGTCGACCTCGGCCTTCGTAAGCAGGAGCGGTGCCCGCCGCTGGCGGATCGTTTCCTCGGTGATGATGCACTTCCGGACGTCGGTCCTCTCCGGGATGTCGTACATGACGTCCAGGAGCGATTCCTCGACGATCGAGCGGAGCGCGCGCGCGCCGGTCTTCCGGTTGAGGGCGAGCTCGGCGGCGGCCTCGAGTGCGCGGGGGGTGAACGCAAGCTCGACCTTGTCGAGCTGAAGGAACTTCTGGAACTGCCGGGTGACCGCGTTCCTCGGCTCGGTCAGGATCCTCACGAGGTCCTCCTGCGCGAGCCCGGACAGCGAGACGATGACCGGTAGCCGGCCGACGAACTCGGGGATGAGTCCGAACTTCAGCAGGTCCTCGGGCATCAGCTGCTCGAGGATCCGCTCCCGCCGCGCGCGCGTCGTCTGAGCCTCCGACCCGAAGCCCATCGTCTTGCGCCCGACGCGCTCCTCGACGATGCGTTCGAGGCCCTCGAACGCGCCTCCGCAGATGAACAGCACGTTGGTGGTATCGATCTGGATGAAATCCTGATGGGGGTGCTTGCGTCCGCCCTGGGGCGGCACGTTGGCGACGGTGCCCTCGAGGATCTTCAACAGTCCCTGCTGGACACCCTCTCCTGACACGTCCCGAGTGATCGACGGGTTGTCAGCCTTGCGCGCGATCTTGTCGATCTCGTCGATGTAGATGATCCCGCGCTGCGCGCGCGCGACATCGAAGTCAGCCGCCTGGATGAGCCGGAGGAGGATGTTCTCCACGTCTTCGCCGACGTATCCGGCCTCCGTCAGCGAAGTGGCGTCTGCGATGCAGAACGGGACGTCGAGGACCCGCGCGAGGGTCTGCGCGAGAAGGGTCTTGCCCGACCCGGTCGGGCCGACGAGGAGGACGTTCGACTTCTGGAGCTCGACCTCGTCGACCTGGTTGCCGGCGTTGACCCGCTTGTAGTGGTTGTAGACGGCGACCGAGAGGACTTTCTTGGCGCGGTCCTGGCTGATGACGTACTCGTCGAGCGCGGCCTTGATCTGGCGTGGATTCGGTAGCTTCGCCGCCTGCGGCTTCACCCGCGGCGTGTCGAGCATCTCCTCCTCGATGATCTCCTGGCACAGGTTGATGCACTCGTCGCAGATGTAGACGCCCTGCCCGGCGATGAGCTTGCGTACCTGCTCCTGGCTCTTGCCGCAGAAGCTGCAGCGATACGGGACCTTCGTCCCTTTGCTGGTCGTCGACATGCGCCGCCTGCTCTCCGCTCCGTCCGCTCGCTACTGGCTGTCCGTCACGGGCTCGATGTGTTCGCCGGCCGCGACCGCCGCGCCCTCTCCGCCCAGGCCGCCCTCGTGCTTCGCCTGGCTGATGAGCGACTCATCCTGGGGCGAATACACCTGGTCGATGATGCCGTAGTCCCGTGCTTCCTCCGGGGACAGGTAATAGTCGCGCTCCGTGTCGCGAGTGACCTTGTCGAGCGGCTGACCCGTGTGCCGGGCCAGGATCTCGTGATTCACGCGCACGAGGTGCTCCCACTCCCGCATCTGGATCACAGCATCGGGCGCGTTGCCGCGGAAGCCACCGCTCCCCTGGTGGATCATGATCCGTGAGTTCGGGAGCGCGTACCGCTTCCCCTTCGAACCGGCGGAGAGGAGCACAGCTGCCTGGCTCGCCGCCATCCCGATGCAGATCGTGCTGACGGGCGCACGGAGGTACTGCATCGTGTCGTAGATCGCCAAGCCCGCCGTGACGACGCCGCCCGGCGAGTTGATATACAGGCTGATGTCCTTGTCCGGGTCCTCGGACTCGAGGAACAGCAACTGGGCGATGATGAGGTTCGCCATGTGGTCCTCGATCGCGTCGCCGAGGAAGATGATCCGCTCCCGGAGGAGCCGGCTGTAGATGTCATAGGCGCGCTCGCCGCGGCTCGAGCTCTCGATGACCATCGGAACGAGCATCGCTCGCGTCTCGCGAGCAGCGCGAAGGGCGGCGGATGGGAACGGTCTGACACCGTTCGCTTCTGCCAGATCGCGCAGAAGCCGGGATCGATGATCGGGGACCTCCGCCCGGCGCTTGGACGTCACGTGATGCTCTCCTCCGTTTCGGGTTCCCTGGAAGCCGTCGTCGCGCCGGCGTCGGACGGGACGACCGAGCCCGTTCGGCCGCCGGCCTCTCCCTCGAGGTGCGTGACCGGCCCAACCTCGGGATGCGCTGCGAGCCAGCGATCGACGAGCGTCTCGACCGTCCTCGTCCGCCGAAGGGTCGATCGGATGTACTGGCGGCCGCGCGGCGAGTCGAAATAGGACACCAGCTTCGGGTTCTCCGTGTACCGCGTCCGCGCCCGTTCGATCTCGGCCTCGACGGCATCGTCGCTGACCTCGATCCCCTCGGCGTCGGCGATCTCGGACAGCACGAGCAGCGTCTTGACACGGTGCTCGGCCGGCTCGCGATACTCCGCGAGCAGCCCGGCCTCGTCCTTCTGCGTCACCCGGAGGTACTCCTCGTAGCCGATCCCCTGGTCGGCGAGGCGCGCCTTCAGCTCGTCGTGCATCACCTCGACCTCGCGGTCGATGAGCAGGTCGGGGATCTCGACCGTTGCGTTGGCGACGGCGAACTCGATGATCCGGTCCGCGAACGCGTGCCGCGCGTCGTCGCGGGCGTTCACCTCGAGCCGTCGCCGGATCTCGGCACGGAGCGCGGCGAGATCAGCGTACTCCCCCACCGCCCCTGCGAGATCGTCGTCGAGCTCCGGCAGCTGCTTGTGACGCAGCTCGAGCAGGGTCACGTCGAACTCCACGTCCCTCCCGGCCAGTGACTCGTCCGGGTAGTCGTCCGGGAACGTGATGTGGAAGGTCTTGCTCTGGCCTTCCTCGAGCCCGATCACCTGATCCTCGAAGCCTGGGATCATCCGCTCCGCGCCGATCACGAGCGGGAAGCGGTCCGCGGAACCGCCCTCGAACGGCTCGCCGTCGCGACGCCCCTCGAAGCGGACCACGGCGTAGTCGCCCTTCTCCGCCCCGCGTCCCTCGACCGGCACGAGGCTCGCCTGCTGGTCTCGGAGCTGCTCGATGACCTGGTCGACCTTCGCATCATCGACCGGCTCGACCTGGATCCCGAACGGGTAGTCCGTGTACGCCCCCAGTCTCACCTCCGGCCGTACCGGCAGCGTGACGCGGTATCTCGCACCCTGCCCCTCGACGAAGGACAGCCACTCCGGCTGGGAGATCGAGAGCACATCGAGGTCCGCCTGCTGGAGCGCCTCCAGGACCGAGGCTTCGAACAGGTGCTCCTTGGCGTCGTCATGGATCGGGTTCGGCGCGGACGGGTCGTCGCGGCGGACCCCCAAGGCACGCTCGAGCATCGGCCGCGGGATCTTCCCGGGCCGGAACCCCGGGATCCGGGTCCGCTGTCCGAGATGGCGGACCGACTCGTCGATCGAGCGCTGGAGCCTCTCGGGAGGGAGCTCCACCTCGAGCATGACGGTACTGCGCCCGGCGGGCGTCGTGCTGAACTTCATCGCCGGGAAAGTATAGGGCGGGCAGCGGCGGCCTCGACCGACGCCGCGCCTTGTCCGGCATCGAAGCGATCAGCCGCGGGGGGCGACGACCCGACCGCCCGCGTCGCCGGGACCTGGTGCGGAAGGGGGGACTCGAACCCCCACGCCCTTTCGGGCACAAGTTCCTAAGACTTGCGTGTCTGCCGTTCCACCACTTCCGCTGGCGGCGGCGCCGGATCTAGCGCCCGCGACCCTCGCGCTCCGCAGCCGCCCCAGGCCGCGCCTGCTGCGTCGGCGGGGCGCTGCGACGAGGGCCGGTCGGGAATGGGGTGTCGGCGTCGGTCACGTACCGCCAATCCGGGGCCTCCTCCGGCCGCTTCACCGACGGCCGGTCCGGCTCGGCGGCGGCGAATCGGTCGAGCAGCCGCTTGACCCCGAGTCTCGCGAGTGGCCCGATGACCACGTCATACGTCTTCCAGAAGCTCTGCCGCGCGTTCGCTGGCGCGCCGCGACTGCTGCGCTTGCTCAACCAGTCGGCGAACTCCGTCTCGATCCGGTCCCGAACGTCCATCCCCTCGTCACCCAGCCGATCGAGTGCCTTCTCGATCTCCTTGGGGAAGACACCCTTGAAGCGATCGGTAGGCCGAGGGCGTACCCGTCGCTCTACCGCCCGGACGATCCGTTTGGGACCGTTCGCGGCGAGGAACACGATCCCGCCGGCAAGGGCCGTCGTCTGCACCGGGTGGCGCCGGACCTTGGCCGGGATGTCTACGGCGGAGCGAGTGGCCAGCGCCAGCTCTTCCACCTCTTCGCCGAAGCCCTGTCGGGCCCGGACTACCTTCGCGCGAGCGTCTTGCGTCGGTCCGCCCATCGTTCTCCCAACCAGACCCTGGTCTCCAGGGCCGCTTCATACGTCTCCCGCGGCACGAGACGACCGAACCGCTCTCGCGGAGCGATCATCCCTCGTGCCATCAGGTATTGGAGGACCGGCCACAGCAGGAACGCGACGGTCACGCCGAGTGCGGCCGCGACGTGCCACGGCTGCTCGAGCCCGACAACCCAGCCGATGAGGGCGCCGAGGACGACACCACCTACAAGGCCGGCGACGGCACCCTTGAAGCCACCGCCGCGCGCGCCGAGCACCAGCCCGACCACGCCGACGAGCACGGCGCCGATCACGACGGTCGTCAGCGTCGGCAGCACAGCGGGGTCGAGCGCGAGCGACGGGGCGACCTGAGCTGCGACGAGCTCGGCGCCGCGGCGCACGACATTCGTGCCCAGCAGGATCGCAACGAGCACGCCGAGGAGCGCGGAGATGAGAAAGGCGAAAGCCAGACGGCCCGCACGCGCCCCCAGGATCACGAGCACGAGCGCGGTGAGCACGCCCGTGATGAGCAGCGTCCCGTGAAGGACGCCCCAGCCGAGTGAACCGAAGAGCCACTCGCCGAGGAACAGCGCCGTGCCGATCAAGACGAGGTTGGCGAGGAAAAGACCCAACGCCAGCACGAGCCCGCCGAGCACGCTCAGAGTCTTGAGCTGCGCGAAGATCTCGCTCAGCTCGGCTTTGAGCAGGTCGACGTGCGCTCCTACGAGGGAGCCCGCCGCGCTGCGCGTCCTCCCCCATTGCTCTCGGAACCCTGGCCGCGGTGGCGCGTCGGGTTTCGGTGCTCCCGGCTCCCGCTGCTCTTCGCGCGCCGGCTCCTGCCGCGGCGGTCCCTCGGCACCAGCTGTCGCGGTCCGCCCGGCGGACGTGGACGTCGGGCGCGTCGCTGTGGTCCTCTGTCCCCCCGTGCCGTCCGCATCGCTCGCCGCCGGCGCGTTCGAGGTCGGGTCGGACGGGGTGCGCTCAGGGTCGTTCGTCAAGTCTTCCTCTCACAGGGCGCGTGTCGACGCGGTCCGGTCGTCCTGACCGTGACGGCGACGCTGACCGGTTCGCTGATCGGTGATGGTCGTCCGCTCATGCGCATCCGCGCACGCGCGCTTCCCCGAGTCGCCGTCTGCACTCCGCGGACGGCGAACCGCGTCAGGATATCAGCGCGCCAGTGCTTCCCACCGCGTCGCTCCGCGAGTCCACTATCAGTCCCCTTGCAGCTGACGAGCATGCGCGGTCAGAGCGGACACGCCGGCGCGGGCCGCGTCAATCCGTAGAGCGCAGGCCCTGCGTCGAGAGTCGCTCCGCGGCGTCGAAGAAGCCGTAGGTCCTGCGATAGGCCGCGTCTCCCGCTCGAGGCGCCCGTCCGCTCGCCACCCACCAGAGCTCGCGTTCGAGCTCCTCGATCCGCATCGAGAGCTCTCCGGGAGTCCGGGGCGGGACGATATCGGCATACGTTCGAAGCCCCGCCGGGTAGTGGACCTCTTCGGCTGGCGTCGAGGGCAGCAAGGCGAACACGAGGCGTGCGTGCTCGAGCGCCGCAAGCCGCCGCACGGGGGCAGGTCGGATCGCTCGATCGCCGCCGGCACCCGATATCGCCTGCATCGCCTCGACGAGAGCAGCCCTCGCCTCGCCGGCGTCTCGCGGATCGGGCATCCCCAGCCCGCCGTGGAGCACGAGGTGTCGAAGCTCAGCGAGGTCGTTCCCGCCCGCCCGAAGCCACGCTCGAAACCCGGCCTCGACGTCTTCGATGTGGGGAAGCGTCTCGGTCGCCAGCACCTCCGTGCCGCCGTCGGGAAGGTCGCCCGTAACGAGCAGCGCGTCCAGGAGCGCCCGGGCGCGCCGGAAGACGAGGCCGAACCGGTCGAATTCCGCGAAACCCGAGGTCTCCAGCTCGTTCGCCATGTTCACGAGCTACCGTGATCTATCCGGGGTGCCGGCTCCGCGCGGACGAGCACGCCGTGCCGTCGGCCCCGTCGCGGTTCATCGCGTCACCGCGACGCGACGCGCACCGGGACCGCGGCCGTCATCCGCTCGACGCGGCTGGATCAGAAATCCATCCCTCCCGGCGGCATCGCCGGCATCGCCGGCTTCGGCTCGGGCTTGTCGGTGATCATCGCTTCGGTCGTGAGCACCATGCCGGCGATGGACGCGGCGTTCTCGAGCGCGGAGTGCGTGACCTTCGCGGGGTCGACGATCCCGTTCGCCACCATGTCCACATACTGCTCACTGATCACGTCGAAGCCGATATTCGCGTTGCCCTGCTCCTGCTGGTGACGGCGAACGTTCTCCAGCACCACGGAGCCGTCCTGCCCCGCGTTCTCGGCGATCTGCCGCAGCGGCTCCTCGAGCGCCCGCCGTACGAGAGACGCTCCGATCCGGGCGTCCCCCTCGAGGCTCAGGCCATCGAGTGCCTTCTGCGCCTGGAGGAGCACGACGCCGCCGCCCGGCACGAGCCCTGCCTCGACCGCCGCCCGGGTCGCTGCCAGCGCATCCTCGACCCGATGCTTCTTCTCCTTGAGCTCGACCTCCGTCCCCGCGCCGACCTTGATGATCGCGACGCCGCCCGCGAGCTTCGCGAGCCGCTCCTGCAGCTTCTCGCGGTCGTAGTCGGACGTCGTCTCCTCGATCTGAGCCTTGATCTGCTTGATCCGACCCTCGATCTCGGCCCGCGCGCCGCGGCCCTCGATGACGGTCGTGTTGTCCTTGTTCGCGACCACTCGCCGGGCTCTGCCGAGGTCCTGAAGCTGGACCGAGTCGAGCCGCCGCCCGACCTCCTCACTGATGACCTGCCCGCCCGTGAGGATCGCGAGGTCGCGGAGCATCTCCTTGCGGCGGTCGCCGAAGCCCGGCGCCTTGACCGCGAGGACGCTCACGATCCCGCGGAGCTTGTTCACGACGAGCGTCGCGAGTGCCTCGCCATCGACATCCTCGGCGACGATCAGCAACTCCTTCTTGCCGGCCTGGAGGACCTTCTCGAGTGATGGGACGATGTCCGCGACGGCAGAGATCTTCCTGTCCGTGATGAGGATGAAGGGATCGTCGAGGACGGCCTCCATCCGGTTCGTATCAGTGACGAAGTAGGGCGAGATGTAGCCGCGGTCGAACTGCATGCCTTCGACGTACTCGGTCTCGAAGGCCATCGTCTTGGATTCTTCGACCGTGATGACGCCGTCCTTGCCGGTGCGGTCCATGACGTCGGCGATCAGCTGGCCGATCCCCGGGTCCGCGGCGCTCACGGTCCCGATCTGCGCCACCTCGTCGTGCCCCTTGACCGGGATCGACGCGCGCTTGATCGCCTCGACCGCTGCCTGTGTGGCTCGGTCGATGCCGAGCTTCATCTGCATCGGATTCGCACCCGACGCGACGTTCTTCAAGCCTTCGTTCACGATCGCCTGGGCGAGGACCGTCGCGGTCGTCGTGCCGTCTCCGGCGTTGTCCTCGGTCTTCGTCGCCGCTTCCTTGAGCAGCTGCGCGCCCATGTTCTCGAACGGGTCTTCGAGCTCGATGTCCCGAGCCACGGTCACCCCGTCGTGTGTCACGCTGGGCGCGCCGTACTTCTTGTCCAGCGCGACGTTCCGCCCCTTCGGTCCCAGGGTCGTCTTGACGGCACCAGCGAGCGAGTCGATGCCCCGCTTCAGCGCGTGGCGCGCCTCCTCCTCGTACGCGATGAGCTTTGCCATCTCGGTTCCCTCTCTCGTCGATCGGGGTGGACGAGGAGGCCGGTTCGCGTCCTCCGGTGGGCCACCCTTGTTGGCACTCGTAGCATTAGATTGCTAACACACTCCGCCGGGTCCGGTCAAGGCTCCGGGGCCCGTCGAGCCGAGTGTCGGAGCGCGAGGACGCCCCACTCGGCTACCGTTGCCGGATGCCGGAGCGCAGGCTGGAGAGCGGGGAACTGCTCGCGATCGGGACCGAGCTTACGGTCGGCGACACCCGCGATACGAACGGTGGCGACCTTGCCCGCGAGCTGACGACGCTCGGCGTTCAGGTCGGGCGACTCGTCGCACTCCCCGACGAGCTCGCCGCCGTGACCGACGCGTTCGCCCAGGCGCTGACGCGCGCGGATCTCGTCGTCAGCACGGGCGGCCTCGGTCCGACTCCCGACGACCTGACCCGAGAGGCGATCGCCGCGGTGTTCGGCGAGACGCCGGAGGTGGACCGGGATCTCGAGGCGTGGCTGCGCGAGCTGTTCCAGCGAAGGGGTCTCGTGATGTCAGACGCGAACCGGAAGCAGGCCTGGCTCATCGCCGGCGCAAGAGCGCTGCCGAACGCACACGGGACGGCACCCGGCTGGTGGGTGGATGCGTCGGATGGACGCGTCGTGATCGCGCTTCCCGGCCCCCCTCGTGAGATGCGCCCGATGTGGCGCGAGCACGTCGTGCCCTCGCTCCTCGCTCGCGGGGTCGGGTCCGACCGGGCGAGCCGGACGCTGCGGCTGACGGATATCGGCGAGTCCACGCTCGTGGAGCTCCTCGGTGAGGAGCTACTCAGGTCGCGCAACCCGGAGGTAGCGACGTACGCACGCGCAGACGCCGTCGATCTGCGGGTCGCCGCGGTCGCGCCTCCCGGCGACGAAGGCCATGAGCGGGGCGACGCGCGCGAACTGGTCGAGTCGACGGTGCGGGAGCTCGAGCACAAGCTGCGTGACCACATCTTCGGGCGCGACGAAGAAACGTGGGTGGACGTGCTGGGAGCTCGCCTGGGAGCGCGTCGTCTGGCGTGTGTGGAGATCGGGACGGGTGGGCACCTCACAGCGCTGCTCGGGTCGGCGCCGTTCGTCACGTTCAGCGAGCTGCTCGCGTCGGCGACCGTGTTCGCCCACTCCGACGAGCACCTGGAGGACTATGCGATACACGTGCGAGGGATCTCGGGTGCGGATGTCGGGGTGGCGATCCGGGCGAGCGATCATGGGGGTGATACAGCGGTGAGCATCGCGATCGCTACCGACGCGGGCACGAGCCGCGTGAGCAGGATCGCCTTCCTCGGCGGGGACGAGGGTCGGCGGCGCGCGGCCGTGGCGGCGTGCGCGGAGTTGTGGAGGCGCCTCGACGCAGCCCCTGGCTAGCTGTCGATCAGGGGCGCAGTCGCCGGCGGCTGTACCCGGCGAGACCCGAAAGGGCAGGAGGAGACACGTTCTCAGTGGCATCGGGCGCGGACGTAGCCCCGACCCCGTGCGTCGAGCACTCCTGCCCTGTGACGAGAGCGGAACGGATGGCACCGCGGGCGGCGGGCCGTGTCGCCACGGCGTAGCTGATCGAGAGGACGGGCTGGCGCGCTCGCCTAGCTGATCGAGAGGACGGGCGCCTGCCGGGCGGCGCGAACGCTCATCCGCGCCGCTACCGTCCGCGCGAGCTGCCGCAGCACCTCGGCCGCCGGACCCGACTCGCGCTGGGCGACGGCGGGGATCCCGACGTCACCGCCCTGGCGAACCTTGACATCGAGTGGGATCGCCCCGAAGTACTCCATCTCGTACTGGCGCGCGAACTTCTCGCCACCGCCTCGCCCGAAGATCTCCGTCACCTCCCCGCAGTGACTGCATACGAATGCGCTCATGTTCTCGACCACGCCCATCACCGGTACGCTCATACGCCGGAACATCGCGAGCGCCTTCTGGACGTCGAGAAGCGCCACATCCTGGGGCGTCGTGACGAGCAGGGCGCCACTGATGGGGATGGCCTGGGCGAGCGTCAGCTGGGCGTCGGAGGTTCCGGGCGGTAGGTCGATGACGAGGTAGTCCAGCTCACCCCAGTCGACGTCTCGGAGGAACTGCTGGATGGCGCCGCCGACCAACGGCCCGCGCCACACGATCGGCTGACCCTCGGGCACGAAGAACTGGATGCTGATGACCTTCACGCCGTAGCGCTCGAGCGGCGTGATCTTGTTGTCGGGGCTCGCGACCGGCTGACCCTCCACGCCCAGCATCAGGGGGATGTTGGGGCCGGTTATGTCGGCATCGAGCAGCCCGACGGTCGCGCCCTCGGCGGCGAGTGCGACGGCCAGATTGGCACTCACGGTGCTCTTGCCGACGCCGCCCTTTCCCGAGGCCACCGCGATCACGTTCTTGACACCGGGGATCATCTGGGTCGGCTGCGAGGGAGCCGCCCGGCGGACCGTGGCCCCCCAGTTGATGTCGACGTGACGCGCGCCGATCGGCTGCAGTGCACCCACGACGTTCCGCTCGATCTCGTCCTTCAGCGGGCACGCCGGGGTGGTGAGATCGATCGTCAGCGCGACATCATTGTCGTCGTTGATGGAGATGTCCTTGACCATGTTGAGGGTCACGATGTCGCGGCCCAGCTCGGGCTCCTGGACGGCGCGCAGGGCCTCGTAGATCGACGTTTCGTTGAGCATGTCCATATCTTACCCGCCTACTCGGTTTTCCCTCGTGCGCTCCGGAAGCGTTCGTCCCTTCGTGCTGTTGCCGCATACGCTCATTGCGCACCACGTCCCGAAGCGATTCCGCGACGTCGGCGTGACCGGGATCATGCTCGCGCCGTTGTGGATCATCCTGTCCCCGGTTCCGCGGATCCGTGCAAGGGACGAGGCGAGCGTCAAGGGCAAGGAGGAGGCAGCGTGGGCGGCGGGTGGGTGATCGAACCGATCGCGTCCTCCAGGCGGATCGCGCCTGCTGGACGGTGCAAGAGCACCATGTCGGCGTCCGGGGATCCGGTGAGGGGGTCCATCTCTCACCGGCGAAGTCCCGCTGTCCCCGGTCCTCGGTGACCGATGCAGGATCTCAGTTACGAGTTCGCGCAGCCACGGTTCGAGTCCGCTGGTCTGCGGTTCGGTGTCCAGGTGTTCACGTTCGAGAACGTCTACGGGCTCGATGAGCGCCGGTGCTCGTTCCGCGAGCAGGGTGCCGAGGCGTGGCTCGAGTGCGAAGGACTGACCTGGGCCGGGGGACAGGAGACCGCGGAGGGTGGCGTCACCGTCCGGATCGCGTCGGACGACCGCGCTACGACGTTCGAGATCCGGGCGTGGGCGCGGAAGACGATCAGGTGCGTGAAGCTCTTCCTGGAAGGCGTCACCGACGGGGAGATCGTCAACCTGCGGGAGACCGAGGGCCTTCCGATCGGGGCCGACGGCGTGCTGCTCCGATACCCCGACGGCTGGCGAGGGCTCTACACGCCGCTCGTCGTCCTGCGGACGGCGGCCGCCGGCTTCCTCTACTTCCGGTCGCGGGATAGCCGCGTGCGAGAGAAGCGGTTCGCGTTCCTGCGGACGGGAGACGGCCTGAAGGTGGAGCTCATCTTCGAGGAGTCGGCGACCGGCATGGGCCGGAGCGTCGCTGTCCCGGTGTGGGAGGTCGGCACGGCCGACAGCCTGGAAGAGATCCTGGAACGACAGACGGATGTCGTGGAGCGCGACTACGGCCTGATCCGGTGGGAAGAGCGGCGCGACGTCCCGGACTGGGTGAGGGGGATCTCCCTGGTCGCCGCGATCCATTGCCAGCACTGGACGGGGTACGTGTTCAACGGCTACGCGAAGGTGCTCCGGACGATCGAGTGGCTGGCGGAGCGGATCGAGCCGGAGCGGCTGCTCGTCTACCTGCCGGGGTGGGAGGGCCGCTACTACTGGCAGTACGGGGACTACCGGCCCGACCCCCGGATGGGCGGGGAGGAGGGGTTCGAGCGCCTCGCGGCGGGCGCGTCGGCCAGAGGCGTCCGGCTGATGCCGATGTTCGGGATCAACGTCGTGAACCAGGGGCTGGAGAACTTCGAGCAGTGGGGGCCGCCGGCCGAGGTCTCGAGCGCGTCGGGCATGCGCGGGGGCACGACGGTCGACTGGGATTCGTCCAGACACCACGACCACGGATGGGCGACCACCCTCAACCCTGGCGCGCCGACGTGGCAGAACCGCCTCGTCGAACAGATCGGCGCCCTCATCGAGAGGTATGGGTTCCACGGCGTCTTCCTCGACATCTCGGCGACATGGGCGAACGATCCGCGCTACGACGTCCACCAGGGTGTCCTCGATCTCGTCGCGAGGATCAGGAAGGATCGCCCCGACGTGCTCGTGGCGGGCGAGGGTTGGTACGACGCGATCGGACGGGCGACGCCGCTGATGCAGGCCGGGCATCGCAACGACGCGATGCACTGGCACGACGAGCCGTACGCCCCGCTCTTCGATCGCTACAACCGAGGGTTCGGGCACCTATGTCTCGGTGATCCCGGCCGGGGGAGCACCGGAGTGCACGAGCTGGGGTACCAGCCGGAGTGGCGGGTGCCCGTTCGGAGAGGGCTCATCCCGACCGTCACCATCGTCGAGGACACGCTGGAGGCGGCGCCACGGAAGGTCGAGCAGATCATCGACGACGCGAAGGAGTACGCCTCCCGGTTCCTCTCGCGGCGTGCGGGGTCGTGAGGCGCGCAGCAGGGGAACGGCGACGCACCCGGCCACGCCGCGGGCTCGTTCTTGATGCATCCGGCATCACGCTCTCCGCCGCGGGCTTCGGCGTCGTCTACGGGCTCGCGGCGCGAGAAGCCGGCTTCTCCCTCGTCGAGAGTCTCGCCATGAGTGTGTTCGTCCTCGCCGGCGCTGCACAGTTCGCGGCAGTCGGGCTGGTGGCCCAGAACGCGCCGTGGCCCGTGATCGTCGGGCTGACGGCGGCGCTCAATGCCCGCCACGTGCTGTACTCCGCGGCGCTCGCCCCGTGGCTCGCGACGCGCGGGCGGCTGGAGCGCGCCGCGATGGCGCATGTGCTCACCGACGAGACCTTCGCGCTCGTGCTCGCGCACTTCCAGCGGCTGGGCCGAACGGACATCCTTGGCTACTGGCTTGCTGCCGCCTTCGTATGCCTGCCGTGGATCGGCGCGACGGTCGTCGGCTTCCTCGGCGGCAGGCTCATCCCGGACCCGGATCGCCTCGGGCTCGACGTCGTGTTCCCGGCGGCGATGGCCGGTCTCGCCGTGGCACTCGTCACCGGGCGACGGGAGTTCGTCGCCGCGGTCGTCGGAGCGGCGGTTGCCGTGCCGGTCGCGGTCGCCATCGATCCATCCGTCGGCATCGTGGTCGCCGGCGTCGTCGCGCCGCTCGCCGCGATCGCGTTCCGGGTCCCCTCTGCCGCGGCACCGGAAGGGAGCGGGGTGTCCACGCAGGCCGACGACGCGCAGGTCGGGACGCGCGGATGACCGTCGAGCTCGTCGTGCTTGCGCTCCTGATGATGGCCGTCACCTACCCGTCGCGCGCAGTTCCCCTCCTGGCGCCCGGGATGGAGCGACTGCCGGCGCGGGCGCTCGACTACCTGCGGTTCGTCGGCCCCGCCAGCCTCGCGGCACTCGCGGCCGTGAACTCGACGGTGACCGGGGGCGTCGACGAGCAACGCACCCTCCAGGTCGGCGTCGAGGCGCTCGCGGTCGTCGTGTGCATCGCCGTCGTCGCCTGGCGGCGAAACCTGTTCCTCGGGATCGCGGCGGCGGTCGTCCTCGTCGCGGCCGTCCGCGTGGTCTCGCCGGGCTAGAGGTCGCGCGCCTACGGGACGGTCGCGACTTCCGGCTTGAGCGACTCGGGCAGCGGACGGTGCTGCACGAGCGGACGGATGTAGCGCGCGACGGCTTCCGATGTGCCCGGGATCGCGAGCTGCTCGAACAGGAACCGGAACTTCTTCTCCTGGTCCGCGAGGATCTCGTCCTTCGCGGGCAGCTCCCAGAGCTGTCGCTTGAACGGCCCGAGCGCCTTCTTCCGGGTCTTGTAGAAGAACTGCGTCTGGCTCTCGCCGTCCTTCCGCTCGTCGCCCGTGTTCGCGTCGCACCACGCTTCTATCTCGCGAAGCAGATGGGCAGGAAATGCGGGGTGCTCGTAGAGCAGGTTCTGGAAGCCTGTGGCGAGGTGGATCTCCGCGGTCTCGACCGCCGGGAAACGGTGGAACAGCTCCTCGGGCAGGGTCGAAGCACCGTGCTGCACCGCGCCGGCCATCCCGTACTCGCGGCAGACCGCGGAGAGACGCTGGAGTGTCCCGAAGTCGAGGTTCACCTCGGCCACGCCACCCCCTGGCAGGGGGACGCCGCCGTGGCTCGTTCCCGTCTGGACGCTCACCTTCATGAGCCCGGGCGCGTCCGTTCCGGCCCGCCGCTCCAGCTCACGCCGATACCCGTCCAGGTAGGCGCGCAACTCCTCCTCGGTCGAGTTCTGCTTGCCGACCTCGCCGATCTCGCCCCCCACGCCGACGGTCGCACCGTCCGGTTCGAGCTCTCGAATGAGCGCCGTCATCTCGGCGGCACGCGTGTAGTTCGTCCGCTGCTGCTCGTCGACGCTCGGGAGGGACAGGTCGACGAGCGTCGAGCTGTCGATGTCGATCTGGCCGTATCCGACCCCGATCGCCTCTCGGATCAAGCGCCGGATCGCGTCGGCCGTGCCTTCAGGGTCGGCCGCGTACTTCTTCGCGTTGAACTGGTAGTGGTCACCCTGCACGAAGACCGGGCCTCGCCAGCCCGCGGCGATGACGCCCGCCAGGACGCTCGTCACGTACTCGCCGGGCCGCTGGTAGGTGTACTCCTGCTCGCTCCGCGCGAGCTCGAAGATGATGGTCCCCGCGTCGATCGACTGCGCCGCGCGACACGCGGCCGCCGTCATGTCGAACACCTGCGTCCGCAGGTTCATCGCCGGGACGGTGAACCCGCCGATCTCGCCGCGACCGCGCGCCATGTACAGCTCGTGGATGCTGGCCGACGGCACGCCCAGCTCCTGCGACGCCTCCCACACGAGCCAGCGTGCCGCCTCGACGGTGACGTGATCATCCGCGAACGTCGCCGTCCACACGACCGTCCGGATCCCCTCGTCGCGAAACCTCGGCTCGTCGTCGATCACGAGCCGCTCCCCCTCGACGTGGGCCATCCCTTGGAGCGATCCCAGCAGCTCTGCGGGCGAGGCGGCGACGGTGGGCTGCGGCATCCTGGCGGCTCCTCCTGGGCACTGTTCCTGAGCGCGCATCCTACCCTCCGTCGCGACCGAGCTGCGCCGTCGCCTGACCCTCGCGCGCGCGCCGCCCTGGTTCAACCCGAGCAGCCGCCAACTAGACTTGACACTCGATGAGCGCGACCGAGAACCAGCTGGCGTTCGCTCGGCTCGTGGCGACCCCGGAGCCCGAGCTCGACCTTGCCAGGGGCTGCCTGCACATCGCCGCCGAGGCGCATCCCGCGCTCGACTTCCGCCCGACGCTCGGGCAGCTCGACCGCCTCGCCGACCGCGTCGCACGGCAGCAAGAGCGGGAGGAGCTGGAGGAGCGCGTCGCAGCCCTCCATCGCGTCCTCTATCGCGACTATGGGTTGCGTGGCGCGAGACGGGACTACTACGACCCGCGGAACTGTTTCCTCGACGACGTCCTTGCGCGCCGGCAGGGGATCCCGATCACGCTGTCGGTCGTGGAGCTCGAGGTCGCGTGGCGGGTCGGCCTGCCGTTGTTCGGGATCGGCTTCCCCGGTCACTTCCTCGTCGGCGGCCCGGGTGACCTGGTGGTCGATCCGTTCGACCAGGGTCAACGCCTCGAGCTGACGGACCTCCAGGCCCTCCTCCGCGGGCACGGGGGGAGTCTTGGGCCGAGCCCCTTCCCGCGAGCGCTGCTTCGGCCGGCCACCAAGCGCGAGATCCTCGTCCGGATCCTCAACAACCTCCGCGGCATCTACTCGTCCCGCCACCAGTGGTCCGACGTCCTGTGGACGCTCGAGCTGCTGATAATCCTCCACCCGTCCGACCGCGAGCTGAACCGCGACCGTGCGATCCTGCTGGGTCGGACCGGGCAGTTCCGGGCCGCGACGACGGGGCTGGAGCGCTATCTCGACGAGAACCCCGACGGTGACGACGCAGAACTGGCTCGGCGCGCCCTCGGGGTCTTCAAGGGGCGCTTGAACTAGCTCGAGCCGACAGCTGCCTCGCGACCCCAGCGGCGATCGCCGGGATGCCGACGCCGTCATACGCGCCGCCGACGAGGAGCAGGCCCGGCGCGTCGCGCGCGAGGATCGCTCGGGCGCGGGCGACGCGCTCGAGGTGCCCGACCTCCGGCTGCGGCATGGAGTCCGGCCAGCGACGGACGAGGCCGAGGACCGGGTCGGCGGGCAGCCCGAGGACCCGCGCGATTTCGGCCGCGGCGCGGCCGATGAGGTCCACGTCGGAGAGCTCGAGAGGGTCCGACCCGTCGCGGCCGAAGTACGCCCGCAGGAGAAGCAGGTCGCGCCGCCCGCGATGGGGCCATTTCGCCGAAACGTTCGTCGCGGCAGTGATCGAGAGACCCTCACGGGCCGGGACGACGAACCCGTGACCGACCTGCAGGGTGGGGCTCGACGCACGGTCGTACGCGAGGTGGACGACGGCCGTCGAGACCGTCCGGATGCGCGCCAGGTCAGAGGCGGCGTCTGGCGCGATAGGCTCGAGCAGTCTCGCGGCGACCGGGGGTGCGACGGCGAGCACGACCAGCTGCGCGGGAAGCGCGCGATCCCCGGCGGTCACCACGTACGAACCGCGCATCCGGTCGACCGACCGGACCGCGAGCGAACGGCAGACGGTCGCGCGATCGAGCCGTTCGGTGAGTCGATCGACGAGGACCTCCATCCCGTCACGCGGTGCCAGGAACTGGGCCGCGCCACCACCCCGGCGCCGCGCACGCCGGGCGCCCCTGATGAGGCTTCCTGCGTCATGCTCGAAGTCGACGAGCTGCGGGAATGCCGCGCCCGCGCTCAGTCGCTCCACGTCGCCGGCGTAGATGCCACCGAGGAGCGGGCCGACCAGTCGCTCGGTCGTCCCGCTGCCGAGCCGCCGGCGTACGAGCGAACCGACGGACTCGTCTGCAGGCGACCGGCGTGGAGGAAGAACGAGGTCGAGAGCGAGACGACCCTTGTCTCCGGGTCTCAGGAGGCGCGACTCGAGGACCGAGCGGACCCGCGTGGGGATGCCCAGGACAGAGCCGGGCGGCACCGGGTGAAGTCGTCCGGCTCGCAGGATCGACGCTGACCCGGGAGAGGACGCCCCGAGCTGGTCGACGAGACCGAGGCGCTGCATCAAGGCAAGGCCCGCTGGCTTGTTCGCCAGGACAGCGTCCGGCCCGTCTTCCAGGATCAGCCCATCGCGTCGCTGCGTCCGGATGAGACCGCCGAGCCGCTCCGATGCCTCGAGAAGCGTGACCTCCCACCCACTCTCGAGGAGGTCGACGGCCGCGAGGAGCCCGGCGACGCCACCCCCGACGACGACCGCGGCCCTGGTCGCGATCCGCAGCTCCTAGGGTGTGATGGCGAGCGGCGACAGCGACCGCTCGAGGACGTCGACGACACCGGCGATGAACGTGGCGTCGTCATTCATCGCCCGTGCCCGCTCCAGCGTGATGCCGAGCTCGGCGGCACGCCCCCGCGCCTCGATGTCGACGTCGTACAGCACCTCGAGGTGGTCCGAGACGAAGCCGACCGGGCACACGACGACGTGGAGGGTCCCACCGGAGGCGAGCGAGCCGAGATGCTCGCCGAGGTCGGGCCCGAGCCACGGCTCCTGCGTCCTCCCGGCACTCTGGAAGGCGAAGCTCCACCGCCCTTCGTCCATGCCGAGCCGCTCAGCCACGGAGCGTCCGGTCGTCAGCAGCAGGTCGGGATACGGGTCACCGCGCTCCAGGATCCGCGTGGGCAGGCTGTGGGCGGTGAACACCACGTGGGCTGGCACCTCGGCGGGCAGTCGGCCGAGCGCCTCTCGGGTCGCCGTCGCAAGCGCGTCGATCAAGCGCGGCTCGTCGTGCCAGCTCCGGACCATCTCGTAGGTCGGCCGGCCCGGCCCTCGTCGCGCCTCGTCGACCGCCTGGCAGTAGGAGCAGATGCTCATCGTGGAGAAGTGCGGCGCGAGCGCCATGGCCACGATGTGGGTGATCCCCTCCTCCGCCATCCGCGCCACGACGTCGCCGATGAACGGGTCGATGTGCTTCATGGCGGCATAGACCGGGACGCCCAGGCCGCGCCGAGAAAGCTCGGCCTCCACGCCGGCCCGCTGGCGCTCCGTGTGCCCGGGCAGCGGAGAGCTGCCGCCGATCGCGCGGTACCGCGCAAGCAACTCCTCCAGGAGTTCCGTCGGCGGTGGGCTTCCGTGGCGGATGTGCGTGTAGTACGCCTCGACCTGGTCGAGCGATTCGACACTCCCGTACGCCATCAGCAGGACCGCGGGCTTCGTGAAGTCGAAACGAGCGCGGTCGGCGGACCCGGTCGAGGGGTCGGGGGCGTCGGCGGGACAGTCGTGGGCGAAGGTGAACGCGGTCACGCGACGACCGGTTCCGCTGCTTCGTCGCTGTCCCGTCCCCGCGCGTCGCCGACCGGTCCTCCACCTCCGCCCCCGCACGTCACGGTCGCCTCGTGGACGAGATCGACGAGCCTCCGCAGGTCGTCGGAATCGGTCTCGGGCAGGACCCCGTGCCCGAGGTTGAAGAAGTGGCCGTGGCGGCCTCCCGTCTGCTCCAGGATCCAGCGCGCCTGCGACTCGACCGCCTCGAAGGGCCCGAGGAGGGCGGCCGGGTCGAGGTTGCCCTGGACGGCGCGGCCCGGCACGCGCGCCCAACCGTCGGCGAGCGACACGCGCCAGTCGAGGCCGATGACGTCCCCGCCCGCCTCGGCCATCGAGTGCAGCAGTCCGGCCGTGCCGGTCCCGAAGTGGATGGTCGGCACGTCGAGCGCGGCAAGGCGCTGGAACAGCCGGCGGACGTGCGGCGCGACGCTCCGCTCGTAGTCGTACGGGCTCAGACCGCCGACCCACGAGTCGAACAGCTGGATCGCCTGGACGCCGGCCTCCACCTGCGCGCGGAGATACGCGACGGTCATCTCGACGAGCCGCTCGAGCAGCGCCGCGAACGCCTCGCGATCTTCGTTCATCAGCCGCTTCGTGGCCAGGAACTCGCGCGACGGCCGTCCCTCCACGAGGTAGCACGCGAGCGTGAACGGCGCGCCCGCGAAGCCGATGAGGGGAACGGGCGACGCCTCCCGGATGAGCCCGATCGCCTCGAGAAGCGGACCGACCGACTCGGCCGCGTCGAACGCGCGGAGCCGGCCGACATCCCCGACCGTCGACACCGGTCGTCCGATCACGGGTCCGACGCCTTCGACGAGGTCGTACTCCACTCCGAGGCCCGCGAGCGGGGTGGTGATGTCGGCGAACAGGATCGCGGCGTCGACACCGAGCCGCTCCACCGGCTGGAGCGTCACCTCGGCGCACAGCGCGGCGTCGCGCGTGATCTCGATGAGGGAGGCCCGCTCGCGCACGGCCCGGTACTCCGGAAGCGACCGGCCGGCCTGCCTCATGAACCAGACCGGCGTGCAGTCGACGGGCTCGCGGCGGCACGCGCGGAGGAAGCGGTCACGCCGCTGGCTCAGCGACGAGACGACCGGCGTCGGCCGGTGGACTGCCGTCATGCGCGGAACGCCTCGCTCGCGGCATCGATGGTCGCTTCGAGTTCACGGCCGCCGTGGGCGAGGGAAACGAACCACGCCTCGAACTGGGATGGCGGCAGCAGGATCCGCCGGTCGAGCATCCCGCCGAAGAAGCGCGCGAAGGCGGCGCGATCGCTGGCGAGGGCCGCCGCGGCGTCGACCGGGGCCACGCGCCCGAACCAGACGGTGAGCAGCGACCCGACACGGATCACGGACA
Source organism: Chloroflexota bacterium (assembly GCA_016781485.1). Taxonomy (GTDB): domain Bacteria; phylum Chloroflexota; class Limnocylindria; order Limnocylindrales; family CSP1-4; genus YB3-1. The sequence continues at coordinate 40,309 of JADDQH010000002.1, read as the reverse complement.
CGTCGCGCTGGGCGTCGCGCGCCGCCGCGATCAGGCAACGCTCGAGCTCCGCTGACACGGCCTCCAACAGCGCGTAGCGCTCCGGCGGGAGCTGCTCGAGCGTGGCGATGCCTGCCGCCATCGCGAGCGGGTGCCCGGAGAGCGTCCCCGCCTGATAGACGGGCCCCACCGGCGCGACGAGCGACATGATGTCCCGCCGCCCGCCGTAGGCGCCGATCGCCATCCCCCCGCCGACGATCTTGCCCAGCACGGTGAGGTCGGGGGTGATCCCATACAGCCCCTGAGCACCGCGCGGTCCGACGCGGAACCCGGTGATCACCTCGTCGAAGATGAGCAGGGCGTCGTGCGCAAGCGTGACCTGCCGGAGGTGCTCCAGGAACCCGGGGACAGGTGGGACGACGCCGATGTTCGCCGCCACGGGCTCGACGATCACGGCGGCGATCCGCCCGGGATCTCGGTCGAAGGCGAGCGACACGGCTTCGCGGTCGTTGAACGGGACCACGATCGTGTCCCTTGCGACCGCCTCGGTGACACCCGCACTCCCCGGGATGCCCTGCGTCGCGATCCCGGAGCCCGCCTCGACGAGGAATGCGTCAGCGTGACCGTGATAGGCGCCGGCGAACTTCACCACGACGTCGCGCCCGGTGGCGGCGCGCGCGAGCCGCAGGGCGCTCATCGCCGCCTCGGTCCCCGAGGACGTGAACCGCAGGAGTTCCATGCTCGGCATCGCCGCGCGGACACGACTCGCGAGCTCGACCTCCGAGGGATGCGTGGCGCCGAGCGCGAAGCCTCGGCTGGCAGCGTCGCGAACGGCCTCGACGACAGCGGGATGCGCGTGGCCGAGGATGGCGGGCCCCCAGCCGCCGATGTAGTCGAGGTACCTCGTCCCGTCGGCGTCGTGGACGTAGGCGCCTTCTCCCCGCACCAGCACGACCGGGTCGCGCCCGACGGCCCGGAACGCGCGGACAGGGCTGTTGACGCCACCCGGGAACGATGCCGCCGCCAGGGCCGCGACCTCTTGGACACGGGTCCGGCCGACGCCCGTCGGCGGCCGGGGAACCGTGTCGTTCACGCCGCTGCTCGCCGCCGGCCGAGTCGTGAGACCGCGGTCACGCCCCGAGGAGTCCGAGGACGGCGTCGAGGGGACGATGGATGCCGGTCAGGATCGGCGTATCGCGGACCGTCGAGCGTCGGCTCTCCGTCGCCCGCAACGCTCGCACGAGATCCCCGAACTCCACGAGGTCGTCTGTCTCGTACGCGACGACGAAGTCCTGATCGTCCAGCCCGAACGAATATGCGAGCAGCTGTCGCACGCCCGGGTACTCGTGTCCGACCCGCATGTGCTCGTTCATGATCCCCTGCCGGGCCTCCTTGCTCAGCAGGTACCACTCCGTCGTCTTCGTGAACGGGTAGACGATCAGATATCTCGACCGCTCCCCCTCGAACAGCGACTGTTCCTGGCTCGACGGCTTGCGTACGTACTGCGACGGCCCGATGCGGCCGATGAGCGAGTGCCTGACGGTCGCCCAGCGGCCGATGCCCGCGGTCAACAACCGGCTGCCTGCGCACTCCAGCGCCTCGAGCGACGGCCCCATCCGCCACAGGAGGAGGTCGACCTGGGGCTCGATGGCCACCGTCGAGTAGCTGAAGCTCCTGACGCCGTCCTGCCTCGCACCCTCGTGCGCGCCGACGAACGCCTCGGCGTCGCTTGCACGCTCGACCGGGTCGAGCCGTCGCCAGGCTGGGTCGATGGACAGCGCGAGCGCCTGGATGTACCGCTGCGAGTCCTCGTGGTCTTCGCTCACGATCCCTCCTGCAGCCAGCCGGCCAGCTCCCCCGCACCGTAGGTGATGACGATGTCCGCGCCGGCCCTGGCGATCGAGGTCACGGACTCGGTGAGGACGGCGCGCCGGTCGACCCATCCTCGCTCCCCGGCGGCCGCGATCATCGCGTACTCGCCGCTCACCTGATACGCGGCGACAGGCAACTCGAAGCGATCGTGCGCCGCGGCGACGAGATCGAGCGACGGGAGCGCGGGCTTGACCAGGAGGATGTCGGCTCCCTCCTCGACATCGAGTGCCATCTCGCGCAGCGCCTCGCGGCCGTTCGCCGGGTCCATCTGGTAGCCGCGTCGATCGCCGAATGCGGGAGCGGAATCCGCGGCTTCCCGGAACGGACCGTAGAAGGACGAGGCAGCCTTGGACGCGTAGGCCATGACGAGGGTCTGGTCGTAGCCGGAGTCGTTGAGAGCCGTTCGGATCGCGCCGACCTGCCCGTCCATCATCGCGCTCGGAGCGACGACGTCGGCGCCGGCACGCGCCTGGGCCACCGCGGTCTCGGCGAGCCGCTCCAACGCCGCGTCGTTGTCGACGCTCAGATCCGCCGCGAGCGGCCCGCAGTGGCCGTGGTCGGTGTACTCGCAAAGGCACGTGTCGGCAACGAGGACCAGCGGCAGCCCGAGGTCGCGGATCCGCTCGATCGCCACCTGCACGATCCCGTCGGACGCGGATGCCTCGGTGCCGAACGCGTCCTTCGTGTCCGGGAGCCCGAACAGGATCACGCCGCCGACGCCGAGACGGGCGAGACGCTGCGCCTCCCGCGCCGCTTCGTCCGGGGAAAGCCGCTCGACACCGGGGAGCGACACGATCGGCTCGCGCACCCCGCGCCCGGGCCGGACGAACAGGGGCGCGATGAACATGCTCGGGTGGAGCCGCGTCTCGCGAACGAGCGCACGGAGGGCGGGAGTGCGGCGTGATCGGCGAGGCCGAGCGGAGAGCCGCCGCGTGACCTTCGGCTGTGTGACTTCGACTTGCAGCGCCATCAATCCCTCCGTTGTCCTGCCGCCACCTGGGCGACGACGTCGGCGAGCGAGTCAGCGCCGCCCTCCTTCGCTTCCCCTGCCACCTGGAACCCCTGCTCGCGCGCGACCTCGGCGGTGCGCGGCCCGATGCAGACCGCGGGGACCCCGCGCAGCCGGCTCCTCCCCTCCTCGTCCGCGAGCGCGAGCAGCCCGCGGACGGTCGATCCGCTCGTGAATACGATCGAAGCGAGCCGATCGCCATCGAGTGCGGCCTCGAGTGGCCCCCGCGACGTCTCGGGCGCTTCCCGCGTGCGGTACGCGACGACCTCGTCGACGACAGCGCCACGAGCGCGGAGGAGCTCCGGAAGCTCGGCAGGCGCGATCTCGGCACGAGCGACGAGGACGCGGTCTCCCCGCGCCACCGGTATCGCGCGCGCGAGGTCGGCGGCGGTGGAGCGGTCCGGCTGCACCTCCACGCGGATCCCTCGGTCGGAGAGGGCGCTAGCCGTTGCTGCGCCCACCGCGGCGCACCGCGGCCACGCCGTGTGGCGCCCCGCTCGCTTCGCCGCTTCGACCATCGCCTCCGCACCGTTGGCGCTCGTCACGACGACCCAGTCGTAGTCCGCCAGCCGGTCCGCGGCGGCATCGAGTTCCCCATCTTCCGACTGCTCTATCTCGATCGCGGGCACCAGCACGGGGTCGAGACCACGGACCCGCAGCGACTCGATCAGAGGCTGCGCCTGCGCGGCCGGACGCGTCACCAGGACACGAGGCGGACGGGCGACGCCGAGGCGCGAGCCGAGCTGGGCGGCGAGGGCTGACCCGAGGCGAGCCGCTGCCGAGACGTCTCCCCGGACTTCTGCCCACGCCGATGCGCTGCCGTCCGGCCGCACATAGCCACCCCGGATCAGGAGTTCCTCCCCGGCGACGCGGGCGAGGCTCCCGATCGGAGCACGACAGCCGCCTCCGGACGACCGGAGGAAGGCCCGCTCGCCCTCGACCGCGGCTCGTGTCTCGTCGTCGTCGAGACCGCCGACCAGCGACGCTGTGGTCGCGTCGTCCGCCCGTATCTGCACCGCGATCGCCCCCTGCCCTGGTGCCGGCGGCACGACGCCGGGATCGAGTAACTCATCGATCCTGTCGGCTCGCCCGAGTCGGGCAAGCCCGGCGACAGCGAGTACGAGGGCGTCGGTCTCACCCGAATCCAGTCTCCTCAGCCGCGTGTCGACGTTGCCGCTGAGAGGGTGGACGTGAAGGTCCGGTCGCTGCGCCAGGAGGAAGCCGGTGCGCCTCGGGCTGTCGGTCCCGACGCGCGAGCCCGCAGGCAGGGTCGCGAGTGTCCCGCCACGCTCGCGGCAGACGAGCGCGTCACGGGGGTCGGCACGTGGAAGATACGCAGCGATCGTGAGGCGCTCGTCCTGTCGAGTGGGCAGGTCCTTGGCGCTGTGGACCGCGACATCGACCCGTCCCGCCAGGAGCGCCTCTTCGAGCGCGGCGACGAAGGCGCCTTCCCCCCACGCCGTGTCCGGCGCGCGGCGGTCCCCTGCCGTCTGGACGACCACCAGCTCGACCTCGCTCCCGTGCTCCCGCAGCCCCTGGGCGACCAGCTCCGTCTGCGCCCGCGCGAGCGCGCTGCCACGCGTGCCGAGTCGGACCACGGTGCGGGGTGACGGAGTGACGTTCACAGCCCGAACAGGTCCCGCGCTGCGGCGGCGCGACGCCCGTCCTCGTCCTCGCCGAGGCGGGCGAGCGGCTCGCGGAGGATCCGCGACGCAAGATGTCGGCTCATCCCATCGATCGCCGCTCGCTCCTGTTCGCCCAGATGCGGTAGTCGGCGCCACAGGTGCTCCAGCTCCGCGATCCGCTCCCCCTCCGCGCGCACGGCGATCTCTCGGCTCGCGACCGTCGAGTGGCGCGAGTCCAGCCAGCGCAGGAACTCCGCGGCGGCCGCCTCAGCCACGGCTTCCAGGCGTCCGCGCAGTCTGTCGTCCGCGCGCTCACCGATGGTCCCCGCAAGGTCGTCGATCGAGATGAACCGCTCGCCCAGATCATGCTGCGAGTCCTCCCCGAGCGCGGAAGGGGCAGACAGGTCGACGACGACGGGTCGCGATCGACGCAGCACGTCGCGGCCCGTCTCCCCCAGCTCCCATCGGGCTGCGAGGGCGATCGCGATCGCGTCGAACGTCGCGAGGGCGCGACCGGGATCAAGTCGCTGCACGTCCGCGCCGGCCGCTGCCGCCGTTGCCAGAGACCGCGCGGCGTCGCGCCCGGCGACGGCGACGAGCGCTCCCCGATCGCCCGCGGCGCGCAGGAGCAGCCGCCCCATCTCGCCCGTCCCGACGACGAGCAACCTTCGACCGTTGAGCGTCCCGAGCGCCCGCTCGAGCCGCTCCATCGCCACGTCTGCGAGGGAACGAGGCGGTCGGTCCTGCCACGCGCGCGTCCGGCGGCCCTCACGGAGCGCGATCCGGAAGAGCCGCTCGGTCGGCTCGGCCAGGCGGCCGCGAGCGCGCGCCGTCTCGACCGCCTCCCGCAGCTGATGGAGTACCTGGTCTTCAGCGAGGACCGTGCTTTCGAGTCCGAGCGCGAGTCTGACCGCCCGCGCGGCCGCGGCGGCGTCCTCGAGTCGTCGCCCCCCGTGGGGCAGCTCTCGCTCCAGCTCATCGGTGAGCGGCCCGGGTTCGAGGTACGCCTCCACGCGGTGGCACGTGACGAGCGTCACGCCGCCGGTCAGGCGTCTCCCCGCCAGGGTTCGACGAAAGCGCTCGCGCTCCTCGGCCGGGACATCATGCGCGTGCGCCGTCAGGGCGACGAGGTAGGGGGACGGAGGAGCGCTCATCCCGCCGTCCGCTCGCTCTCGAGTCCGTCCCCGGCGGACCCTGCGCCGTGGCCCGTCATCGTCGCGACGAGCAGGTGGTCCATCGCCTGCTCCGCGGTCTGCAGCAACTCCGTCGCCTCGGCCGTGTCCAGGCCGCGACGCCGCGCGACCGCAGCCATCTCGGCGATGAACGGGCTCCGGAACCGAAGGAATCCTTCGACGGACTGGCTGAGCGACAGCCCGAGCGCGGCCGCCTCTCGACCGTACTCGGCGGCCTCCGCTGACGCCTCCTTCAGTTGCTTCTCCTGCTCTTGCGGCCGATCCACGTCCAGGTAGCGGAGCAGCGACGCCGCGAGCCGTCGACCGTGCTCCCGGAAGAGCTCACGCTGCCGATCGTCGAGCGAGAGGAGCCACGGCACGTCCGCCGTCGAGCGACGGACCTGCCTGCGGCAGGCCCGCGCCACGCGCTCGGGTGTCACGCCGAGGACCGCGAAGGTCGGACGCCGCTCCCGGTCCCGTGGGAGGAGCCGCTCGAGCGCAGCTCGGGAGAACCGGCGGTGCCCGCCGGGCGTGGTGAACGTCTTGATCCGCCCGGTGTCGCTCCAACGGCGGAGCGTGGCGGGTGACACGCCGACGACGGAGCTCGCCTCCGTCAGCCCGAGCCAGTCGTGTTCATCGCTTCGGCGCCTGCCTGTCACCGCGTGAATCTAGACGAATCTGCGCAAACCGGCGAAGAACTCGCTGGTTCTTTCTTCCGATCCGCTTCCCAGCGGCAGCGGTGATGGCGCACGGTGACAGAGCAGCGGCGGAAGCGGCGATCGCGGGCACGGGATCCGCCGAGCCGTCTCCTACGTGCGCTTCGTCCTCTTCCCGACGTAGTCGACGAGCACGTACTCGCCCAGCCGCTCGGGCGCCGCGTAGAAGGCTCGGCCCCGGTTCAGCCGCGTCATACGGTCCACGAAGTCCGCGAGCGCGCGGGAACGCTCGAGCATGAACGTATTGATCGTGATCCCGTCCCGCGTGCAGCGCCCCACCTCGCGCAGGGTCTGCTGGATCGTCCGTCGCGTCGGGGGGTAGCTGAATTCCACCTGGCCGTTCTCGAAGTGAGCGGTCGGCTCCCCGTCGGTGATGACGACCACCTCCTTGTTCGCGCTATGGCTCCGGGCGAGCAACTGCCGCGCGAGCATGAGGCCGTGCTGGAGGTTCGTGCCGTACTCGTAACCGTGCCACGAGAGCGCCGCGAGCGCACCCGGACGGATCTCGCGCGCGTAGTAGGCGAAGCCGACGACGTGGAGCTCGTCGCGGGGGAACCGCGTCCGGATCAGCGTATCGAGCGCGACGGCCACCTTCTTCGCAGCGAGGAAGCAGCCGCGCAGGAGCATCGAGCGGCTCATGTCGACGAGCAGCACGGTGGAAGCGTCCGAGAGCTCTTCGGTCTGGTACACGACGAAGTCCGTGGGGTCGATCCGCAGCCTCCCCTCCCCGCGCACCGCGACGCGGTTCTCCTCGCGCACGAGCGCGTTCGAGAGCGTGCGCTGGAGATCGAGGTGGAAGGGCCGGCCGAACTCGTACGGGGTCGAATCGTCGCCACGCTCGCCGCCCGACCCGGACCGATCGAGCGGGTGACCGCCGAACGCGTCCCGGCGTAGCCGCGCGAACAGCTCGTCGAGCACCTTCTGCCCGACCCGCCGCGTGCCGCGAGCGGTCAGCTCGAGTCGGCCGCCCCGGCGCTCGGCGTACCCCGCCTCCTCGAGCTTGCGCGCGAGGGCCTGGAGCGCCTGGAGATCCTGTGCGGACTCCTCGTCGAGCAGCCGTCGGATCTCATCCGGATCGACGTTCGCGAGGGCTGCCGGGTCGTCGACGTTCCCGAGCTGTTCCGCAAGGCGGTCCATGTCATGCAGTCGCGCCATCTGCTCGAGGGCGCCCTCGAGCGACAGGGGCTCCTCCCCGCGGAACGGCATCCGCTCGCCGAGCCCCTGGGGCAGCAGCTGGTCGAGAGTCGACGCCAGCTGGACGAGGTCCCAGCGCAGCCGGTCGTCGCGAAGTAGCGCCTCCATCATCGATCGCAGCTCCGCCCGCTGCTCGGGGCTCATCGACGCCAGGAGCGACTGCATCGCGGCCATTCGGGCCGCGAGCTGCTCCACGATGTCGTCGAGGTTCTGCGCACCCGGGAAGAACGCGCCGTGCGTGGCAAGGAATCCCGACGCATCGGGGTCGCGCCCCGCGAGCCGCTCCTCGAGGAGTCGGTTGAGGTCCCGCACCATCTCCCGGTTCGCGGCGAGGCTCTCCGGGGTCATCTGCCTGATCTGCTCCGAGAGCCCCTCGAAATACGAGTCCAGCATCTGCCTGCGCAGCCGCTCGAGGAGTGCCTCGAACCGGTCGCGCGCGCCGGGCTCGAGGAAGTCGTACTGCTGCAGCCCCCTGATCCGGCCGCCGGCATCCTCGGGGAGCGCGTCGAGCGCCACCTGTCGGCGTCCCGCCATCTCACGCAGCATCTGGCGCAACCCGTCGTTGGCGGGGGCATCAGGATGCCCAGACGAACGAGCCTGTCGTCCACCGGTCGACCGCTGGGTCGAAACGTCGCGCACGCCCGACTCGTCCGGCCGCGCCCCGGTCGGCTCCTCCGTGGGCGCGGCGGCGTCTCCGCCGTCCTCGTCCGACCGTCCGTCACCCCCGGCACGGTCTCGCCCGTCTTCCCGTGACGCCTCCGCGAGGCGACGTTCGATCCCTCGGCGTTCCTGGTCGACGACCTCGTCGAGCTCGCGCTTGATGTCTCCCAGCACGTCGCCCAGCTGGTAGCGGTCGAGCGTCTCTCGGCGGCGCGCCGAGAGGCGGGCCAGCAACTCGCGCAGGCCGGACACGTCGTCACCGCCCACGTCGCCGGACCGTTGGCGCACGCCGCGCTCGAACAGCCTGCGCAGCGCCTCGTTGAGGTCCCCCTCTGTCATGAGGTCGTCGGAGACCGCATCGAGGACATCCGCGGCCGACAGGTCCGGGAGGCGCTGGCTCCCGTCCCACCGGCCGTATCGATATCGCCCGTACCGTGCGTAGCCGGGGATCGGGTCGGGGAAGAACGCCTCCTCCTGCTCCGACGTCATCGGTTCACCGCCGGTAGAGGCTGACGCCCGACGCCGAGCGGTCCTTGTTGAGGCGGCGATGGAGATGCAACCCCTCGAGCAGGAACTCGACGGCAGACGCGATCGAAGCGGGAGACTCTCCCACTCCGAGACCCATGACTGCCTCACCCAGCCCCGGCGTCTCGCGTACCCACCGGACGTACTCCCGCGAGTGCATGTCCAGGCCGGTCTCGATCACCAATCCCGACTCGAACGCGAGGACCACCTCATCGAGGGCGTCGATGTCGACCTGCCGGGCGAACGAGTTGTAGAGCGCCCTGCTGAGCAACCGGTCGACGACACGCTCCTCTGGCGCCTCGTCACTCAGCGTCTCCAGCTCGATCTTCCCGATGGTGGACGCGAGGAGCGCGCCCAGGTCGCTGACACGAGGGGCAGCGGTCGGTTCCCCGAGCCGCACGGCGCGTTTGAGCGCGCTCGCAAGGACGGTCTCCAGGTTCGTGATGCTCACCCTGACGCTCACGCCGGACCGTTGACTGATCTCGGGGGCGCGCCGAGCGAGGTGTGTCAGCTCCGCGATGAGCTCCAGCATGAACGGCGGCTCCTCGATCGCCGGGATCCCCTGCAGCTCCTCGAACCGCGTCCGCTCCTGGCGCATGATCGCGATCTCCTGCTCGATCCGGCGCGGGTAGTGCGTCCGGATCTGCGACCCGAGACGGTCCTTCAACGGCGTGATGATCCGTCCGCGGCTCGTGTAGTCCTCAGGATTCGCGCTCGCGACGACGAACAGATCGAGCGGCAGCCGGAGCACGTACCCGCGCACCTGGACGTCACGCTCTTCGAGGATGTTGAGCAGGCCGACCTGGATCCGTTCGGCGAGGTCGGGCAGCTCGTTGATGGCGAAGATCCCGCGGTTGGTGCGCGGGATCAGGCCGTAGTGGATCGTCGATTCGTCCGCGAGGTAGCGGCCCTCGGCGACCTTGATCGGGTCGACCTCGCCGATCAGGTCGGCGATCGTGATGTCGGGCGTGGCGAGCTTCTCGCCGTACCGGCGCGACTGCGGGACCCATTCGATGAGCGTCGCGTCACGGTCCACCGCCACCCGGTCGCGCGCGTGCGCGCTCACCGGGTGGAACGGGTCCTCACGCAGCTCGCTGCCCGCGACGACGGGGATCGCCTCGTCGAGGAGCCCGACGAGCTGGCGCGCCATGCGGGTCTTCCCCTGGCCGCGCTCGCCCAGGAACACGATGTCCTGCCCCGCCAGGATGGCATTCTCCACCGCAGGGATCACGCTCTCCTCGTACCCGATGACGCCCGGGAAGAGCTCCTCGCCGGCGCCGAGCCGTCTCATCAGGTTCTCTCGCATCTCGTCCTTCACCGAGCGCGGCCGGTAGCCCGCCTCCTTGAGCTCGCCGAGCGTTCGCGGCCGCGGCTGGTTCGTCGTCATCGGGCTGCCTCGTTAGCGATGGCGTTCGTGGTGGTGGTGCTCTGGGTCGTCGCGCCGGCGCTGTCGCTGGCCCGGCTCCGTCCCGGCACCTTCTCGGTAGTGAGTGATGGCACGCCGGACGTCAGGGATCGAATGGACCCCTGACTCCACCAGTCCTCGCAGGAACGTCGTACGCGCGGCATGTTGTCGCTCGAAGTCGACAGGGGCCCGGCCCACCCGATCGGCGAGTTCCGACGTCACCCCCCACGCGAAGTGCTCGAAGCAGTCGGTCTCGGGGTCCCACGTCGCGAGCACCGCGGGCGGTCGCCGCTGTAGGTGACCCTTCCCGTCGCGCTCGAGAGGTCGGAGGTAATGGACCGCGACCGCGCGCCGGCGCACCGATGGCTGGAGGGGGGCGATCTCGGCCTCGATCGAGCCTTCAGGGAACACGAGTGTGTCGCCGTGGGGCCCGACGAGCCGCAGGACGATGACGACCCCGAGGCGCCGGATCTCGTCCTCGCTGAGGCTCACAGGCGGCGCCTGGAGCTGCGCGAATACCTCCTCCAACGAGTCCGCATGGAGGCTGGTCCCGAGTCCGTAGCCGCGCTGGAGCGCACGGACCGCGACGCGCGCCTGGACGCCCCAGGTGTAGACCGGCAGATGCGAGCTCAGCTCACTGATGAGCAGGTAGGTGTGGTCGGGGTCAGCCTGCCCCCCGGACGAGCGGCGTTCCCGCTCCGTCATCAGGCGACGGCGCATGATCGCCTGGCGATCCCAGGTCTCGGGGTCCATCGCGTCGGGCTGGCCCTCGGTCGGCATCGCGGCTTCCCACCCCGCCCACCCCAGCTTGTCCGCGTCGGGCAGCCAGTCGAAGTCCTCGACCCACCCGCGGAGGAACAGCTTCCGCGTGCCCGGCGGCAGGAAGTCCATCAGCGCGGTGAGGGTCGTCGTCTTGCCCGCGAGTGGCGGTTCTGCCGCGACAACGACAGGCACACGGCCCTCGACGAGCAACCACAGGAGCGCGGCCAGCTCGGCGTCGAGCGACCCGGAGGCGATGATCTGGGTGATCGAGAGCGGTCGCGGCGGGGCCCAGTGGTAGCCCCACCAGCCGCGGTGCTGCGCGAAAGCGTCCAAGAGGACTCCGGCTCCAGGTCTGCGGCTCGGGAAGCCAGCGTACGCGCGCGCCGTCGGAAGCGTCAAACGCCCCGAAAGGGATGCCTGAACGGTCATCGACGCTCGCTTCCCGGCACTATCCTCCTAACGATCCGCCCGGAGTGACGCGAGGTAGCACCGATGCCCGACCCGAAGCTCGAGATCCTCCGCCGTGTCCCGTTGTTCTCCGGGCTGGACAGGCGGGGCCTCGAGGAGGTCGCCGGCCTGGCGGACGAGGTCGACCTTGAGCCCGGGCAGACCTTCATCCGACAGGATCAGACGGCCCACGAGTTCTTCGTGGTCCTCGAAGGCTCGGTCCGGATCGAGCGCGACGGGGTGCTTCTCGGCACCCTCGGCCCCGGTGATTACCTGGGCGAGATCGGCCTCATCGACGAGCGCCCGAGGTCCGCGACCGCGATCAGCGAGAGTAGGTCGCGCCTCCTCGTCATCGGGCATCGCGAGTTCCACTCCCTTCTGGAGCGGTTTCCCGACATCGCCCTGCAGGTACTCAAGACGCTTGCAGCCCGCGTCCGGAGGACCGAGCCGGACGCGCGCTGAAGGGCCAAGGAGAGGGGCGCCGGTAGGCGCGCCTCTGGCGGCCGGCGGCCGTGCCGCGCGACGGCTCAGCGCCAGTCGACGGAAGCGACGACGACCGGCTGCGACAACCCCTTGAGCCTCACTTCGCGTTCTTCCGCGGCCCTATGACGCGTCCCGACTGCTTCGAGTGTTCCCATTGATGCGAGGATCTCGGCGCCCTCGGCGAGGGCGGCGACGCGCGCGGCTGTGTGGACGGCGCGGCCTCTGTATCTCCCGGCGTTCCCGCTCGCCTTCGCGGTGTGGATCCCGATACGCACCTGCGGGGCGAAGCCATGCTGTCGGCGGTGTGCCTCCAGCGTTCGCTGGATCGCGACCGCGCAATCGAGCGCGGGTCGGGGATCGCCGAACACGACGAAGAATCCATCGCCGGCGTGGTCGACCTCCTGTCCCCCGTGCGCCGCGAAGAGTGCGCGCAGGGTCTCGTCGTGCCACCGGCTGAGGGCGTGCCAGGCGTCGTCGCCGACGGCCTCGACCAGAGGCGTCGAGCGGACGATGTCGGTGAACAGGAAGGTCCGGACCTCGGAGCGGACAGCCGGGATCCGGTCGAGTGCAGCGTCTCCGAGCTGCCCCGCCGCACGGCGTGCATCAGGTACGGCGCCGAGGGCATCGAAGGCCGCCTTTGCCGCCTCTAGTTCGAGTCTCGCACCTTCCTTGTCCCCACGGCCGGTCAGCGCCGTGCCGAGGAGCAGTCGCGTGCGAGCCGCTTCGTACGGCGCGTCGACCTCCTGCCAAAGTCGAAGCGCGCGCCGCAACGTCGACAGCGCTGAAACGTGCTCACCCGACTGGACCTCGCACGCGCCGCGCGCGGTGAGCGCTGCCGCTCGTAGCATCGGTGTCCCATACCCGCCCGCGATACCTTCGAGCTCCTGGACATGGCGCGCGGATCGTCCAGTGTCCTCGTTCGCGATCGCGATCTCGACGGCCGCTGGCAGCAGCCGGGCGCGAGCCAGCGGGGTGAGTGAGGGCTCGCCGAGGGCGTCCTCGATCAGTGCCGCCGCGCCCGTCGTGTCCCCCTCGGCGAGGCGCAGCAGGGCGAGGCCCGGCTGGGGCGTTCGGCCCATCTGGTGCGCCTGCCGGAACGCGTCATCCGCGCCCGCGACGTCCCCGAGGCGCAGCCTGATCTCTCCTACCTGGTAGAACCCCTCTCCGGCGTAGTCCAGGTAGAACTCCTGGAGCTCTACACACGCCTTGCGCGCCTCCAGCTCCGCCTCCGCCCACGCCCCCCGGAGCCTCACCACCTCGGCTCTCCTGACCCGGCACATCCCGGGGAAGCCGGCGATCGCCTGTCGCTCGCACCAGCGCTTTGCGGCCTCGGTGTATTCACCCGCGCGACGGTAGTCGGCGAGGTCCTGGCAGGCGATGATGACGTTGCAGTAGATGACCGCCGTCGGGAACGGGGACAGCTCGCCGCTCACCGCCGAGACCATCGCCTCGTCAAGGAGCGCCAGGCCTTCTTCCACGTCCCCTCGCGCGATCAATACCCGTCCACGGTCATGAAGGCCGAGTGCCTGGAGGTCCCCGTCGGCAAGACGCAGGCCGATGTCGAGGACCCCATCCGCTTCCTGAAGCGCGGCGTCGAGATCCCCCCGTTCGAGCGCAGACGCGACCCGCGCCCTCCGCAGAAGCGCATGCGCGTTCGACTCCGGGAGGTCGCGGAGCAGTCGCTCGGCACGACGCATCCACCCTGACGCCATCGCGCGTTCGAGCCGGTGCGAGTGGTCGTTCGCGAGGGAGAGGGCCATCCGCGCCGCGTCCGCCGGTCGGCCCGCGGCCGAGAACGCAGCATACGCGCGCTGGCGCGCGTCGATGCATTCCCCCATCCTTCCGATCCACCACGCTGAGGCCGCGAGCGCCTCGAGATCCTCAGGCTTGAGCCGGCCGTCGTCGGCGGCTTTCAGGTGCTCGTACGCCTCCTGCCAGGCATGGCGCCGGAACGCCTGCCACCCCTCGTCCGAGATGCCCGACACCGTTCCGCTCATCCCACCTCATCCGCTACTGCCGGCGATTGTCATCCTCGGCGGCGAGGGCATCAAGCGGCGACATCCCGATGTTCCTCGTACGTCGAACGACGTACGTCCGTGCGACACAGCGCCGTTGACATCGCCCTCCGCGCGCTCGTAGACTCCCCCGACGCCCGAAGTGGGCGAACCGGCAACAGGAGCGATCCGACGCGCATGCACGACCTCTCCCTCTTCAGCACCGCGGCATCCCGGCCGCGGATGGGCGCGCCTCTCGGCGGCGCCGTTCGCGGGAGATCCGTGCCCTTCTTCCATTGAGTCCGGCGGGCTGACCGCCGAGCGACTGGAGCCGGAGGGCCGGATCGGGCCCCCGGCTTTTTTGTTGCCCTCCTCCGGCGACATCGGAGCCGTGATCCCCCATCCGGGGGCCCTCTCATCACTCGGCAACCGATGTCACCCGAAGGAGCGCGACCATGACCATCTCACTCGAACCCCGGCCCGCGATCCCGACGTTGGGTCGCGAACCGGCCACGCCCGCACCCGTCGACCAAGCGGTGTCGGGGCCGTCTGCGGGCGAACAGCATCTCCGGCCGGCGGTCGCCGCGCTGCTCGTCGACCACGTCACCAAGCGGTTCGTGGTCGGTCGGAAGCGCAAGCCGGTCGACGCGGTGGATGACGTGTCGCTGCGCATCGAGCGCGGCGAGATCTACGGGATCCTGGGCGCGAACGGCAGCGGCAAATCCACGCTCATCCGGCTCGTCAGCACGCTGCTGACCATCGACTCGGGGCGCGTCGAGGTGTTCGGTCACGACATCGAGCGCGAGGAGATGGCCGTGAAGCGGCTGATCAACCGGGTGAGCGTCGACGCCGCATTCTTCAAGAAGCTTTCGCCCTGGGAGAACCTCGTCTACGCCGCTCGCCTCTACGGCCTCGATGCCGGGCACGCCCACGCGGACGCCGTCCGGATCCTCACGCGGCTCGGCATCGGCCGGTCGCGAATGGGCCGGCCGGTGGAGCAGATGAGCCGGGGCATGCAGCAGAAGGTGGCGATCGCGCGCGCGTTGCTCACCAGTCCGACGCTGCTGCTGCTGGACGAGCCGACGACGGGGTTGGACCCGCGCTCCAAGCTCGACGTCCAGTCCTTCATCGAGGAGCTTCGCCACTCGCACGACGCGACGATCGTGCTCACGACCCACGACCTGGACGAGGCGGCCCGCCTGTGCGACCGGCTCGCGATCCTGAACGAGGGTCGGATCGTGACGGAGGGGACGCCGGCAGCGCTGATCGAGCAGGTCGCGCGCGAGCACGGCCAGCCGCCGACGCTCGAGAGCGTGTTCATGACCTACACGGGGCGCTCGCTCGACGAGGACGTCGAAGAGAACGCTTCCGGCGAAGACGACGACTGACGAAGGAAGACCGAGATGTACCGCCGCCTGGATACCGATATCCGCCTCATCCGCCACCACGAGCGGGCTCGCGTGCTCCACGAGGAAGCGCGCCTGTTCCGCCTTACCCGCGCCCCACGCCGACCAGCGCACCGGAGGTCCCTCCGGCGGTCGGTCGGGGTCTCGATGATCCGGATCGGCGCCCGGCTCGCGCCGGACGCCGCACACGTCCAGCCTCGGGCCCGTTGAGGGCCCGAGGCTCCACCCCTGCCACCCGGAGTCACCGCCATGACCGTCGTCGCACGTGAACTGAAGGCGAGCTTCGCCTTCGTCGAACGCAACTTCAACCTGACCAAGCGCTACTGGGGCTGGGAGCTCGCCTGGCTCACCTACGGCGTGGCCGGCGCGCTCTCGATCACGCTCATCGGGGCCGACCAGGGTGATCGGCGCCTGCTCCTGACGCTGATGATCGGCGCGATCTTCTGGAACTACCTCGGGATCCTGTTCGAGATCCTCGCCGACACGATCCAGTGGGAGCGCTGGGAGGGGACGCTCGAATACACGATGATGGCCCCCGTCCGCCGCTACACCCAGCTGCTCGGGTCGGCCGTCTACGCCGTGGTCTACGGCCTCGTGTACACGACGTTCATCCTCATCGTGCTCGTGCTGTTCTTCGGGATCGACCTGTCGCGGGCAGACCTCGGCACGACAGCCGTGTTCATGCTCATCGGCTCGCTGTCGTTCGTGGGGATCGGGATGATGGCCGCGATCCTGCCCCTCATCTACGTCGAGCGCGGCGCGCAGATGACGTTCGTGCTCCAGTCCCTGCTGCTGCTCGTCAGCGGCGTCTACTACTCCATCGACATCCTGCCCGGATGGATGCAGCTGATCTCCCGGTTCTCGCCCGCCACCTACATCCTGGACGGAGTCCGGCGCGGGCTCATCGACGGGATGCCAGTCACCTCGCTGTGGCACGACGTCTGGCCTTTGCTGGTCATGGCGCTGGTGCTCATCCCCCTGGGCGTCTGGGCGTTCGGGCGGGCGGAGCGCTACGCGAAGCGCACCGGCAAATTGAAGCGCGTCGGATGAGCGAGGTCGATGCGGGGGCCACCCCCGTGCACAGACGTCTCGAGCAGCTCAGGGAAGCCGCAGCGCGGAACCTCGCTGGGCGCCACGAGGCGTCGGTCCGGGCGCTCGGCTTCCGGACCGCGGACTGGGACGACGCGTGGGCAGCGTTGGAGCCCATCCCGCCGCTCTACCTCCGGTGGGTCGGGAAGCGGGCGCCAGCGGACGACGAGGCGACCGCCCAGCTGGAGCGGCTCGGACGGTGCCTGGCGGAGGGCGATGCATCCAGCCTGAGCGACCCATGGCACGTCCTCGACCCCACCGCACTCGACTTCGTGCGCGGCGACGATCACCCGTGGATGGTGCGCGACCCAGGTGAGGCGGAGATCCCTCCGACGGCCGCAGAGCTCGAGATCGTTCGCGTTTCCGACGTCGACACGTTGCGGGAGTTCGCGACGACCAGCCTCGCAGGCTTCGGCGCCCCGCCTCTCCCGCCGCTCTCGATCTACGCCCCGGCGACTCTCGCGGATCCGCGCTTCTTCTACTTCCTCGGTCGCGTGGACGGCCGCGGCGTGAGCACGGCTACAGCCTTCGTGCACGCCGGGGTCGTCGGCGTCTACGACGTGGCGACCCTCCACGACGCCCGACGGCGCGGGTACGGGACAGCGCTCACGGTCCGGGCGATGCTCGCGGATCCCTCGCTCCCGTCGGTCCTCCAGCCCAGCGCGATGGGCGAGTCGACGTACCGTCGCCTCGGCTACGAGCGCTTCACGAGCTTCGCGACCTGGTATCGGCCGGCCCGCTGAGTCGGGTCGCGGTCGTTCCCAGCGCTCGGATGGCGTCGACCTCCGCTCAGCCTGACGCGTCTCGTCGTGCGCCCGCACGATGGATCCGCTCGATCTGGTCGACGTCGCCTAGCCGCTCGAGGACCTCGAGCCCCACGAGCAGCTCGCTCCGATCGCCCTCGATGAGCGAGCGCTCGCATCGGGCTCGTGCAGCGTACGGGACCGCCTTCGCTCGCTCGAAGGCCGCCAACGCGAGCGAAAGCTCTGAGGGGTCAGCCGCCCGCAGGCCGAGTGCGCGCCGCGCCTGCGCGGCCAGCAGCACGTGCCCGTGGGTGTCGGCGAGCGCGATGAGCACGCGGAGCGGTTCGGGTGGAGGCGGCCTACGGTGGTCCGCGAGCAGCGAGACGATCCGCTCGAGGTGCTCGGCGCGGGCCAGCTTCGGCCTCGCGCTCGCGGCCGCGACGTCCGGCGGGAGCCCCTCGAAGGTGAATGCTCGAACCACGTGAGCCTCGAGAGCGTCGAGGTCGGGGGTGAGGTATGACCGGATCGCCGAGAGCTCGTCGGTCCGGCCGGCAAGGATCTCGCGGACGATCGCCGAGTACTCCTCGACGCGCCTCTGGTCACGCCGGGCGCGGGCGACATCAAGGGCCGCGACGAAGCCTCGGATCGCGTGGCCGCCGGGACCCCGGTGCGCTTCCAGCCAGACGTCCCGGGCGCGTTCGCCGGCCGCGATCGCGTCGTCCCACCGGCCGAGGAGGACGAGCGCATACGCACGCCACGCGAGGAGATGGAGCGCCCATGAAGGCGCCTGCCCGGGTTGGACATGGGCGAGCCCCGCGCGAGAGACCTGCTCCGCCTCCTCGAGGTCGCCGATGGATGCGGAGAGGAACGTGGTCATCGAGTAGGCGTCGATCCTCTCCATCAGCGTCAGCCGGTCCTGCAGGGGGAGCCTGTTCCGCGCGTGCTCGCGCGCCTCCGCCTGCGCCCCCTGCAGCTCGGCGAGCGAGGAGAGCGCGTCCAGGGCACCGCTTTGAAGGTTCGCGTCGTCGAGCCGCTGCGCGATCGTCAGCGCGCGCCGAGCACTCTCCTGCGCGCGCATGAGCTCCTCGGGCGTCGTATACGCCTCGTCCCAGTAGGGCAGGAACGCCTGTGCCACGAGGAACCCGGCGATCGCACTCTGATCGTCGGCCTTGCCGAGCAGCGACCGACCCTCGTCTCGCAGACGCTCGAGCTCCTGCCGGGAGGGACGGTTGGCGATGGATCCCTGGTACCGCGTGTAGTTGGTGAGGACCTTCCCGAGGAGCCGAAGGACGTCGGCCGACGAACGCCGTGCTTCGGGCGAACGGGCGAGGGCCTGCCGATACGCCTCGACGCTCGTCTCCGCGTCCAGCTGGACGTCTCCGAGTCGCTCGTACAGTCCCGGGAGGGCATCGGGGTCGGAGACCTCTATGGCACTCCGCAGATGCGCCGCGGCTTCGACCGACGCGGCGGTCGCGGCCGCGACGTCCGCAGCGCGCAGCAGCCATTCACTTGCCTTTCGCCGCGCGTCGCGCGCTTCCTGCGCGTCCGGGTCGACGCGACTCGAAAGCGCAGCAGCCTCGCGATAGTGATAGGCGACGTGCTCGGCGAGGACGTCTTCCTGCCCGATCGATCGTTCCTCCAGCCAACCGGCCGCCGACGCGTGGAGCCGCGCGCGTTCCGCCCTCGGGAGGGTCTGGTACGCGACGTCCCGGATCAGGATGTGCCGGAAGGCGAACCGATCGGAGCCTCCGGGTCGGACCAGATCCTTCGCGACGAGCGCGTCGATAAGCGACTGCGCCTCGCCAGCAAGCTCGGGGGCGACGGCCACGATCCCCTGGAGGCGGAACGCACGTCCGAAGACCGAGCCGAGCTGGAGAAGGCGCCGTTCATGCGGCGGCAGCAGGTCGAGCCGCGCGAGGACCGTCGCCTGCACGGTGTCGGGCAGCGTGGCCAGAGCTTCCGCGACCGCTTCGTGATCGTCCAACGACGGGACGCGCTCGAGGACCGCGCGGACGATCTCGCCCGCGTAGAACGGGTTGCCCTCGGCGCGCGCGACCACTTCATGGACCAGCTCGGGCGCCGACCCCTCGAGCAGGTGTCCGACGAGTTCGGCGGTCGCCGCGTCACTGAGAGGTTCCAGGGCGAGTGAGACAGAGTTCCTCAGGCCGCCCCCCCACGCAGGCCTCCGCTCCAGCAGCTCTGGCCTGCTCAGCGCCAGCATCAGGACGGGCACCTGGGCACGGGGTTGGACGACGTACTCGACGAGCTCGAGCAGGCTGTCGCTCGACCAGTGGAGATCCTCGAACGCGAGGACGACCGGAGCGTCTCGAGACGCGGCCTGGAGGGTCTCGCGCCACGCATTGAAGAGCGCTGCCCGATCACTCACCTCGCCCTCGCTGACGCCCACGGTCGCGGCCAGCAGCTCCGCGGTGGTCTCCGGCGAATCGACCGCAGCCGAGCGAAGCCGGGAGCGGATCGCCTCGAGCGTCTCCTGGGGTCGCGCATCGTCGGGGATCGACATCAGACGGAACAGCACGGCACGCAGCGGCCAGTAGGTCAGGCGCTGACCGTAGGGCAGACACTGTGCGACCGCGACGCGGGCCTCCGGCGCGATGGCCGGCAGCCGCTCGAGGAATTCCTCGAGCAGGCGCGTCTTCCCGGTCCCCGGTGGTGCGATGACGCTCACCAGGTACGGGCGTCGCTCGGCGAACGCGCGTGACGCAACGAGCTCGAGTTGGGCGAGATCGGCGGCGCGTCCGACGATGGGCGCCCGCGCCGGACGGGGGGCCGCCGCCCGTCCGAGGACCGGGAGCGCCTTCGTGGTGGCTGCCTTGCCGCGTACGTCGACGATCTGCGATGGACCGAACACGAACGAGTCGCCGGCAGAACGGGCTGTCCGCTCGCCGGCGAGGATCGCCCACGGCTCGGCGGCCTGCTGGAGACGTGCGGCGACATTCACTGCATCACCGGTGATCAGGAAGTCCCCCGCGGAGCCATCCGCGGTCGCGACGACCTCTCCCGTGTTCGCGCCGAACCGGATCGACAGCCGCTCGCCGAGCTTCGAGTCGGATCGAAGCCGGTCGCGGAGCTCGAGCGCCGCGGCGAGTCCTCGCGCCGCGTCATCGCCGTGCGCACGGGGCAGACCGAACACCGCGACGACAGCGTCCCCGATGAACTTCTCGACGCGGCCGCCGTGCTCCTCGATGACCTCCTTCGCGACGCTGAAGTAGCGGCGCAGCAGGATGCGGGCGTCCTCGGGATCGAGGCGTTCGACGAGGCTCGTCGAGCCGATCACGTCCGCGAAGACGACCGTGACGAGGCGCCGTTCCTCGCTCATCCGAGCATCGTCGCCGACCGCGCTCTCCGTCGCAACCGCCGATGGACCACATGGCGCAGCTCGTCCCCGCGCCGGATCCATACCCACTCCGTGATGTATCGTCGCGTCGCGGCTGGGTGACCCAACGCGGGGTCACCGGTCACGGATGGGAGAGCCAGGGATGCACGTGCTGTTCCAACGCCCGCGGTTCCACCGAGCGATGATCGCCGCGTCCGCGCTGCTGGTCGTCGTCGTGCAGTCGTGCCGCACATGATGCTTGCCTGAGCCCGTCCCGCCGATACCCCGGGCCTTCCGCCGGCGGTCCCCCGACTGCCGGGTCGCGGCACCGGCCGCCATGGCTTCGGTCTAGGCGGGTGACGGGGCCACGCTGCCGACACGCTCCCTGGTCCACGGCGCTAACCGGAGCCGCCGCAGCAGCTGAGCGTTGAGGGCAACGACGACGGTCGAGCCGCTCATCAACAACGCGCCGACGCTCATCGGCAACTCCATTCCGACGGGCGCAAGCAGGCCGGCGGCGAGCGGGATCGCGACCACGTTGTAACCGGTCGCCCACGCGAGGTTCTGAAGCATCTTGCGGTAGCTCGCGCGCGACAGCTCGATCGCCCCGACCACGTCGCGCGGGTCGTCACGGACGAGGACGATGCCGGCCGACTCCACCGCTACGTCCGTCCCCGCGCCGATGGCGATCCCAAGGTCTGCCCGGGCGAGCGCTGGTGCGTCGTTCACGCCGTCGCCCACCATCGCGACCCGGTGACCGCGTGCCTGGAACGCGGCTACGGCGGCATCCTTGTCGGCCGGAAGCACCTGCGCCGCGACCTCGTCGATCGCGAGCCGCCGAGCGACCGATCCCGCCACGGCGTGCGAATCGCCGGTGATCATCGCGACGCGGAGGCCCATCGAATGCAGCCGTGCGACGGCCTCGGCCGACTCCGGCCTGACCTCGTCCTCCAGTCCGAGTGCGCCGATCGCCCTCCCCTCGTCGATCACGTACATCACCGTCCGCCCCTCGGTCGCCCATCCTTCGGTCGTTTCCGCCAGCTCTCTGGGAAGGGTCGCGCCGAGTTCCTCGAGAAGGCGGGGGCCGCCGACATGAACGATCCGACCGCCGACCCGCGCCCTGGCGCCCCGCCCCGGGAGGGCTTCGAACCCGTCCGCTTGCTCGAGCGTCACGCGCCGGTCGAGGGCGGCAGACGCGATCGCACGAGCGAGCGGGTGTTCCGAGTCGGCCTCGACCGCGGCGGCGAGGCGGAGGACATCGTCGGCGCCGACACCCGGAGCGCCGGCGACCGACGCGAGGACATGTCTTCCTCGCGTCAGCGTCCCGGTCTTGTCGAAGATGATCAGATCCACGTCGCGCGCGCGCTCCAGAGCCAGCCGATCCTTGACGAGAAGCCCGCTCCGAGCGCCGACCGAGGTCCCGATCGAGATGACGAGCGGGATGGCCAGCCCGAGCGCATGGGGGCACGCGATGACGAGCACGGTCGTCGCACGCACGAGCGCTGCGTCGACCTCGCCGAGTGCGAACCACGTGACCGCGGTCACGACTCCGGCGACGAGTGCCACGTAGAACAGGATCGCGGCCGCGCGGTCGGCGAGCGCCTGCGCCCGCGAGCCTGACGCCTGGGCGGCTGCGACGAGGCGCATGATCCCTGAGAGCGCGGTTCCCTCCCCGACCGCCGCGATCCGGACGCGCAGGCTGCCACCGGCGATGACACTCCCGGCGACCACGTCCGCTCCGGGCTCTTTGGCGACCTCGCGTGACTCTCCGGTGAGCATCGACTCGTCGACGTCGGCGCGTCCCTGGACGACGGTCCCGTCCGCCGGCACGCGTCCGCCCGGACGCACCAGGACGATGTCGCCGACGCGCAGGTCGGCGACGCGGACGGTCTCGACGCGCCCGTTACTGATGCGCTCCGCCTCGTCGGGGAGGAGCGCGGCGAGCGCATCGAGGGCGCCGCGCGCCTGCGCGATGGCGCGCATCTCGAGCCAGTGACCCAGCAGCATGATCGTGATCAGCGTGGCGAGTTCCCACCACACCTCGACCTCGATCAGGCCGAAGGTCCCTGCGAGGCTCGCCACGAACGCGACGCTGATGGCGAGGCTGATGAGCATCATCATCCCGGGCTGCCGGTCGCGCAGTTCGCCCACGGCGCCTCGCAGGAACACGGGGCCGCCGTAGAGGAAGACGATGGCGCCGAGAACCGCCGAGAGCCAGTCACTGCCCACGAAGGCTGGGGGGGCGTAGCCGAGCCACTCCTGGATCTCGTCGCTGTACACCAGGATCGGGATCGTCAGGAGCAGCGAGAGCCAGAAGCGGTCGCGGAACATCTCGGGGTCGTGCCCGGCATGCCGGTCGTGACCCGCGTGCCCCCGATGGTCAGCGCCGTCCGCGCCTCCCTCCGGCGAGCGGCGATGCTCCTCCGCCGCGGCAGCTGGGGAGTGGTCCGTACTCAGCGCTCCGCGCGCTCGGTGCGGGCCGTGGCCGAGGTCGTGGGGGGGTGGGTCATGGGGCGCGTGAACGTTCTGCATACTCCCCGGGAGTATGCCACGCCCGTCAACCCCCTACACGAGCAGCCGTCGCTCCCGCGAAACGAGCTCGAGCCACGGCCGCTCGCGCCCGATCGTGGTCGACGCGCCGTGCCCGGGCAGGACGCGCAGGCCGTCCTCGAGGCGGGCGAGTCGAGCGAGCGAGTCGACCATCTGCTCGCGGTTTCCACCCGGCAGGTCGACCCGTCCCCACCCGCCGGCGAACAAGGTGTCTCCCGCGAACAGCAGTCCGTCGTCGCGCGCGAGAAGGCAGACCGAGCCTTCCGTGTGGCCGGGCGTGTGCAAGACCTCGAGCATGATCGACCCGAACCGGACCGCCCCGCCCTCGGCGAGCTCGACGGCAGGGATGCTGGGCGGGATCGGAAAGGGGGCGTTGAGAGGCTGCGGCTGCTCGATACCGTGTCGGTCGAGCGTGTGCGCGGCGAGGCGCGCCCCCGTCGCACTCATCACCGCGGCGTTGTCGCCGATGTGGTCCCAGTGTCGATGCGTGCTGACGATCAACTTGAGCGTCCAGCCGCGGTCGCGCAACGAATCCCTGATCCACTGGAGGCAGGGCACGGCGGTGTCGATCGCGATCGCTTCACGGCTCATCTCGTCGGCGAGGACGTAGACGTTGGTGGCGACGGGACCGACGACGCGATGCAGGACTTCCACGCCCGGATCCCGGCTACCCTCTGCGCTCCTGCGGCGCGCCGTCGAGGACCGGCTCCAGCCGGAAGTAGACGCCCCGCTCGAGGATGTGTCGCCGCGCGAGCCGGTAGATGACGTTCCCCGGGAACGGGTGCTGCCCCGTCGCCTCGATCGCAGCCTTTCGCTCCGGCCCTGGGGGGAGCAGCTCGGCACGCACCAGCATCTGTTCGCCGCCCAGCGCCACGATCTCTGCTTCGCCTGCCTCGAGCAGGTCGCGCGTCCACGCTGCGTGGCCGTTCGGGTGCCCGACGTAGATGCCGCCGTCGGTGTGCAGTAGCCCGAGGAGGGTGGACCGCGTCCGACCCGTGTGCCGGCCTCTGATGCGGACCTCCGTCACGTTACCCAGGCCGGACCCCGCCCTCATCGTCCTGATGGCCGGATCCAGGAGTCGAAGCAGTCGATACAGGGCGCGGAAGCCGAGATCCCAGCGCGCGGACACGCCGCCGAGGATACGCCCGCGCGCCGTCGCTCGCCGGTGGTCGTCGCTGCCGACGCCTGAAGACTGATGAGCCCGAGGCGAGGGGACGCGAAGAGCACGTCTCGGAACAGGGACGTGAGCGGCAGCAGGACGAAGGACGAGGAACGGGTCGGGAGCGTCGCCGTCGGGTGGCATCGGAACACGGGTAGACTCCGGACGTGGCAACCCCGTTGACGACAGCCGAACGTCGGCAGCGTCGCCTCGCGCGACTGCCGGAGCTGCTGCGCGAGCGGATCCTCGTGCTCGACGGCGCGATGGGCACGATGATCCAGACGCACGCCCTCGACGAGGCGGCGTTCCGCGGTGAACGGTTCCGCGACCACGAGAGAGACTTGCGCGGCTGCAACGACCTGCTGTGCATCACGCAGCCGGAGATCATCCGCGGCATCCACGCGGCGTACCTGGACGCAGGCGCGGACATCATCTCGACGAACACGTTCAACGCGACGCGCGTCGCGATGGGTGATTACGCGCTCGAGCCGTACGTGGAGGAGATGAACCGCGAGGCGGCCCGGGTGGCGCGCCAAGCCGCCGACGCGGCCGAGGCGCGAGACGCCGAGAGGCCGCGGTTCGTGGCGGGTTCGCTGGGGCCGACGAATCGAACCGCCTCGCTCTCGCCCGACGTGAACGATCCCGGCGCTCGGAACGTGACCTTCGACGAACTTGCCGCAGCGTACGCCGAGTCCGCACGCGGGCTGGTCGCCGGTGGCGCGGATCTACTGCTCATCGAGACGATCTTCGACACGTTGAACGCCAAGGCCGGGATCTTCGCCGTCGAGACGTTGTTCGAGGAGCTCGGCTTCCGTGTCCCCGTGATGATCAGCGGCACGATCACCGACGCCTCGGGCCGGACGCTGAGCGGTCAGACGGTCGGCGCGTTCTGGAACAGCGTTCGGCACGCCCGCCCCCTCACGGTCGGGCTCAACTGCGCACTCGGGGCCCGCCTCCTCAGACCGTACCTCCAGGAGCTGTCGCGGATCGCGGACGTCCCCATCAGCGCGTACCCGAACGCGGGGTTGCCCAACGCGTTCGGCGGCTACGACGAGCCCCCTGCGGAGACCTCGGGAGTGCTCGGCGAGCTCGCCGCCGAGGGGGCGCTGAACATCGTCGGCGGCTGCTGCGGCACGACGCCCGACCACGTCCGCGCGATCGCTCGCGCCGTAGCGGGCAGGCAGCCTCGGAAGGTACCGAGCATCGAGCGCCGGACGCGGCTCTCGGGGCTCGAGCCGCTCGACATCGGGCCCGACACGCTGTTCGTCAACGTGGGCGAGCGGACGAACGTGACCGGATCGCGTCGGTTCGCGAAGCTGATCCTCGACGGGCGGTTTCCGGAAGCGGTCGAGGTCGCTCGGCAGCAGGTCGAGAACGGCGCCCAGATGATCGACGTGAACATGGACGAGGCCCTCCTCGACTCGGAGGCGGCCATGACACGGTTCCTGAACCTGCTCGCGGCCGAGCCGGACATCGGGCGCGTGCCGCTCATGGTCGACTCCTCGAAATGGTCCGTCATCGAGGCCGGTCTCAAGTGCGTCCAGGGGCGGCCGGTGGTGAACTCGGTGAGCCTCAAGGAGGGCGAGGCGGAGTTCCTGCACCACGCGCGTCTCGCGCGGCGCTACGGGGCCGCGGTGGTCGTGATGGCGTTCGACGAGGAGGGCCAGGCTGACACCGTCGAACGGCGGCTCGCCATCTGCCGCCGCGCGCACCGGCTGCTGACCGAGCAGGCCGGCTTCGACCCCGAAGACATCATCTTCGACCCCAACATCTTCGCGATCGGGACCGGGATCGAGGAGCACGCCGGTTACGCCGTCGCGTACATCGAGGCGACGCGGCGGATCAAGGCGGAGTTGCCGGGCGTGCTCGTCAGCGGCGGCGTCTCGAATGTCTCCTTCTCGTTCCGCGGCAACGACCCGGTTCGAGAGGCCATCCATACGGTGTTCCTCTACCACGCGATCGCCGCAGGCATGGACATGGGCATCGTCAACGCAGGCGCCCTGCCCGTCTACGACGACATCCCCCCGGACCTACGGGAGCGTGTCGAGGACCTCGTGTTGAACCGCCGTCCCGACGCGACCGAACGACTGCTCGAGATCGCGGCATCCGTGCAGGGGCGGGGCGTCTCGGCCTCCGGTCCCGATCTGTCGTGGCGGAACGCGCCCGTCGAAGAGCGGCTGAAGCATGCGCTCGTGGAGGGGATCGCCGACTGGATCATCGAGGACACGGAAGAAGCGCGGATCGCCTCTGCTCGACCCATCCATGTCATCGAGGGACCGCTGATGGCGGGGATGGACGTGGTCGGGGACCTGTTCGGCAGCGGGCGGATGTTCTTGCCGCAGGTCGTGAAGAGCGCGCGTGTGATGAAGCAGGCGGTCGCGCACCTCATCCCGTACATCGAAGCCGAGAAGAACGCCGACGAGCGTGTAGACGGGAGCGGGCGACGGTCGGCGGGGCGCGTCGTGATGGCGACGGTCAAGGGCGATGTCCATGACATCGGCAAGAACATCGTCGGGGTCGTGCTCGCGTGTAACGGGTACGAGGTGATCGACCTGGGCGTCATGGTGCCGTGGCCGAAGATCCTCGAGACGGCCCGGCAGGAGCGAGCCGATGTCATCGGTCTCTCGGGCCTCATCACGCCCTCGCTCGAGGAGATGCGGACGGTGGCGATGGAGATGGAGCGCGAGGAGTTCACGGTCCCGCTCCTCATCGGCGGCGCGACCACGTCCCGCGCTCACACCGCCGTCCGGATCGAGCCCTGTTACAGCGGACCCGTCGTGCACGTCGTGGACGCATCCCGGGCGGTCGGCGTCGCCGGCGCGCTTCTCGACCCGGCCCAGCGGGATGCGTTCCTGGAGCGGACACGGGCGGAATACGCCCAAGTGCGCCGACAGCACGCGGATCGCGACAGCAGGATCCGGCGGCTGACGATCGAGGAGGCCCGGAGGAACCGCGTACGGATCGACTGGGAGGCGACGGCGCCACCTCGTCCGTCGTTCCTGGGTGTGCGGACGCTCGAGGACCACCCGCTCACGGAGCTCATCGACCGGATCGACTGGACGCCGTTCTTTTCGACGTGGGAGCTCAGTGGGCGATACCCGGAGATCCTGGACGACCCGCGCGTCGGCCAGGCAGCCCGCTCGCTGTTCGCGGACGCGCAGGCGCTCCTCGAGCGCGTCGTCGACGAGCGGCTGCTGCGCGCGAACGGCGTCGTCGGGTTCTGGCCCGCGGCGTCGACCCCGGACGATGACATCGAGATCTACGAGGACGAGGCGCGGACACGCGTCCTGACGCGCCTCCACACGCTGCGGCAGCAGATGGCGAAGCCGCAGGGTCGGCCGAACGTCGCGCTGGCCGACTACACCGCACCGATCGGCTGCGGCGTGAAGGACTTCATCGGCGCCTTCGCAGTGACCGCGGGGCTGGGGCTGGAGCAGATCAAGGACGAGTTCCTCGCGCAGAAGAACGACTACGACGCGATCCTCGTGACTTCCCTCGCCGACCGCCTCGCGGAAGCGTTCGCGGAGCGGCTCCACGAGCTCGTCCGCCGCGAGCTGTGGGGCTATGCCCCCGACGAGGCACTGGACAATGCGGCTCTGATCGCAGAGTCGTACCAGGGGATCCGACCAGCGCCGGGATACCCCGCGTGTCCCGACCACACCGAGAAGCGGACCCTCTTCGACCTCCTCGATGCGGAGCGCCGTGCCGGCATCTGCCTCACCGAGTCCATGGCCATGCTCCCGGCCTCGTCCGTGAGCGGCGTGTACTTCTGGCATCCGCAGGCCCGCTACTTCGGACTGGGGCGGATAGGCCGCGACCAGTTGGAGGACTACGCCCGCCGGAAGGGGTGGCCGCTCCAGGAGGCTGCGCGGTGGCTGGCGCCGAACCTCGCGGACGACGAGGATCAGGGCCCTGAGACCGCGAGTCCATCAACGGTCGTACAGGCAGCTGCAGCTGCGGAAGCCGCCGTCGCGTCCTGACAACGGCCGTCGCCTCGTCCGTTACGCTCGACGCGATGGCTCAGGCAGACTCCCGCACCCCAGCTCCTCCTCTCGTACCACCGCTGCTCGCGCGGGGTCTGCGTGGCGCGGTCGTGAGCCCTCACCACCTCGCCAGCCAAGCAGGGCTCGGCATCCTGAGAGCAGGCGGGAACGCGGTAGATGCGGCCATCGCAACGAACGTCGCGCTCTCGGTCGTGTCGAGCTACATGTGCGGGCTCGGCGGTGACGCCTTCTGGCTCATCTGGGACGGGCGCCGCCTCCACGGACTGAACGGCAGCGGAAGGGCGTCTCGCAACGCGACGATCGACGCCGCGACGGCGCGCGGGCTGGAACGGATGCCTCTCCGCGGCCCGTGGACGGTCACCGTCCCGGGCGCCATCCGCTCCTGGGGCGACGCCCACGTTCGGTTCGGCCGACTCCCGTGGCCGGACCTCCTCGCTCCTGCGATCGAGCTCGCGCGCGGCTTCCCTGCGAGCGACGGCTGGATCCGCAGCGTCGAGCGTGCCGCGGGGACGTATGGCACCGAGTCGGACTGGGCAGCGGTGTTCCGTCCGCACGGACGTTCGTGGGTGCCAGGAGAACGGGTCGAGCTCCGTGGGCTCGGGGCGACACTGGAACGGCTCGCCGGGGAGGGCGCCGACGACGCGTATCGGGGACAGCTCGCGACGCAGGCCGTCGAGTACCTCCGGTCGCGCGGCTCGCCGCTGGACGCCGAGGATCTCGCACGCCACAGCTCGGACTGGACGGAGCCGGTCGCGACCGACTACCGGGGTCTTCGGGCGACGAGCCACGCGCCCAACAGCTCAGGCCCCGTCGCGCTGGAGCTGCTCAACGTGCTCGCACGGTTCGAGCCGCCGCCGCCCGGGGCATTCGGACCCGCAGGCATCGACGAAGCGCGCTGGGTCCACCTCGCGCTGGAGGCGGCACGGCTGTGTATGGCCGACCGCGACACGTACCTGACGGACCCGGACTCCATGGAAGCCGGCGCACTGGAGCTGCTCCTCGCGGCCCGGCACGGCGCAGAGCTTGCGTCTCGGCTCGATCCCGAGCGGGTCCTGCCAGCCCGACCGTCGCCGCTCCCCGCCGGCGGCGGCACGGTCTACCTCGCCACGACGGACCGATGGGGCGGCGCGGTAAGCCTCATCGAGTCGAACTACGCCGGGTTCGGGTCCGGGCTCGTCGACGCGCGGACCGGGATCGCGTACCAGAACCGGGGCGCGTTCTTCGTCCTGGACCCGTCGCATCGGAACGCCCTGGCACCACACAAGCGGACCATGCACACGCTGACGCCCGGGATGCTGTTCCGCGACGGGCAGCCCTGGATCGTCCACGGCTCGATGGGGGGCGAGATCCAGCCGCAGGTCTTCGCCCAGTTCGTCTCGGCCGTCGTCGATGGGGGCCTCGATATCGCTTCGGCACTCGCGCTGCCGCGCTGGGCGGCTGATGTAGAGGAGCACCACGGGCCGCCCGTGGTCACGCACCTCGAGCGGCGGATGCGCGATGCCCTCGCACGCGATCTCGCTTCACGCGGACACCGGATCGAGTGGGGAGGCGCGTTCGACTCGGGGTTCGGGCACGCACACGCGATCGAGATCGTCCCTGACGGCGCATCGACGTCGTTCGCGGCAGCGACGGACCCGCGATCAGAGGGGCTCCCTGCCGGGTGGTAGAGGGTCGGAGTGACCACGGCCTCGACCTCGAGCGGCACTCACAGGTGGCACGTGGGCGACGCGCGCGCACAGCCGAGCACGCTTGCGCGTATCGGTATACTTCGCGGCGGCCGGTCGCGCCGCGCTCACGACCTCCGCGGCTGGCCAACCCCCCTCATCGACCCAGCTCGCTTCGCCCTCGGCGAGCGCTGCCCCAGCTGCCCTAAGGGAACGTGAGCTCGAACGTCGGTCAGAACTATCCCTACTCCAGCGAGACCGAGACGGAGCGGGCCGCTGCCGTCCAGGCGGCGTTCGAGAAGTTCGAAGGGCTGCGCGACACGGTGGCAACGGAAGCGACGCCGCTCGAACCGTCCGCGTCGAACCAGCGCTGGTGGGTGTACGTGTGCCCGGTCGGTGATTTCAGCGGGAGGCTCCATGCCGCAGGACACGCCAGGGAGCGGCACGCGGTCTACACCGTCTGCGATACCTGCGGGAAGACGTTCCTGCGCTGACACCGCAGCGACCCACCCGCTAGCGGCTGCCGCTCTAGTCGCCGGCCAGGGTAGCGGCGTCCGCCAAGGAAAGACGATGCTGTCTGATCCGCGACGGTGGCGCCAGGGCCGTCAGGTGGCCGACAGCGCCGCCACCGAGTCGTCGCGCGAGATCGCGAGCATGAGCGCGGCCAGGAGGGTCACGCGCGGGACGATGGAATCGACCTCGAGGTACTCATCCGGCGAGTGGCCGAGGCCGCCGATCGGGCCGAGGCCATCGAGCGTCGGGACGCCGAGGCCGGCCGTCGTGTTCGCGTCCGACGCGCCGCCGGTCGCGACGTCCGTGACCGTGAACCCGAGCCGGACCGCGAGCGCCTGCGCGTGGGAGGCGAGCCGCGCCGTCCCCTCACGCTTCTCCATCGGCCAGTGACGCGCGAGCTCGTCGAGCTCGGCGGTCACGTCAGGGACGGTGGAGTGGGCGCAGATGGACGCGATCGCCGCCTCGGCTGCCTCGAGGTGGGCGCGACTCGGCGCGCGGAGGTCGATCTCGAGCACGACCTCGTCCGGCACGACGTTCGGGCGCGTCCCACCGCGCACGACCCCCACGTTGCACGTCACCCCCGGCCAGCGTCCGTTGAGCGCCTGGAGCGCGATCGTCTTGTGCGCGGCTTCCAGGATCGCGTGCCGTCCCTTCTGCGGCTCCACGCCGGCGTGCGCCGCGTGGCCCCGGACGGTGACCCGGAGGTCGACGATCCCCTTCCGTGAGCTGACGATGTCGCCGCTCGCGCGCGCGGACTCGAGGACGAGCACGACGTCGCTCGCGAGCGCCGCCTCCCGGATCACGGCTGTCGAGACCGGTGAGCCGATCTCTTCGTCCGGGTTGAGGATGAAGACGATCCGCTCGAACGGGAGCGAGCCGTCACCGGAGTCTTCTTCGGGCATCACGACGTCGCGCAGGGCCGAGAGCGCGTAGAGCCCGGCGAGCAGCCCGCACTTCATGTCCGCGACACCAGGACCGTAGGCCCGCCCCGCCGTCACCCGAAACGGGCGCTCGAGCGTCGTCCCTGCATCGAAGACGGTGTCCATGTGGCCGATGAGAAGGAGCCGAAGCCCGCGTTGCGAGGGCGACGGACCCGCCGCGTCCCCGGCGTCACTGCTCGGAGCCGGGCTCCGTCCTCGCGTGGCCAGGACCCCGTCGGTGTCTGCGTCCTCGAACGTCGCCACGACGGTGTCTCCGAGATCCACGTTCCGGAGGTGGTCGACCCGGGCGCCGATCCGCTCTAGAGCGGAAGACATCCAGCGGCCGATCCGGTCGACGCCCTCCTTCGTGTAGCTCCCGGAGTCGATCTGCACGAGAGTCGCGAGGTCCTCGAGAAAGTCCGGGAGCCGCGGCTGGAGTGACGCTCGCAACGCCTCGAGCTCATGGTCGCTGACCCGTTCGGCTGTCCCTTCGCGCAGCATCGGGTCGGAGTCTAGTGCTGGGTCGCGCTCCACGCTGACGCCCTTGCCTATACTCGGGCGACCGTGCGTCTGGTCGAGCTTCGGGTCCTCGACGGCCCCAACATCTACCGCCTCGAGCCGACGATCAAGATCGAGGTCGCCGTCGGGCGACGCCGGAGCTGGTACGGCCAGCGCATGCCGGGACGTTACGCGATCGTCCAGCTGCGGGCGCCCGTCCCCGCGAGTCGCGCGCCGGAGAGTGTCGTGACGCTGGCGCGGTGGGTGGCACGACTCCACGAGCTGACGGGCAGCGACGCCCCCGTCCTCGCCGAGCCTGCCCCGGACGGCCGTCCGCGCCGTCGCCTTCCGGTGACGATCCATCGGAGCAGCGAGCCCGGGCATTGGATCGTCACCTTCCCGTGGCGGCAGCGAGAGCGTGCGGAAGCGATCGCCAACGCGGCCTTCCGGCTTACGGACGCGGACGAGGATCCGGCCGTCCTTGCGCCCCCTGGCAGGGACGCTCCCTCTCGGCGCCGACTTCCCCGCACCCTCGCCGCGATCGAGTCGGCTGCGAGCACACCTCCCCCCTGGATCACGGACGACCAGCGGCGGATCCCGACGGTCAGCATCACGGGGACGAACGGCAAGAGCACGACGACGCGCATGATCACGAGGATCTTCCGGATCGCAGGGCGTCGCACGGGCACCACGATGTCCGACGGCGTGCTCATCGACGAGCAGTTCGTGGAGCAGGGTGACCTGACCGGACCGTACGGCGCGCGCTCCGTCCTCAGACGTCCTGACGTCGAGATCGCCGTGCTCGAGACCGCACGGGGCGGGATCGTCCTGAAGGGCCTCGCGTACCAGTCGAACGACGCCTCGGTGTTCACGAACGTCAGCGCAGACCATCTCGACCTCCTCGGCATCCACACGCTCCCCGAGCTTGCCGAGGTCAAGTCGGTCATCTGCCGGGTCACCCGCCCGACCGGGACCGTCGTTCTGAACGCCGACGACCCGCTCGTCGCCGCCGTCGCGCGGCACGTCCGGGCGCGCGTCTGCTTCTTCTCGCTCGACCCAGGGTCGAGAAGGATCCGACGGCACCTCTCGCGAGGCCGGTCCGCAGTGCTGCTCGAGGACGGCTGGATCGTGGAGGCGGAGGGCGACGAGCGACGTCCGATCATCGATGTCCGGGATGTGCCTGCGACGCTCCTCGGGCTGGCCAGACACAATGTCGCGAATGCACTCGCGGCGGCCGGCGGCGCGCGGGCGTTCGGCGCCACGATCGAGCAGGTAGCCGCCGGACTGCGCGACTTCCGGCCCTCGAGCGACCAGGCGTTCGGGCGGATGAATCTGTACCGGCTCGGCGATCGCGTGGTCATCGTCGACTTCGCGCACAACGAGGCGGGCGTGGCGGCCATGCTCGAGGTCGCCAAAGGCGTCGCCGGTAAGGGACGGCCGGGCGCTCGCCCGATCACAGCCATCATCGGAACGGCGGGCGACCGGCCGGACGACGCGCTTCGGGGCGTCGGACGGAGTGCGGCGCGAGGGGCCGATCACCTCGTCATCAAGGAGACCCGCAAGTACCTACGAGGTCGGACGCCGGAGCACATCGTGGGCGAGCTGCTCGCAGGGATGGCAGAGGAGGGAGCGCGGCCGTCAGATGTCCCGCTGTATCCGGACGAGGTGGCCGCACTGCGGGGGGTGATCGCCGGCGACGGCCAGCCGCACGACGCGCGTGAGCGAGGCGTGATCTTCCTCATGTGCCAGGCCGACCGGGAAGGCGTCGTCGCGGCGCTGGCCGAGCTGGGTGCGGAACCGCTCGACGCCGACGGCCTCAGCGACGTACTTCGGCCCGGCTCCATCCAGGTGGCGCGATCCGGCGCGGAAGCCGTCTGAAGAAGGACGACGAAATCACTGGTTCCTCGAGTCCCAGGCACGGCCGTCGTGCGTGGTCTTCGGTCGCTAACCCTCCGGGACCGCGAACTCCCCTGGAGCGCCGATCGCCGTACCGCGCGCGCCGCGTCGCGACATGACCTCGCGGTAGACGCTGGCAGCGTCGTCGACGCAGATGACGACGAAGTCGCCGGGCCGCGCGTCGGCGAGGGCGGCACGGGCCGCTTCGAGCTCCGGCAGCACGACCTGCACTTCTCGGCAACGCGCGCCGCGTCCCTGCGCCGCGCGGATCCCGTCGAGCACTCGCGCCGCGGTCTCGCCCGGCTTGCGGCCCCGCAGGTTCGCGTCCTCGCGGACGAAGATCGAGTCGAAGGCCGCGGCGGCCAGGGCCCCGTACATCCGCTGATCCTCGTCACGCCGGTCCCCGGGGATGCCGATGACGGCGATCGCGCGCCCGCTCGGTCCGTCGCCGCGCCCTCGGTCGCCTGCTCCGTCGGCTCCACCGTCAGCGCTGCGATCGCCGCTTCCGTCGCCTTGGGTCGCGACGTAGCCGTCGCCGTACCCGTCGCTCCCTTCGGCGTCGCGGCCGTCTCGCCCCGCTGCCATCGACAGCTCGACGAACTCGGTGAGCCGGCGCATCCCGTCCACGTTATGGCAGTAGTCGATGATCACCTTGACGCCGTTCGCCTCGAGCTCGTTCATCCGCCCCGGGGCCTGGAAGAACGAGGTGGTGAACGTCCGGAGGCCCTGTCGGATGTCGTGGAGGTGCGCGCCGGACGCCCACGCCGCAGCCGCCGCTGCGAGCGCGTTCGCCACGTTCATCCGGGCCCGCCCGCCGAAGGTGGCGGGGATGAGATGCGTGTACAGCAGCCGCATCGTGCGGGGCCCGTGGCGCAGCACGACGAGTTCTCCGTCGGCGGTCTCCTGCAGGACCATCGCCGCGCCTCCCCGTCCCGTATGCCCGTCGACGCGGTCGAAACCCTCCTGACCCTTTCTCGTCGCCAGCGAGAAGAAGATCACCTGTCCCCGGCAGTGGCGCGCCATCCGCGCCACCAGCCGGTCGTCCGCATTCAGCACCGCGCTGCCTGACCGTGGCACCGCCTCGACGAGGACGCCCTTCACGCCCGCCAGCTGCTCGAGCGTCTCGATGCCCTGGCGGCCCAGGTGGTCGCCGGTGACATTCGTCACCACCGCCACATCGTTGCGGTCGTAGCCGAGTCCCTCGCGCAGGATCCCGCCGCGCGCCACCTCGAAC
The DNA here is from genome assembly GCA_016781485.1 of Chloroflexota bacterium. Taxonomy (GTDB): domain Bacteria; phylum Chloroflexota; class Limnocylindria; order Limnocylindrales; family CSP1-4; genus YB3-1. The sequence continues at coordinate 5,456 of JADDQH010000002.1, read as the reverse complement.
ACCGCGGCGTCGACGACGGGGTTCTGGAGCACCATCTGGGCGGATTTCGGTCCCGACATGTCGCCCTTCTTCGTCAGTCGCCCGTCTATCACGATCCCGTCCGTCGTCGTCATCCCGACGCGCCGTCCCATCAACTTCAGGATGTGGGAGATCATCCGGACGGTCGTCGTCTTACCGTTCGTGCCCGTCACGCCGACGATCGGGATGCGCGCGTTGGTGCCCGGCGGGAAGAGCAGGTCGAGCACGGGTTTCGCGACGTACTGCGGCTCGCCCTCGGTCGGGTTCGTGTGCATCCGGAACCCGGGCGCGGCATTCACCTCCACGATCGCGCCGCCCTGCTCCCCGACCGGCACCGAGATGTCGGGGACCATCAAGTCGATCCCGGCCACGTCGAGCCCGACGATCCGCGCTGCGGTTTCCGCGATCTCGACGTTGTCGGGATGCGCTTCGGCGGTCCGGTCGATCGATGTGCCACCCGTCGACATGTTCCCGGTCATCGCAAGGGAGATCGAAGTGCCCCGGGGAGGGACGTCGTCCATGGAGAAGCCCTGCTTCCTGACGAGCTCCTCCGCCGCCTCGTTGAGGGCGATCCTGGTCAGGACCTTCTCGTGCCCGAAGCCACGCCGCGGGTCCGTGTTCTCGATATCGACGAGCTGTCGAACGGTATGGACCCCATCGGCGGTGACGCTCGCCGGCACCCGCTCAGCGATCGCGGCGACCTTGCCGTCGATGACGAGGACGCGGTGATCGCGGCCGCGCACATACGTTTCCACCTGGACCTGACCGCTCCGTGTCTCCCGAAGGGCGACCGGGAACGCGCGCCGCACAGCGTCCGCGTCGCGGAGATCGAGCTGGACCCCGCGGCCGTGGTTCCCGTCGAGGGGCTTCACGACGACCGGGTACCCCATCGCTTCGGCCGCCGCGACGGCCTGCTCGATCCTTCGGACCACCTGGGACCGGGGGACCGGCAGACCGGCCGACGCCAGCAGCTGGTTCGTCAGGTTCTTGTCGGACGCGATGTCGACCGCGATGGCGGGCGTCCGTGACGTCATCGTCGCCCGGATCCGCTGCTGGTGGGCGCCCTGCCCGAACTGGACGAGGCTGTGGCGGTCGAGACGGATCCATGGGATGTCGCGCGACACCGCCTCGTCGACGAGCGCCTGCGTCGAGGGCCCGAACGCCTGTCGTTCGGCGAGCAGGATCAGCCTCTCGAGATCGCCGGCGAAGTCGATCATGAACGCGGGGTCGTCGGGAGCCACAAGGTGGTTCACGATCGCGACCGCGAACCGGCCGGCCTCGATGCCGACCTGCTCCTCGCCGTAGGAGTAGATGACGTTGTAGCGGGCGTACTCGCCCGTAGAGCGCGTCTTGCCGATCCGGACGTGGATCCCGGCCAGCGTCTGGAGGTCGAGCGCCACGTGCTCCGCGACGTGTCCCAGCCACGTGCCCTGTCGAAGGCGGGTGACGAACCCGCCGCGCCGGTTCAGCGAGCAGGCGTGGTCCTCGAGCGTCGGGAGGAGAGCGACCAGTGCATCGTTGAATCCGGGGATCCTGTTGCTCGGGAACTCCTCGAGCACGCCGAGGTCGACAAGCATCTTGATGGCGGGACCGCGTGCCCAGTGGTTCGGGCCACGCAGGACTCGCGTATCGAGGATGCGCAGTTCGGGTTTCGGCCCCTCGATCGCGGCCCGGCGACGAGTCTCCGCCGCACGGCGCTCCCCGGACCCCCTCGAGGCCACCGCTTCCTGCTCCTCCTCGGCGGCCGTCGGCTCTCCGGCGACTTCGGTCGCAGCTTCCGCCGCGCCGCCCGACCCCGTCGCGTCCGCCTCGACGGCACCCGCTCCGGTCGGCCCACCTGCCGCGGTCGCAGGTTCCGCCGACGTTCCCGTGGCGGCATCTCCACCGGGCGACCCCACCTGGTCGTCCACTGCTTGCGGCGCCCGACCCTCCACCATCTCGCTCCCGCTCCGGTCAGCCGGAGGCGGCTCGTCCCTGCTCGGAGGGCTCGAGCGCGCGCAGCACCGGTGACGCCACCCGGACGCGGCGCCGGATATCGAAGCGATAGCCGCCGGGGAGCGAGTGCAGGACGACGTTGCTGATCATCAGCGGCCGGTGCGCGGGGACCTCCCAGGCATCCGTGTCCGAGCTGGACCCATCGATGATCGTGACGCTTCGGCGTCCGATGACCTCGAGCACTGAGTCGGGCCCGATCACGCCGGCCGTGTCCTCGTCCACGCCGAGTCCGAGCAGGGAGGGGTTCTGGGCGATGATCGCGAGCAGACGGCCGAGGCGGTTCCGCTGCTGGAAGTGCTGATCGACGATGACGTTCGAGAGTACGCCCAGACCGGCGGCCATCTGGACCATCCTCTGCTTCGGGCTGGCACCGCTGGCGCCGAACGCCACCATGTGCGTGCTCATCGCGGACGCGCCCGCGCTCGTCCCGGCGACGACGACGCCGTGGCGATGCCGGTCGAGGACGGCCTGCGCGAGGTTGGTGCCCCCGATCGTCGAGCTCAAGCGGAGCTGATTTCCGCCGGTCATGAACACGCCGGTGGAATCATGGACGTGCCGCGCGGCCGTGTCGTCGTTCGCCTGCGCGCGGGTGGCGGCGTGGATAGGCCACACCTCGCTCACGCCGAGCTCCGTGAACACGCGGCGATACATCTGCCCGGCGAGCGGCCCGAGCGACGAGGCAGTGCTGATGACGGCGATCCGAGCGTCCGGGCCACCGGCGAGCGCGACGAAACGGCTGAGGATCAGCCGTTCGCGGACCTTGTCCTCGGCACCACCGATGACGATGACATGTCCCTCGGCCATCGGGCGAGTATAGCCGCGGGCTGTAGCATGAGCGGCGCCGAGCACCCGGATCGGTCCGGGACGGAGGCGTCCTGGAGGAGATGGAACCCTCGATGCCCGCGGTTCGCCGCGCCGATCTGGCTCGGCTGCGCGACTCACGCCGCCTGCTCGCCATCTTCCTGATCGGGCTGACCGGCGGCGTGATGCTCGCCTTCCTCATCGCGAGGGGCGGCGCCGCGGGTTCCGACGCGCTCGCCTACTGGGGGGGAGTCCGCGTCTGGCTGGCCGGCGGCGACGTGTACGCGCCACCCGACCCGTTCATGCCCTGGCCCTATGCACCGTGGCTGCTGCCGCTCTTCCTGCCCTTCGGGCTGCTCCCCTGGCCGGTCGCATGGTTCGCCTGGCGCGTCTTCAACGTCCTCGTCCTCGCTTGGTCCCTGAAGTGGGCCTACGACCGGCGTCCCGTGGCCACCGCGGTCGCGTTCGCGGTGATGGCGGTCCCGATCGCGGCGACCCTCGACACGGGCAACGTGACGTTCCTGCTCGCGATGGCCGTGTGGGTCGCGCAGTTCACGGGTCCGCGACTCGCGGGCATGCTGTGGGCAGCGACCGTCAGCACGAAATGGTTCCCGGTGCTGCTGTTCCCGCTCCTTCCGCCGCGGGCGCGTCCATGGGGATTGGCGGCGCTCGCGGTCGCCGTCGTGTTGTCGCTCGCGACGTGGCCGGACACGCTCCACTGGGTCACCACGATGATCTCGTTCCCGCGGCCGCCGCGGATCGACTACGTCCTGCTGCTGTGGGCTGCGATCCCCTGGGCATGGCGACGACCGGACCCGCTCCGGGGACTCCGGCGCGCGGCACTATCCGCGGCGGCGGTCCGGCTCCGGGTAGCGTGGCGTGCGTGGCTTCACAGGTGGCGTCAGGACAGGGAGGGAGCCGCAGCCGAAGCTCGGCGAGGGGTGGAAACGCGGCTGCGCACGTTCTTCGGCGTCCCTCGCGGATGAGCACCGCCAGCCGTCCGATGGTCGCTACCTTCTCGGCCGGCTTGCGCTGGTGCCGTCGTCGGTGCGGGGAGTGGCAGGCTGGCAGGCAGGGCACCAGTAGGTCCGGCGAGGGACGGCCCCGGCGACCCTGGTGCGGATCGGCGTCCCGCAGCGGAGACACGGTCTACCGGCCCGCCCGTACACGTAGAGTCGTCCACCATGCCGTCGGGGCCCCGTATCGGTCGCCTCACCGCCGAGCGCGTCGCGGGTCGTCGTCCTCGACGGTCCCAGCCGATTCGCAACGAGGAGCCGGCGAGCCGTCACGAGGAGCCTCTGGAGCACGTCGTCGGCGATGTCGGCGACCGGGAGGAACGGGTCGACGCGTTCGATGAAGCAGACCTCGCTGCGGTACACGTTGCCCAGCCCTGCCTGCGCCGTCTGGTCGAGTAACGCCTCTCCGATCGAGAGCTCCGCGCGCGATGGATCACGGAGACGCTGGACGGCCGCCCGGAGGTCCGCCTCGGGAGCGAGCAGATCGGGGCCAAGGCGCGCGAGCGCGGGGTGGATCGCGAGCGCTCGCGTATCGAGCAGCTCGACCGTGGGGGCGTCGAAGCACACGGCGATCGCGGTCGGTACCTCGATGACGGCGACGGCGCGCGAAGGAGGGCGCCGCCAGCGCTCGCCGGGGCGGTAGCGATGCCACGAGCCATGCATCCGGAGGTGCGTGTGGAGCGTCAGCGCGTTGTCGAAGCCGACGAGGAGATGCTTTCCCTGGGCCCCGACCCGGTCCACGTGGGTCCCGACCACCCGGGATAGCGCCGGTCCTGCGATCCCCCCACGCGCGGCCGTCACCTCTCGCCCCGTCAACACTTCCCGTAGCACCACGGCAGTCCGGTAGAGCGTGTCCCCCTCAGGCATCGGAGCGAGCTGGTCGCGCGAGGGGACGAAGCAGCCAGCCGCGATACGCGGGCCGGAAGCCAGCTTCCGCGAGCAGGTCGCGAGCGCCCGACTCGGCAACGGGTACGCCGTCCACTCGTTCGACCTGAAGGCTCTTCAGGCGACCGTCCCGGACGAGTCCGTCGAGTGCTTCGAGGGCACGGCGAGCCGCGTCCGGAGACGCGAATGCCGGGAGCGTCTGCAGCGAACGGCCACCACGCTCGAGGTACACGACAGGCTGCCCGTCGTGGAGGACGACATAGGCGCCAGCGGCGCGCGGGAAAGCACGCTGGTCGTCATCGCCCGATCGCGGCCAGGAAAGGGCAGCGCCGTACGGGTTCGAGGGATCGGAGGCCGCGAGGACGAGCGTTCGCGGGTCGCGAGCATCGCCTGCGGGGTCGGCACGCTCAGAGCGGAGGCGATCGATGGCCCCCGGTAGCGCGAACTGCGCCCCGCCGAGCCCTTCGACGAAGTAGCCCCGACGCACCCGCCCGCGCTCCTCGAGCTCGCGGAGGACCGGGTAGACGAGAGCGAATCCCCCAGCTATGCCCTCGGCCGCGACCGCCTCCCTGGTCACCACCCCGTGCCGCTGGAGCAACGTGGTGGCAAGGGCGTGGCGGCGCCGCGTTTCGCTCGGCTCGCTGCCTGCGAGCGCGACCATCGTGGCGACGCCGTCGGCGACGAGCGACCAGCGTCCGGCAGCCTCGGGCGGCGCGGCCCTACCCCCGCACCCGGGCCTCG
>JADDQH010000048.1:9666-21928 GCA_016781485.1 Chloroflexota bacterium | reverse complement strand
GGCGGCGGCCTCGGTGGCGGTGGGATCGATGCGGGCGGCGGCCTCGGCGGAGGCGGCGGCGACATCGGCGGTGGTGACCTCGGCGGAGGCGGCGGCCTCGGTGGCGACGGTGGCCATAGCTGACCCACGCGGTCCCGGCTGTCCCGCTCACAGCCACACAGCCCTAGCAGAAGCGGCTCCATCAAGGGGGCCGCTTCTCGTTCACTGACGTACGAGAGAGGGTAGTGATGGAACACGACGAGGCACAGCGAGGGGCGGCGACCGGCGCCGCGGGAAACGCCCCCGCTGACGTCACACCAGTTGGTCCTGCCGCCGACGAAGCGACCGCAGCGGTGAAGACGTTCGCAGACAGCGGGGGAAGCGCGCTGTCGGACTCCGATCTGGCCCGCATCGATGAGTCGACCCCGGGCGCACCCGTGGGTGCGGCGGGCACGGGCACGATCGGGGACGCCGTCGGAGGAGCTGGCACCGCGGGTACCTACACCGCGGCGGGAACGGCCGCCGGCACGGGCGGCGGGACGGGTGTCCCATCGTCACTCGTCGGCGGCAGCCCGACCGGTGTCGCGAGCGCCCAGGGCGCGACAGCCGACGCCGTCGAGACCGAAGCAGATGGCGCGACGGCAACAGAGGAGGAAGGCGGGGGCGGCGATGCGACCGGCTCCCGCTAGGTCGCGGCCGTGACCGGTCGAGGCGTCTCAGGCCGCTGATCCCTGCGCGTCGAGGCGCTTCGACTCCGTCCGGTCCAGAACCCTTTTCGATGCGAACGTCCCATCGGGCGTTGGCGCCCCCGGCAGGATTCGAACCTGCGACCTTCCGCTTAGAAGGCGGTTGCTCTATCCCCTGAGCTACGGGGGCACGATAGGTTGCTCGGTTCACGCACGAAAGAGGAGGATCGACGCCGCGGCTGCTCGCAGCCACTGGTAGCAAGCGGCAGGACCAAGCAGCTACCAGAGGGCGGCACGGCCACCTCTACGTACGCGCCTGACGCGCTCACGAGTCTACGTGACTCCTTCGCCCTCCACGTCGATGCGACCCGATGGAGAAGACGTCCCGCATCTACCTGGCCGCGCTCGACTCGCTGATAGCCCATCTGACCGTCAACGCGATGCCGACGACGGCGAGAGCCGTCCGCCGCAAGCACATCAAGAGCTGTTATAGGCGGTCCCTGCCGCGCTCCCCTTGAGCCCGCGGCCCGACGAGTGCTAGATTGCGGCCCCCGCCCGGCCTGTCGGGCGCCCCCGACGGAACCGGAGGGACAGCCATCGCCAGACGTCGCGCGATACAGCCTGTCCAGGCCGATCAGGCGCCAGCGCAGCTCACGGCCGGCCTCGTGCCGGAGTTGCCGCGAATAGAGATGGCGCCGGAATGGAAGGACCAGCAGCGGCTGTGGGGGCATTCCTTCCACCCCATGTGCAGCTACCTCGCGATGTTCCCCGCGGCGCTCGCCCATGCCTTCATCGCTCGCTACAGTCGTCCAGGCGATGTCGTCCTCGACCCGTTCAGCGGGCGCGGTACGGCGCCCCTCCAGGCGTGTGCAGAACGACGCGTCGGGGTAGGGATAGATCTGAATCCGTTCGCGCATCTGCTCACAGCCGCGAAGGTCGACCCACCTGGACGCTCGGAAGCCCTCGCGCGGCTCGAGCGTCTGCGGATCGACTGGTCGCTCGAAGGCTCGCGGTGGCTCGATCTCGCCGGGGACGCGATGTCACGACCGGGACCGGGAGGCGTCGCGGTGCCGGGCACGGGCGGCAGCAGCGACGCGCCGCTCCCGGCTGAGGTCGCCCTATGCTTCCACCCGCGAACGCTCGCACAGCTGCTCTTCGTCCGGCGCGCGCTCCGGCTCGACGACCGCGTCGACCGCTTCCTGGCCGCCGCCCTGACCGGGATCCTGCACGGGAAGAGCGCCAGCTACCTCTCCCAGATCATGCCCAACTCGTTCAGCATGGCGCCGCGGTACGTCCGCGACTTCGTGAAGCGGACGGGGTTCGTGCCGCGGGAGCGCGACGTATTCGCCTGCCTCGAGACCAAGCTCCGGCGTCTCTACCGGCAGCCGCTCCCAGAGACGCAGGGGATCGCGATCCTCGGTGACGCGCGCGACTCGGCTCGGCTCGTCCGCGCCGAGCTTCGCGCGCGTGCGCTGCCGGACCGCGCCCGTCTGGTCGTCACCAGCCCGCCATACCTGCGCGTCGTGAAGTACGGGTACTACAACTGGCTCCGGTTGTGGTTCCTGGGCATGGATCCGGAAGCGATCGACCGCGCGCTGGACGATGCCCACCAGCTCGACGGCTACGTCCAGTTCCTGCGCGACGTCCTGCGCGGCCTGCGCGACGCGGTCACGGACGACGCGGTCGTTGCGCTCGTCATCGGGGACGTGGAGCTCGACCGGGGTCATCGGATCAAGGGCGGCGTTGGGCTCGCCGAGAGGGTCTGGGAGCAGGCGGCGGCGCCGGAAGGCTATCGGCTCGCCGGCGTGGCGATGGACGACATCCTGGCCGGGCGGAAGATGACCAAGCTCTGGGGGCTGGAAGCTGGCCGCGCCACGAAGACCGATCGACTCCTCGTGCTCGCGCCGACCGAGCTCGGCCGGCGCCGCGCGCTCGCGTCGGCCGTCACCCCCGTTGACTGGACCTGGCCGCGTGGTCCCGCGAAGAGCCAGACACGGCAGCCACGTGCTCCTGGGTCGGCCGCGTCGAGACGCGTCTGGACGGCCGCGGGTCGCGCCCTTCCGGTGCCGGACGTGCCGGACGTGCCGGAAGCGATGGCTATACTCGCGCCGTATGCGCGAGATGTATCACCCGGACGACCTCGCCGCGATGGACCCGCTCGTGCTGATGAAGAACCTCGATCACGTGCGGATGACGGCTCGGCGGCTGAGCTACATCCTGCAGCAGCAGGTCCACCTGTACGTCCCTGAGGCGAATCAGCTGCGCGACGAGATCGACCGCTACGTGGAGGCCGAGCGCCAGATCGAGGGCGAACTGGCGCGTCGGCAGCTCCGAGCCTGAATTCACCGCCGCGTTCTGACACGGCGCCGATCCGGTTCCTCCAGCGCGACCCGTCCGGCAAGTGCGGCCAGACGCGGCAGTTTGGGCAGCCCGAACTCGATCCCGTGTTCGGCCAGCTCCCGGTAGCCCCAACCATTGAATTCGCCACGGGCAGCAACGGCGCACATCTCGTCGTACAGCTGAGGCCAGGCGACCGCTCGCCGTCGGTAGCAGAACCGAACGAATTCGAGCGCCTCAGCCGACGCATCGACGAGCCCATCGGCTCCCGCGCCTCCGGCCGTTCCGGCTTGCGCTCCTCCGCTCGGTCGCATCGACCTGTCGAGCGGCCGCGACGACGCGTCGCGCAGGTCGTACCCAGCCTCCATCGGACCCGATGACCTCCTGATCCCCAGCAAGGCGCGAGGCGCAGCTCCCCTCGCGCATCCTCCCCCTGCCCTCCCCCTGGCGCCTGCCACCTCGTATCGGCGTGACGTCCCCTTCCGGCTCGACGCGGGGACCACCGGGGCGAGTACCGCGGCATGCTAGGCGCGGGGAGGGACCAGTGGAAGTCGTTGTGTCCACGAGGTTCTCCACCAAGTTGTCCACACTCGCCGGCGCTCGGTGCCCCGTTCGGAGCGCGTCAATCAGGGCGGCGGGCGATCCCGAGCCCGGGGACGCGGGTGAGCTGCCATCGGCAGGTGTGGTCAAGCGTCAGCCCCTCGAACGGGTCGTCCGCGAGAAGCAGGCTGCCGTCGAGGTCGACCCAGTCGGCCAGCGACGCGACCGTGGCCGCCGCCGCGATCCCGACGCTGGTCTCCTCCATGCAGCCGAGCATCAGCTTGAAGCCGAGCTCCCGGGCACGTCGGAGCATCCGGAGTGCCGGACCCACGCCGCCGCACTTCGTCAGCTTGACGTTCACACCGGCAACGACGCCGGCCAGCCGCTCGAGGTCCATGACGGTGACCGCGCTCTCGTCGGCGACGATCGGTAGCGGGCTCCGCTCCTGGAGCCACCGCAGCTGCGCCGTTTCATGCGCCGCGAACGGTTGCTCGATGAGCTCGACGCCGAGTCGTTCCAGCTCCGGGAGCAGCCGCTCCGCGTCCTCCGGGCGCCAGCCGGTGTTGGCATCGACACGGATCGGGCCCGCGTACACCGCCCGCACAGCCTCCAGGGTCTCGAGGTCCGCGGCGCCACCGACCTTGATCTTCAGGGCAGGGAAATGCGCGGCACGTCCGGCACGCTCCCTGACGACCTCCGGGGCGTCGATCCCGAGCGAGAAGTCGGTGGGGGGTATCTGCGGAGAGGTGCCGAGCAGCTCGTAGAGAGGGACCCCGAGTCGCTGAGCCACGAGGTCGTGCAGGCCGACGTCCACCCCGCACTTCGCGCCGCCATGGTGCCCGATCGCGCCGTCCATCAACTCCGACGCGCCGGCCAGCCACGCGCGCGCCTCATCGAGCGTTTCCGGCGGCGAGCCGAGCTCGTTGACCGCCTCCTCGAGGAGCGGCAGGACGGCTTCCACGGTCGCCTCGGTCTCACCGTAGTACCGGACGGGGAACGCTTCGCCCAGCCCGCTCCGCCCGTCCGCGTCGAAGGCGTTCAGGATCACGGTCGTGACGGCCTGGTCCGGCTCGCTCCGCGCGATCCTGAACGGATCGCGGAAAGGGATGCGGAGGGTCTCGGTCGCGAAGGCGAAGGCAGCGCCGGTGGTCCGCACGCGACCGGCGTCATCCCAGTCGCGCACGAAGCGCCTCCAGCAAACGGTCGCCTCCGAACCGCACGGGGTCGTCGGCCGGCAGCCCCGTCTCCTCGGTCACTCGTGCGATCGCCCGCCGCGCCTCCGGCTCAGCAAGCCGAACGGTATTGAGGGCGATGGCGGCGACCACGGACGGCGCGACGAGCCCCGCGACAGCTTCGTGGATCGCGACGTGTGTGGGCAGCGGCTTGATCCACGTAGGTCTCCCCTCCCAGCCGTGGTGTTGCAGCCGCCCCGGCTCGTGGACGAGCACCATGGCGTGCGGTCGCGATCCGTGGATGAGCCCGAGCGTGACGCAGCTGTAGGCGGGGTGGTCGAGCGACCCCTGGCCTTCGACGAACACCCAGTCTCCCAGCCCCTCCGCCTGCTCGACGAGCCGCTCGACGGCGCCCTGGAGGAAGTCGCTGATGACGCGGTCGGCCGCGAGGCCCCAGCCCTCGATCATGACGCCCGTCTGGCCGGTCGCGGCGAACACCGCGGGCACCCCCGCTGCCACGGCCGCGTTGCGCAACTCGAGGGAGACGCTCATCTTGCCGATCGCGCAGTCCGTGCCGACGGTCAGCACGACCTTCTTGCCCGGCTGGTGCTCACGGCCCATCGCGATCTCGTTCCGCTCTGGCGGACGGCGACGATCGGTGATGGTGACGCCGCGTTGCCGGGCCGCGGCTGCAAACTCCGCGTCCTCGCTGAGGAACACGTGGAGCCCGGACACGACGTCGAGCCCGGCGCGAATCGCTTCGAGCACCGTCTGCCGCCACTCTGGAGGAAGCTGGCCCCCCGGTGGAGCGATGCCGATGAGGAGCGCGGTCGGTCGCCGGTCGAGCGCTTCGGTGAGTGTCGCGAGGACGGGGATGTCGTAGGCGTCTCCCAGCCACTCCCGGACGTTCCTGCCGGCGCGCGTCGAATCCAGGACGGCGACGACCTCATGGGGGCCGTACCGGATGACGCCGACCGCGGTCTTCGAGGGCAACTCGCCGAACTCGCCCTCGGCAAGGATCACGAGCCGCTGCCGTCGAGGGTCGCGCACGGGCCGAGTCTAGGACAAGGGCCGGACGCTGGTGGGGTAACAGATGACCCCCGCGCCGCGGTCCGGGCGCGTCGAGGCGGATCGGATCTGGTACCGCATACCGGATTCGAACCGGTGATCTCCGCCTTGAGAGGGCGGTGTCCTAGGCCTCTAGACGAATGCGGCGTGGACTCGGCCGTCGATCTCCCCTGGACGGCGCCGAGGCGGCCGGTAGTTTAGCACCCACTACAGCTTGTGCGCCTCCAGAAAGCCTCGGATCGCGTCGGCGACCTGCTCGTACGTCGCCTCGCCGAGCACCAGGCCATAGTGCGAGTGTGCTCCGAACGGCTCGTAGTGCGCGCCGAGCCAGTCGGCGAGCCGCTCGCTGTCCGCCTCTCGGAACTGCCGGTCGAGCCCGCCCCCGATGACGAGCATCGACAGCTCGCGCAGTCGCTCCCGATCGACGGGGACGCCCTCGAGGACTGCCCGCCGCGCGGCAGCGGACTCCGCGCTGAGGAAGTGGTGGATCCGCATCACGTCCTCGACGGACAGGTCGGGATTCTGACGTCGCACGTGGTCCAGTGGTCCCTGCCAGCCGATCACGTCCTGCCGGTAGATCGGAGGGGTCGCGCGTGCTGGCTCCGGGGGTCCCGGGTCGCGCAGCTCTACCGGCAGCGCGGGGGCGATGAGGACGAGCCCGGCGACCTCGTGCACCTCCGCGAGCTTGAGTGCGAGCAGGCCGCCCATGCCGTGTCCGATCACGACGGGCGGGCGGTTCAGCCGCTCGGCGCCCGCGATCGCATCCTCCAGGTAGGAGTCGAACGTGAGCTCGGCCAGCTCGCCCGTTTCGGACCAGAAGTGGCCGCGCAGGTTCAGGGCGTGCCCCTCCCAGCCCCGCCGCGCGAAGTAGCCGAGGTATCGCTCCCACAACCACGACCCACCCAACTCTCCGTGAAGCAGGTAGAGAGGCTTCCGCCGCGAACGCCGCTCGGGCAGCCACGACTCGACATACAGGCCGCGCTCGTCGATGACGATCTCGTCCTTCCTGACGGGCCGTCCCGCTTGCCCGATCGCGGCCACGGGAGCGATCGGCTGCGGTTCGTCAACGACGCGTCGCGCTTCCTGGTTCATCGCGTCACCATTCCGGTGGGCTGATGACCAGCCCGGTCGCTGCCTTCGGGTAGAAGTACGTCGATTTCTGAGGCATCACGTTGCCCTCCGCTGCGACCCGGATGACCGCACGCACCGGCGTGGGGTCGAGGAGGAACGCGGCGTGGGCCTCGCCTCGCTCCACCGCTTCCACCGCCTCCCCGGCGTCCTTCGTATAGCCCACCCGCGATCCTTCCGCGACGGCGGACGGGCCGATCCCCGCGACGCGCTCGAGCGCGACGGCTAGAAGGGTAGCGTCGAGCGAGCGCAGCGTCGGTGGGATCGAAGGGGCGAGAAATCCCTCGAAGCGCTCCCTGTCCGCGTGGAGGATCGCCCCGCGCCCAGCGGTCCACAGGCCGAAGCGCCCTGTCCCCGCGGCCCCCTCCGCGGCCCGCGCGCCCATCCCCGACGCCTCGCGAGGCTCGTCTCGCTCCGGCGCGAAGGCCCTCACCAGTCCCGCCCCCGAGTCGCACGGCTCGACCTGGAACAGCTCGTCTACGGCGGCGAACAGTTCGGCCCCTGCCGGGCCGCCGCGGACCAACCTGTGAGTCGGCAGCACGGTCAGCTCGGTGCCCGCGATGTCGTAGAAGACCGACAGGATGTAGTCGTACGGCGGGTCGCTCTCGCACGCGCGATGCTGTCCGCGCTCGGTGCGATAGCGCAGTGCCGTCTCATACCGGTGATGACCATCCGCGATGGTGACGGGGCCGGACCCCACGAGCGTCAGGAGCTGCGCCGCTGCCGCGGTCGTGTCCAGGCCCGTTCTCGAGTCCGGCGTCGTGTCCCCGCCGGTGACCGGGACCATCCACAGCCGGTGTCGAACGCCCTCATCATCCGCGACGTCGATCTCCGGTGCGTCGGCCGTGAGCTGGGCCAACAGCTGTGCACTGAGCCCGTCGCCCGAGTCGTACAGGCAGATGACCGGGCTCGAGTTCACCCCGGTCGCGCGCAGCAGCCGATATCGATCCTCCTTCGGCCCGCTCAACGTGCGCTCGTGCGGCCGAACGCCAGAGTCGGGTCCGAACGGCTCGAGGCGCAGCCGGGCGAAGAAGCCCCGTTGCGTGCGCTCCACCTCGGATCCCGGCACCCGGTACACCTGCTCGTAGACGTAGACGGCGGGTCTGCGGTCCTTGCGCAGGATCCCCTGCGTCCGCCACGCCACCAGGTCTCGGGCGGCACGCCGGTACTTCGCGTCGTCGCCATCGCCCGGTCCGTCGAGCGGGAGCTCGAGTCGGACCACGTTGTTCGGGTGCCGTTCGGCCAGCTCGCGTTGCGCCTCCGGCGAGATGACGTCGTAGGGCGGGCAGATCAGGCGAGCCGCCGAGGGCGACAGCGAGTCATCGAAGCGAAGGGCACGGAACGGGCGCAGGAGTGGCACCGGCGAATGGTAGCGGGCAAGGGTCGGTCTCCAGGACACGCAACTTTCGCGACCCCGGCGACGTCTTGCAGGGACACGGCGCTCGCGCTGCCTCGATGGGCGCCGGAGGCGAGACGGGGACGACGTGCGGTTAAGGTTTCTTCGGCATCCCGGGCGCGAGCGTGGCGCGCCGGTAAGCTGCCGGCGATGGTCGTGGGCGTGATCCAGCCGCGTCTCCGGGCCTCCGATCGGGTGGCGCGCGTGCTCGTCGCGACCGTCATCGCGGCGCTGCTCGCGTTGCCGTGGCCCGCGACGGCCCGGGCAGCTGACCTGTCACTGACCGCCCGTGCGCTCCTCGGCGGCCACGTCCGAGCGGGTGCGTGGACGGCGGTCGAGGTCGAGCTGGTCAACGAAGGCCCGCCGATCACAGGCGAGCTTCGCCTCGGCGGCAACCAGCAGGGACGTTCCACCTACGGTGTTGCCGTCGACCTTCCGACCCACTCTCGCAAGCGCGAGACGCTCTACGCGCAGCCGTCGATCTTCCGGCGCGAGATCCGGGTCGACCTCATCAGCGGCGATCAGGCGATCGCGTCCCAGACGATCCCCATCACTCCACATGAGTCGGGCGAGCCCGTCATCGCGGTGGTCGCCGAGCGTCCCCAGGCGATCGTCCCGGATCTGTCCGCGGCTGCGACGCTCGCAGGCACCCGCAAGCCGGCCGTCCTCACGCTGGTACCGGGCGACCTGCCAGGACGCGCTGAGGCGTGGTCGGCCATCGATCAGCTCGTCTGGCAGGACACCGAGTCGACCCAGCTGAGCGACGACCAGAAACGAGCGCTGGGCTCGTGGGTCACGGGTGGCGGGCGTCTCGTCATCCTGGGCGGGACGACCGGGTCGACGACGTTCGGCGGGTTCCCGGATGAGCTTCTCCCGTTCCGCCCGGCGTCGACCGTCAACGCTTCACGCGCCGACCTCGGGAGCCTGCTCCAGGAGCTGCCCGATGGGCCGAAGACGACGCCGGCGGTCGGCGGGACGCTGGTGCGAGGAGCGGTGCTGGCCAGAAGCGGCGATCGGGTGATCGCCGCGGAGGCGAATCACGGCCACGGAGCTGTGACGCTCATCGGCTTCGACCCCGGTGAAGCGTGGCTTGCTGGGTCCGGGGCTGCGCAGAGCCTGTGGCGCCGGATCGTTCCCCGAGCGGGGAGCACACGGCAAGAGCTCGGTCCGCCCGACGACTCCCCGATCGTGAACGTGTTGGGGAACCTCCCCGCGGCCGATCTACCTCCCATCGAGCAGCTATTCGTGCTGCTCATCGCGTACATCCTGCTCGTGGGACCGATCAACTACTTCGTCCTGCGGCGCCTTGACCGAAGGGAGTGGGCGTGGCTCACGATGCCCGTCCTCGTTGCTCTGTTCGCTGTCGCGAGCTACTCGCTGGGGATCCTGCTGAAGGGCACGGACGTGATCGTCAACGAGGTCGGGATCGTCCGCGCGGCTCCGGGGTCGACCAACGGGACGGGGCAGGTCTACGTCGGCATCTTTTCACCCACACGCCAAACCTTCGACGTCCGCGTCGAAGGTAACGCCCTGCTCACCAACCCGCTCAGCCAGCAGCAGTCCGGCGCCTTCGAGCAGCCGCTCGACGTCCTGTTCGGCGAGCCAGCCCGGCTGCGGGACTATCAGGTCGGCTTCGGTGCGCTGCGCAGCTTCCGGGCGGAGGCGGACGTCGAGACGCCGCTGATCGAGGCCGATCTGCGCTTCGTCGAAGGCCGGCTGCAGGGCTCCATCACGAACCACTCCCAGGTCGCGCTCGAATCCCCCGCCGTCGTCTTCGGCGCGGACCTTACACTCCTCTCCTCGCTCGGCCCGGGCGAAACGAGACACATCGACCTCCGGGTGACGGCCGACGCTCGCTTCGCGATGTCGCTCCCGGAACGGCTCTTCGGTTCCTCCTTCACCGCCGAACCGTCCGCGGCGAGATCCCGGCAGACCCGGCAGGCCGTCATGTGGTCCCTGACGGACTACCATGGCGAGTTCGGCGCGCCGGTCGAGGTGCTCGGGGCGCGACAGGGGCTTGGGGCGACGCCGACCTTCCTGGCGTGGGTGCCCGCCCCGGCGGTCGATGTCGAGCTGGTCGGCCAGCGCGCGAAGAAGGTCGGTGAGACCCTCTACGTGATGCCGCTGTCGGTCGAGATCTCCGGTCCCGTGGTCCTTCCGACCGCTCTGATGCGGATGACCGTGGTCGAGGGCGGTGGCGCGTTCCCCGGCGAGGCTGGCGGCTTCTTCCAGCTGAACAGGGGCACCATGACGGTCGAGTACCGACCGCGGGGCCTGACCGGGACGCTCAGGCCGAGGACACTGACGCTCGCGCTGGGCCACGAGGGTCCGCTGGGCCCCGTCACCACTGCGGAGCCTCCGATAGACCCCTTGCCTCCCGGCAAGCAACCCGACCAGGAGGACCCCCTCGGCGACGCGCCCGCGGGCGAGGACTTCGAACACCTCCCGGACGTCCAGCTGTTCGACCGGAGGACCGGACGGTGGGTCCAGTTCCCACCGCTCGCCCAAGCGGATCCCGTGAACATCAGTCACCCGGAACGGTACCTCGACCCGGGAGGCGGGCTCCTCGTACGGTTCGTCAACCCGAACCTCGAGTCGTACTTCTCGCTCTCCGTCTCGATCGCAGGAATGATCGAATGAGGGCGCTCGAGGCGTCGTTATGACGACACTGGTTCGCGCCACCGGACTGGCGAAGCGCTACAACCGGATGCTGGCGGTCGCTGGAGTCGACCTTTCGATCGAGCAGGGCGAGATCTTCGGGCTGGTGGGTCCGAATGGCGCCGGCAAGACGACGATGCTCAAGATGCTCGCAACGCTGCTCGTCCCGAGCGCGGGTGATGCCGAGATCGGTGGCTTCAGCATCCGCCGGGAACCGGACGATGTGAGGCGCGTCATCGGGTACATGCCCGACAGCTTCGGCGTCTACGACGACATGAAGGTCTGGGAGTACCTCGACTTCTTCGGGCGCTGCTACGGACTGTCGGCGGAGAGACGCCGCGGGATGATCGGGGACCTCCTGGAGCTGGTCGACCTGGGTGAGAAGCGAGGCGCCTACGTCCAGGCGCTCAGCCGCGGGATGCAGCAGCGCCTGTGCCTGGCTCACGCCCTCGTGCACGACCCCGCCGTCCTGCTGCTCGACGAACCGGCTTCGGGCCTCGACCCACGCGCCCGCGTCGAGCTCCGGGAGCTCCTGCGCGAGCTGCGACGGATGGGGAAGACGATCCTCATCAGCAGCCACATCCTTCCCGAGCTCGAGGAGCTGTGCACCGCCGTCGCGATCATCGACCATGGCCGCGTCCTCGCAAGTGGCCGGGTCGACCAGATCCAGGGACGGCTGCGCGCCGGCTCCGTCCTGCGGGCGCGCGTGCTGGGCGACGAGCAGGCGCAGGAGCGCGCGGCTGCGTTCTTCGCCGCACAGCCTCGGGTCGTCTCCGTCGAACGACTCCCGGACGAGACGATCGAGCTGGCGCTACGCGGCGACGAAGAAGCGGCTGCCGAGATCCTGGCAGCATCGATCGCCGCGGGCCATCGGATCGCGACGTTCTCGCGCGCCGCAAGCGATCTCGAGGAGCTCTTCCTCCAGATCACGGCCGGGCAGGGCGGTCCGGCCGGCCGCGCTGGAGAGATGCCGCAGCCGCCGGGACCGGGGGTGCGGGCGTGAGGGTCAGAGCTCGAGTCGGCGCGAGAGGGCGGCGGTGGTGGTCGCGGATACGCGCCGTCGCAGGAGGGATCGCGGCGGTGACCACGAAGGAACTCCGCGGCCGGATGCGCGGACGCCGCGCGTTCGCGGTGCTGACGCTCTACCTGCTCCTGCTGGGACTGTTCGCGTTCGGCATCTATGAGTTCCAGAAGCGAAGTCTGTCTTCGCTCGGCGTCGCGGCCTTCGAGCGCATGGACCCGGAGTTCGGCATGGACCCGGAGTTCGGCATGGACCCGGAGTTCGGCATGGACCCGGA
>JADDQH010000048.1:0-9528 GCA_016781485.1 Chloroflexota bacterium | reverse complement strand
CGATCGGCGCGCTCATCGGCCAGAGCATCTTCTCCGGACTGCTCGTGCTCGAGACGCTCCTCATCCTCGTCCTCGCGCCAGCGTTCACGAGCGGCGCGATCTCCCTCGAGCGGGAGAAGCAGACGCTGGAGCTTCTGGTGACGACGCCGCTCAGCTCTCTCGCGGTGATCCTTGGCAAGCTGTTGTCGGCGCTCGTGTACGTGTTCCTGCTGATCGTGGCGTCGATCCCCTTCGCGAGCCTCGTGTTCGCCTTCGGCGGCGTCGGGCCCGAGGACCTCGTCCGGGCCTACTTGTTCCTGTTCGCACTGGCCTTCGGGATGGGCTCGGTCGGCCTGTTCGTCTCCGCGCTCGTCCGGCGGACGCAGGTCGCGACCGTGCTCACGTACGTCACCGTCCTCGCCCTGACACTCGGGACGGCGGCCGTCTACGTGTTCTGGACGAGCGTGAGTGCGCCGGTGAACGCGTTCGGCGTGCCGGATCGGGCGCGCGCGGGTGCCCCTCCTGAGGCGCTCGTGTGGCTCAATCCGTTCGTCGCGAACGCCGATCTCATCTGCGGGACCTCGTCCAGCGGATACGACGCGGGCTGCGGGGTCATCGCACAGGTGACGGGCAAGCCCTACTTCGGGGCGGGGCTTGGCGCGTCGCCGGGTGCCTTCAGGACCGGAGAGGGCTTCGATGTCCGATGCACCGAGGAAGGATGCATGGAGCGACCGGCGGACGTTCGGGCGCCGATCGCGGATCCCCTGACGGCGGGCTTTCCGCGCGACACGTTCTGGCCCCGCAGCGGCCTCGCCTTCGTCGTGACCGGACTCGTGCTTACCCTCCTGTCCACGCAGCTGGTTTCGCCTACCCGCCGGCTTCGACTGCCCCGGTTCCATCGACGCCCCACCGGCACTCGGGTCCCAGCCCCTCCTGGGTCATCTGGGTCGCCGCCACCGGCTCCCCCGCCGCCCGCTCGTGGCAGCGACGCGGCAGCATGACACTCGACCCTTCGCTCCGCCACCTGCACGCCGGCCTGCGACCGTTCCGTCGTCGGCTGTGGTCCCGGCGTGTGGTGCGGCACGGGTCACTCGTGCTGGCGATACTGGCCGTCGCGGAGCTCGTACTGGCGCTGTTCGCGCGCGTCGTCCCGTTGGAGTGGCACGCAATCACCGCCGCCACCCTCGTGCTGGTCGCGGCCATGGCCCTGCTCCTCGACGGCGTCCGGGTGCGCCCCACGCTCGCCGAAGCCGCGCTCGCCCTGGACCGCGAACAGGCATTGAGCGATCGCCTCTCGACGGCGCTCGAGATCGCGCATCGCGCGCCCGGACTAGCGCTGGGTGACACGGGGGATGGTGGGGATCCGGCGTCGGCGCGGTACCGGCGGGACGACGGAGCGAGCCTCGATCACCCTGCGAGTCCGGGTGGGGGCGACCGGCTCGTCCGCTTGCAGCGGGCCGATGCCTTGCGCGCCCTTGGCAACGCCGATCCACGCGCGCTCGGGCCGCGCTTCCACCGACGCCCACTCAGTGTCGCCGGGCTCGCCCTCGTCCTGCTGATCCCGGCGGTCTTGCTCCCGAACCCGCAGAACGACGTCCTCGCGCAGCGGCAACGGACACGAGAGGAGGCGCAGCGCCAGGCGGCACGCCTCGACGAGACGGCACGCAGGCTGGGCGAAGGCAGGACGGCACCGGACCCACGCGCGGACGTAGCCGAGGAATTGCGGAAGCTGGTCCGGGACCTGCGCGACCGCCCCGACGACCTGGCGTCGCAACTCGCTCGCCTCGGCTCGCTCGAGGACGCGCTGAGGGCGCGCCTCGACCCGGGGAACGAGCAGCGAGCGTCTGCGGTGACGTCCCTCGCGCGCTCACTGAGTCGAGTCGCGTCAGGCACCGACAGCAACCCGTCAGCTGACCCGGCCAGGACGAACCAGGACCTCGGACAGTTGGCGGGACGGCTGGACAGCCTGTCGCGGGAGCAGAAGCGCGAGCTGGCCGAAGATCTCGCGAAGCTCGAGACCATGGCGCGCCAGGCGGGCCCGGAGGTCCAGAAGGCGTTGCAAGACGCCGCACGGTCGCTGGGAAGGGGGGATGCCGACGCTGCGGGCGATGCGTTGGGACGGCTCGGCGAGGCACTGGAGCGGGCGCAGCGAGACGTCGGGATCCAGCGAGACCTTGGGAGAGCAGCCTCGGACCTTCAGGCCGCGCGTCGCGATCTTGCCGGCGGCCAGCGGCGGGATCAAGGGCAAGGGCAGGGGCAGGGCCAGGGGCAGGGCCAGGGCCAGGGGCAAGGGCAGGGTCAGGGCCAGGGGCAGGGGCAGGGCCAGGGCCAGGGCCAGGGCCAGGGGCAGGGCCAGGGGCAGGGCCAGGGGCAGGGGCAGGGCGGCGGGTCGCTGGGAGGAGGCGGATCGAATGCCCGCTTCCTGGGCAGCGGAAACAGTGCGGGCGGGTTCGGTGGTGGCAGCGGCGCGAACCGTCAGTTCGGGACGGGCAAGCTCGACACGGTCTACGCGGACTTCGAACGCCTGGGCAAGCCAGGCGACCCCTCGTACATCAGCGGCTCCGGAGGCGGCGGGCAGACGCAGCAGGGACGCGGCACCGGTCAGGGGGCGAACAACGACGCGCTCGTGCCCTACACCGACGTGCTCCCCGACTTCCAGGACTTCGCGATCACGAGCCTCGACCGAAGCTACGTACCGCTGGACGTCAAGGATTACGTCCGCGACTACTTCTCTTCCCTCGACCCGTGAGATCGGACGCGTGACTGGAGGCGATCATCGATGACCGAACAGGCGATCGGCAGGCGGACCGACGACACCCCGAGTTCCCGGAGCGCCCAAGGTGGCACAGCCGCGGCCTCCGCTCCCTCGCCGCGCCCGCTCAGCCCTGAGGCCTTCGCCGACCTTGCTCAGGCGATAGAAGGCGAGGTCAAGCGGGTGATCGTCGGACAGGACGAGCTCGTGCGCCAGACGCTGATCTGCCTGATCGCGAACGGCCACGCGCTACTCGAGGGCGTGCCCGGCCTCGGCAAGACGCTGCTCGTCCGCACGATCTCGGACGTCATCGACTGCTCCTTCAACCGGATCCAGTTCACCCCCGACCTGATGCCCGCTGACATCCTGGGCACGAACATCCTCGCCGAGGACGAAGGCGGCACGCGGCGGTTCCGGTTCCAGCCTGGGCCGATCTTCGCGAACCTGATCCTCGCCGACGAGATCAACCGTGCGACACCAAAGACGCAATCCGCGCTGCTCGAGGCGATGCAGGAACAGCAGGTATCGGTCGCGCGGCATCGGTACCCGCTCGAGCCACCGTTCTTCGTGCTCGCCACGCAGAACCCACTCGAGATGGAGGGGACCTACCCCCTCCCCGAGGCGCAACTCGATCGCTTCCTGTTCAAGCTCTGGGTGCCGTTCCCGACCGAGGAGACTCTCGTCACCATCATCGAACGGACGACGGGTGCCGACCAGCCGCGCGCGGGGAACGTGGCGAGTGCGGGCGAGATCGTGGAGATGCAGCGGCTCGCGCGCAGCGTCCCCATCGCCGCACACGTCACCGCCTACGCAGTGAGCGTTCTCGCCGCGACACACCCGGACGGACCGCGCGCGCCACGGCTCGTCAAGGAGTACGTCCGCTACGGCGGATCGCCTCGAGGCGCTCAGGCCCTCGTCCTCGCGGGCAAGATCAATGCCCTCCTCAGCGGCCGCTTCAACGTCTCGGTGGATGACATCCGCGCTGTCGCACTGCCCGCGCTCCGCCACCGGGTGATCCGGAATTTCGAGGGAGAGGCGGAGGGCATCACCCCGGACGCGATCGTCCGCGCGACCCTGGACGCAGTCGTGCCGGCCACGGTCGACTGACACGCGTCGCGCCGCCGGCCTGCCTGCTGCTCCGTGACCGACTCGAGGCCGGGCACGCTCCCGGGGGGACGCGCCCGGCCAGACCTCCTGCCCTCTGCGATCGACCCGACCGTCTTCGACGAGGCCTTCCTGCGCCAGCTGGAGCGTCTGACGCTGGTGATGCGGAAGGCCGTCCAGGGCGGCACGAAGGGAGTCCGGCGGAGTCCCAAGCGAGGCCAGTCGGTCGAGTTCACGGACTACCGCGACTACGCGCTGGGCGACGATCTCCGCTCGCTTGACTGGAACGTGTACGCGCGGCTCGAAAAGCTGTTCATCAAGCTGTTCGTCGAGGAGGAGGACGTCACCGTCCATGTCCTGCTGGACGCCTCCGCCTCGATGGGGCACGGGGCACCGGACAAGCTCCTCTTCGGAAAGCGCGCAGCCGCGGCGCTTGCCTACGTCGGGCTCGCGTCGTACGACCGGGTCAGTATCGCGATCCTCCAGGGCCGTGTCGCTCGCCGCTTCCCGGCCGTCCGCGGCTCAGGGCGCGTCTTCCAGGTCCTCGCCGACCTCTCGGCGGTGCGGGCGGCGCCCGGGCCGAGCGACCTGGCCGCCGCCGCGCGCCACTACGCGTCCCAGGTGACACAGCGCGGGCCGTTGATCTTCATCAGCGACCTGTTCGATCCGAACGCGGAACGGGCGATCAGCGAGCTTGCGGGGACGCGCAGCGAAGTGAGCGTGCTCCATACGCTCAGCCCCGACGAGATCGAGCCACAGCTCGAGGGAGACCTTCGCCTCGTGGACGGCGAGACAGGCGCCAGCGTCGACGTCACTGCCGACCTCGTCGCACTCGACGCCTACAGGATCCGGCTCGCGACCTGGCAGGCGGACCTCGAGAGCCACTGCTGGAAGCGGCGGGTGGCTTACGTCCCGGTGCCCTCGACCCTCCCGCTGGCCGACCTCGTGTTCGCCGAGCTGCGGCGCCGCCGCGTCGTCGCCTAGGGATCACCGATGGCCTTCCTCGCGCCGATCGCCCTGCTCGGCCTGTTATTCGTCCCGCTCATCGTCGCGTTCTACATGCTCCGGCTGCGCCGTGCTGAACGCGTCGTCAGCAGCACGTACCTGTGGCAGCAGCTCGTTCGCGACGTCGAGGCCAACGCGCCCTGGCAGCGCCTCCGACGCTCGCTGTTATTGCTGCTCCAACTCCTCCTCGTGGTAGCGCTCGCGCTCCTCGTCGCTCGGCCGTTCACCGAGCGTGCCGCGACACTCGCCCGTGACCTCGTGATCGTCGTCGACGCGACGGCGAGCATGGCCGCGACCGACGTCTTTCCCGATCGCCTGACGGCCGCGAAGCGAGCCGCGATCGAAGCGCTCGCGGGCCTCCCGGCCGACGCGCGCGTGAGCGTCGTGGCGGCGGGGAACAGCGCCCGCGTGGTGGCGAACGAGGTCAGCGACCGGGGCCGCGCCTCGCGCGCGATCGAGGGGATCGAGGTCGCAAGTGCCGGGGGCAACCTTTCCGAGGCACTGACACTCGCCGGTGCACTCGGCGCACGCGCCCGTGGTGCCGAGGTCCTCGTCGTCACGGACGACGCGGGCGAGCGCTCGGCGGCGGCTGGAGGTGGCGAGGTGACCGCAGGAGAACGGGATCGTCTGAGGGTCCCGGTGCGGGTCCTCACCGTCGGGCGCGACCGCGACAACCAGGCCATCGCCGCGCTTGCGGTGCGCGTGGACCCGAGCGGCCTCAAGCGAAGCGCGTTCGTGAGCGTCTCAAACAGCGCTCCTTCTCGCGTCATCCGACGGCTCCAGATCCTCGCGGACGGGTCGCCCGTAACGGCGCGCGACCTCCAGCTGGAGGCGTTGACGCGCGCCGACGTGGTGATCGACGAACTCCCGCCGGGAACGCGGATCGTGGAGGCTCGGCTGGGGATGGGCGGAGGCGACGACGGCCGCGGGGACGAGGGAGCGGACCAGCTGAGGATCGACGACGCCGCCTGGGCCATCGTCCCGCCCGACCGACTCCAGCGCGTCCTGCTGGTGGGTCCGGGGAACGTCTACCTCCAGAACGCCCTGGCGTTGCTCCCGAACGTCGAGGTCTACGGCGCCACGCCTACCGAATACCCGACGACGACCGGGAAAGAGTCGTTCGACCTGTTCGTGTTCGACGGCTGGCTCCCGCCCGAGCTTCCAGACAAGCCGATCCTCGCGATCGGACCACCATCGACGAGTCCGCTCGGCACCGTGAAGGGAACGTTCTCCGAACCCGCCGTGGCCGAGGCGCCCGCGGACGAGCCGCTCCTGCGCAACGTGGACCTCAGCCGGCTGCATGTGGCACAGGCTCAGCGCATCGAGCTGCCGGACTGGGCGCGGCCGGTCCTAACGGGTCCCGCGAACGCGCCGCTCATATACGCGGGATCGCGGATGGGTCTCCCGACGGCCGTGGTCGCGTTCGACCTCCGCCAGAGCGATCTCCCCCTGCAGGTCGCGTGGCCGATCCTCACCGCGAACCTCGCGGGCGAGTTGCTCGGGCTCGCGCCGTCGAACCTCGACTCCGTCCGCCCTGGGTCCCCGGTCGAGCTTCCTCTGGTGCGGGATGCGACGGGAGTCCGGGTGACGCTGCCGGACGGAACCACGCGCGAGATCCTCCCGAGTGCCACCGGCGCATCCTCGGTGACGTTCGTCATGACGACCCAGCTCGGCCCCTATCGCGCCGATCCGATCCTTCCGCGGTCACCGGCAGGCTCCGCGCCGACACCGTCGGGGCCGGCCCCGCCCACGCCTTCCGGTTCCCCGTTCCGCGGGCAGTCAAACAGTGATCCGTCCCCTGGTACGAGCCCTGCGACCACGGGTGACGCATCCGACCCTTCGATCCGGTTCGCGGTGAACCTCTTCGACCCGAACGAGTCGAACATCGCGCCGGGGGACGGGAGCCGGCTCGCAGCGTGGGGAACCGACCAGCCGAACACCGCAGCCGCGAACGGGCGGGCCCGCGACGAATGGTGGGTGCCGATCGTGCTGCTTGTGCTGCTTCTCCTCGTACTCGAGTGGCTCGTCTACGAGCGAGACGGGGCCCGCCGGCTGCTTGAGGCTACCCGCGCGGGCGTCACGTCCCTCATGCCACGGAGGCGAAGGCGGGCCTAGTGGGCATCTCCTTCACGACACCCGAAGCGTGGCTCCTGCTTGTGCCGGCGCTCGGCCTGACGCTCCTGGCGAGCGCTGCGGCGCGGCACCGGCTCTCGCGTGGCCGGCGGCGACTCGCCATCGCGTTCCGCGCGCTGCTCATCACGCTCCTCGTGGCGGCGCTCGCGGGGTTCCAGCTCGTCCTTCCGGTCGACCGGCTGACGACCGTCTTCGTGGTCGACCTTTCCGACAGCGTCGGTGCGGCGGGCAGAGAGGATGCGGTCGCGTTCGTGACGAAAGCGCTCGAGAAGAAGCCGGAAGGTGATCGAGCGGGGATCGTAGCGTTCGGTGGCGACGCCCTCGTGGAACGGCTCCCGAGCGAGGTCCGTGAGCTCGGTCGGATCTCGTCCGTGCCGGCGGGGAGCGCGACGGACATCGGCGGCGCCCTCCGGCTCGCCGCCGCGCTCTTTCCCGATGAGACCCAGAAGCGGATCGTCCTTGTCAGCGACGGCAACGACACGACGGGGCGAGGGCAGTCAGAGGCGGCCGTGGCGGCAGCGCGAGGCATCCAGATCGAGACACGGATCGTCGGCGTGGGCGCAAGCGAGGAAGTCCTCCTCGAGCGGCTCCACACGCCCGCGACCGCCCGCGTCGGCGAGGAGCTCGAGGCGGAAGTCACGGTCAGGTCGACCGTCGAGCAGACGGCCACCCTCCGCCTCTTCGGTAACGGACGCGCGCTGGAGTCCCGGCAGGTCAAGCTCGAGCCCGGCAGCAATCGATCGCTGTTCAGGGTCGAGGCGGAGGAGCCGGGGTTCCACACGTTCCGCGTGGTCGTCGAGGCGCCGCGTGACACGTTCGGGCAGAACAACCGCGTCGACTCCGACACGATCGTCAAGGGGGACCCTCGGATCCTCGTGGTCGGCGACGATCACGTGACTCGCCACCTCGTGCGGGCACTGGAGTCCGAGCGGCGGAGGGTGGACCGGACGACGGCGCAGGCGATGCCGCGGACGCTCGCGGACCTCGCCGCGTACGACTCGGTGGTGCTGGCCGGTGTCCCGGCCGGCGAGCTCGGCGCCGCACGCATGGGTGCCCTCAACCTCTTCACCCGCGACCTCGGGCGAGGGCTCGTGATGCTCGGCGGTGAGCGCTCGTACGCGGCCGGCGGCTACAAGGGGACCTCGATCGAGGAGGCGATGCCGGTCCAGATGGATGTCCGCGACCGCGAGAAGCAGCCGGACGTCGCGCTCGTGGTCGTCATCGACAAGTCGGGCTCGATGGACGCGTGTCACTGCAACACCGCATCTCGGGACGGCGGCATCACGATGAGCGGGGTGCCCAAGGTCGACATCGGCAAGGAGGCGATCCTGCGCGCGGTCGCCGCACTCACCAACCGCGACGAGTTCGGGGTGGTGGCGTTCAACGAGAACGCGCACTGGGTGATCCGGACGGCCCCGCTGGACCAGGTCGGGGACGTCGAAGGACAGATCGCCGGGATCCGGCCCGACGGCCAGACGAACATCTTCGCCGGGCTCTCGCAGGCGGTCGAGTCGCTCGAGGATGCGACCGCGTCCCGACGTCACATCGTTCTGCTCACCGACGGCTGGTCGTCGAGCGGTGATTACGAGGCCCTGCTGAGGCGTATGAAGACCGCGAACATCACCCTCAGCGCGGTCGGCGCCGGGGCGGGGTCTTCGGACCTTCTCCGGACTCTCGCGCAGCGAGGCGGGGGCAGGTATTACCCGGCGGTCAACCCGGCGACGATCCCGGACATCTTCCTCAAGGAGACGCAGCAGGTCTCGGGGCAACACATCGTGGAAGAGAGCTTCTTCCCGATCCAGACCGGCAGCTCGCCCATCCTCCGCGGACTCGAGCAGGGATTGCCCCGCTTGCGTGGCTACAACGGAACGACGGCCAAGGCAGCCGCACAGACGGTCCTCGTCACGGCGCGTGACGATCCCCTCCTCGCCCAGTGGCAGTACGGGCTCGGCCGCTCGGTCGCCTGGACGAGCGACGCGACGGGCCGCTGGGCGAAGGACTGGGTTTCGTGGCCGGGCTTCAGCCGCTTCTTCGGTCAGCTCGTCGCCTGGACCCTCCCGGGCGAGGAGACGGGTGGCATCGAGGCGGGATTCGTGACCGAGGGGGACCGCTCGCGGCTCCGCGTCAACTCCGTCGAGAGCGACGGGTCTCCCCGCAACTTCTACGACACGAGGGTCACGCTGGTGTCGCCCGACCTCGACTCGAAGGACGTGCGGCTGCAGCAGACCGCGCCGGGGACCTACGAGGCCCCGCTCGAGACCCTCGACCCAGGCGCCTACGCGCTGCGGGTGACGCAGACGAAGCCAGGAGCTCCGGCGCTCGGGCGAACGCTGGGCCTCGTCGCGCCCACTCCCGCGGAATACCGGCTCCTGGGGACGAACGAGCGGCTCCTCGGCGCGCTACGGGGGAGCACCGGTGGACGCGAACTCGCCGCGCCGGAGGAGACATGGCACCACGACCTCCAGGCGACACGTCAAGCGAGCGACGTCTGGCCGCTCCTGCTGCTCCTCGTGCTCCTGCTGTGGCCGCTCGATGTCGCGCTCCGGCGCGTCTCC
>JADDQH010000114.1 GCA_016781485.1 Chloroflexota bacterium | reverse complement strand
GTTGGTCGCGGCTCGTGACCGACCGGTACGACAGTCCCAGTCGCTCAGCCTCGACGGCCGCAACGGTGCGCAGCCGGTCGCGCGCTTCGCGCCGATACCAGCGCTCCACCGCGGCGAGACGGGCGGGCGGCGAGGGGACCAGTACGTCGAGCGCGCCCTCCGCCTTGCGCGCCAGCGCGCGCGATCCCTCACGTTGTTGGACCGGGAGCTGGGTGCCGGCCACCCAGACGACGCCCGGCCGGTCGAGGCCGAGTTGGGCGGGGCGCGCGAGTTCGGCGGCGACGGCGTCGAGCTTGTCGGCGATCCATTGGCGGCGGGAGCTGAGCAGGCTGTCGATCTCGGCGTCGGCGGTGCCGGCCGGGACGATGATCTCCAGTGGCCGTCGCGCGCCGAGCAGGATGCGGGCGGTCCGGGCGCGGCTTGACTCCCGCACCTTGACCGTGACCCGGCTGCCGTTGATGTCGATCCGGCGGCTGGGACGGTCGCGGAGGGCGGCGGGGTTCATGCGGCGTGAGTGGCGTGGGCGGCGACGGCGCGGACGGCCTCGTCTATGAAATCGCCGTCGGTGGCGAGGTCGAGCGTCCGCGGGTCGGTCGCCAGCTCGCCGATGAACGCCTTGCGAAGGCCGGCGAGCACGTCCTCGCGCTCCTGCCAGCCTTGGAAGTCGGCGATCTCGCGCATCCGCGCCTCCATCTGGCGCGCCTTCTCGATCAGCAGGTCCTGCTCGGCGTCTGGCAGCTTCTCCTTGGCCAAGGCGAGCATCGCCTGGGCGCCCTCGCTGAGTCCGAGCGCGGCCTTCTCCTCGCGCTCGGCCTGGTAGCCCAGCGCGAGTTGCTCGTACTGCTCCAGCAGCTCCAGAGTCACCTTGTCGGCCTCCCGCTTGCGCTCGGTGAGCTGGCGGAGCCGTTCGGCCAGCGAGCGCGCCATGGGGTCGTGTTCGCCGCGGACCTTGATCTCGTGCACCAGCGCCGCCTCGATCTGCGCCGCCTTCTCCTCGGCCGTCAGCTCGTCCTCCTTGAGCAGGGAGAGCAACTCGGCGTCGATCTGGAAGCGGCGGCTCTCGGCGACGAGCGCTCGGACGTCGACGGCTTGCTGGACGATCTCGGCGGTCTTGGCGCGGTACTCGGCAGGATCGAAGGTGTCGTCGTCGTGCAGCGCGATTCGCCACTGGGTGTGGATCGTGACCAGCCGGCGGTAGTCGCCTAGGTGTTCGGCCAGCCCGGGGTCGGGAGCGAGGCTCTCGTAGATCGAGCGCGCGATCTTGAAGCGCTCGTCGAACTTGCGCGCCTTGTCGCTGTCGCGTTCCAGCCGCGCCAGCAGCCAGGCGGCCTTCTCGCTCTGCGTCTTGTGCTCGGGGAACCCGGCGACAACGGCGAGCGCCTCCATGACCGCCTCCGGGAAGCGCTCGCGCAGCTCGTCGGCCTTGATCGCGGCGGCCTCCACGTCCCCGGCGTTGAAGGTCTTGAGTGCCTTCTCCAGCGCCGAGAACACGCCCCAGTAGTCGATCACGATGCCCCGGTCCTTCTTGGGGTACGGCCGGTTGGTGCGCGCGATGGCCTGCAGCAGGTTGTGTCCGGAGAGGCCGCGGTCGAGGAACATGACCTGCTCGATTGGCGCGTCGAAGCCGGTCAGCAGCATGTTGTTGACGATCAGCAGCCGCAGCGGGTCGCTCTCCCGCGTAAAGCGCTTGATCAGCTTCTTGACGGCCTTCTTCTCGGCACCCGCCAGGGCGATGGCGTCGCTCGCGGTCTCGCCGGCGGTGGCCTCGGCGCCCTCGTCGCCGTCGCCCTCGCCGTCGTCGATGTCGTCGATGTCGTCGATGTCGTCGCCGAAACGGGCGACCTGCGGCTTGGGGTACCAGCGGCGGAAGCGGTCGGGGTCGTGCTGGAAGCCGGCGGGGACGTCCTTGCTGCGCGACATGACGACGGCGTACTCGTCGGGTTCGAGGTGCTTGGCCAGCTCGTCGGCGTACAGCACGCACGCTTCGCGGTCGACGGCCACCAGCTGCGCCTTGAACCCTTGCGGCGCGGTGTGGTCGCGCAGGTACTGGGCGATGTCCGCGGCGATGCCGGCGATCCGCTCGCGCTTCTTGGCGATGGTGGCCAGCCGCACCGCGTCCTCGGCGAGTTGTTCGCGCTGCTCGTCGGTCAGGTCGGCGAACTCGTGCTCGAATGCCTCGTCGACGTCCTCGCGCTGCAGCGCCCACTCGGTCAGCCGCGGCTCGTAGATGATCGGCACGGTGGCGCCGTCGTCGATGGCCTCCTTGATGCGGTAGGCGTCGAGGTAGTCCTCGTAAACAGTGCGGCCGTCGTCGGTGGTGATCTGCGGCGAGAAGGCGCGCCGCGTGGAGTGATCCGTGGTCTCGATGGGAGTGCCGGTGAAGGCGAACAGCTTGGCCTTGGGCAGCGCGTTGCGCATCCAGATGCCCATGTCGCCCTCGTGGCTGCGGTGGGCCTCGTCGACGAGCACGACTACGTTGTCGCGGTCGCTGATGCCGCCCAGCTCCTCGTTGAACTTGTGGACGGTGGTGACGATCACGCCGCGGCGGTCGGCGGCGAGCATGCGGCGCAGGTCGGCCCGGGTCCCGGCGCGGACCACGCCGTCGACCTCGCAGGCGGTGAGGGTGTCGTTGATCTGCTCGTCGAGGTCGGTGCGGTCGACGACGATGAACACCGTGTGGTTGTTGAGCCCGGCGGCCAGGAGCTTGCGGGCGGTGAAGATCATCGTGAGGCTCTTGCCGGAGCCCTGGGTGTGCCAGACGATGCCGCGGTCGTACTCGCCGTGCTTGACGCGCCGGACGATCTTGTCGGCCGCGCGGTACTGCTGGTACCGGGTGAGCTTCTTGGTCGTGAGCCCCTCGCGCGTCTCGAAGATCACGAAGTTCGCGGCGAGGTCGAGCAGCGTGTGCGGGTCAAGCACGCCGAGGAGCACGATCTCCATCTCGCCGGCGCCCTCCGGCCGCGTGTGCGGGTAGGTGTCCTTCCACTCCGCGTACTTGGACAGACCCGGCGCGCCTGTGGCTCCGACGCGGAACTTGGAGCCGTTGCAGATGCCGGCTATGGCGGCGAACACGGTGAGGTCGGGCGCGTCCTTCCAGTAGTCGCCGAAGTCCCGCGAGGCCTTCTTGAGGTGCTCGGTCGAGGCCTTGTTCTCGACCACCATCAGCGGCAGTCCGTTCACGAGGAAGACGACGTCGAGCCGGGGCTCGCGGGCGCCGCCGGTCTTGAGCACGAACTCCTCGGTCACGACAAAGCTGTTGTTCTTGGGCTCGACGAGGTCGACCAGCCAGATGTCGTCGGTCTTGCGCCCCGGCCGCGTGAAGTTGAAGCCGGTGCGCAGCGCCTCCAGGAACTCGGCGGCGTCGGTGATGCGACGAATTCGCTCGGCGGCATACTCGGCGTCGTCGCGGTCGAGGTCCCGGTTGAGGCTGAGCAGCGCCTCGACCAGCAGCGGCTCGACGATCACCTCGCCCATGTGCGTCGCGCGCAGCGCCGTCATCTCGTCGCGCGGGATGTACGTCCAGCCGAGGATGACCGCCCCTTCGATCAGCTCCCGCTGAACGATTTCCTCAGGTCGCTCGCCGCTCATCGCCGTCAACCTAACGCCGTCTCCGCGTCGATTACACCGAGATGAGGTCCAGGTCAGGTGCCCTGCGAGCCCCGCCCACGAGGTCTTCAACGAGTGCCGACCTCAGCTGCCGCAGCGCGCCCACCTCGGCAACGGCGGCATGCCGTCCCGCCAGCAGCGTGTCCAGGGACTCGATCACCCGGTCCTGCTCCACGAGCGCTGGTACGGGCAGCTCCAGATCTTCAATCAGCCCCTTGTTGAGGTTCGCCTGACTGCTGCCTTCCCCCTCGGCCCGAAGCGCCTCGTAGCGCGACCACAGCCAGTGGAACAGGAACCGGGAGCGCAGCTCCGCGCTTGGCTGGATCGCGGCGCACGCTTGGTTCGTCGTCATCTCACGACCGAGGATTCCGCAGCGTCCGCGCGTGGCGCCTTGCCCGTACATGGCGACGACGACCGTTTCCGGCGGGAAGAGCTTCGCCGACGAGTTCTTCACACCGGCCTCGGTCAGGTGCTCCTCGGTGTCCAGAATCTCGGTGAAGTTGACCTCGCCGGTCTTGACCCATGGGATGTGCCCGCCGTAGAAGTCGGGGCGCTGGCGTGAAGGCGTGCCGCCACTGGCGACCTTCGTGACGTCGCCGAGCCGACGCACGGGACATTTCTCGGCCAGCGCCTCCCACATCTCCAACTGCGTCGCCTTGAGGAGCTGGCTCGCCGCTACCGCTGCGTGCTCGACGGCATCGAGCAGGTCGTCGATGATGGTGACGGCGGCTACCGCGTGCTGCTGTTCGGTGAGCGGTGGCAAGTCAAGTTCCATGGCAAGGAACTCGACCTCGCCGAGCCTGTTGCGGCTGTTGGCGGTAGTGCCGGAGCTAGACGCTTCGGCCTCAGCCCAGACATCAGGCCGGCTTGCCCAAAGCGCGAAGTACTCAGGGAGCAAGCGGTCGGTCGTGCGATAGGTCGGGAACTCATTCGACGCAACCGCCGACGCGTGCTCCGGCCGTACGACGCCGAAGGAGCCCTTCCACGCGAACAGCCGCGAGTAGACGACGTCGCCGGCGGCGAGACCAAACAGCGTGGGGGCGGAGATCTTGCTCCCGAGTTGCGGCGCCTTCACGAAGCAGCCAGCGCCGTACCAACGTACGCCGAGCGTCTGGTACGACGTGTCAGGGTCCAGCTTGACCGGACGCTTGACCCGCTGTAGCACCTCCCCGAGAGTCACGGTCGTCCAGCCGCTTACGTGCCCGGCTCCGCGACTTCCTTCGAGAGCGCCTCCAACACCGACTGCGCAGCCCGATCTGCAGCCTCCCGCTCGCGTCGCGCAGCTGTGTAGGCCGCCAAGGCTTCGTGAAAGCTCAGCACCTCGCCGTTGTCGTCGCCGGCGCCGGACACGAACCGGCGCACAGTGAGGTTGTATCGGCGCACCGCGATCTCGCTGGTGGGGATCCACGCCGAGAAGCTTTCGCTGGAGCTGTCCGACCTGAACGCCTCAACGACGTCGTCGATGTCCTGATCGCGGAGCACGTTCTTGGTCTCCCGGCGCTCGAAGCGATCAGACGCATCCACGAAGAGCACCTTCTGCTTCCGTGCGGCCGTCTTCTCCTTGTTGATCACCAGAATGCACGCGGGGATCCCGGCGCCGTAGAACATGTCGGACGGGAGCTGGATCACGGCTTCGACTAGATCCGCTTCGATCAGGTCCTTGCGGACGGCCTGCTCGGCGCCGGAGCGGAAGAACACGCCGTTTGGCACAACGACCGCCATCCGGCCGTCCTCGGCGAGCGAGGCGACCATGTGCTGGACGAAGGCCATCTCGCCGTGGCTCTTGGGCGGGACGTGCTTGATGCGGTCGAACGGATCGCCGTCGTTCTTGAGGCGCTCGTGCCCCCAGTTCTTCGGCGAGAACGGCGGGTTGGCGATGATCACATCGAAGCGCCGGATCCCGCCGTCCTCATTGAGGAAGCGAGGCGCCTTGAGCGTGTCACCGTGCTCGATGGTGGCGACGCCGCCGGCGCCATGCAGCAGCATGTTCATGCGCGCGATGGCCCAGGTCTCGGGGTTCAGCTCCTGGCCGAACAGGGTGATGCTGCGCGCGGACTCACCGTGGACGCGGCGCGCCTCGTCGAGGATCTGCAGCAGCAGACCGCCGGACCCGCACGTGGGGTCGTACGCGGTCTCGCCCGGCTTCGGCGCGAGAAGCCTGGCGCCGAGCTTGCCGACCGGCGCCGGCGTGTAGAACTCACCGCCGCCCTTGCCCGAGGTGGCGGCGAACTTGGCGATCAGCCACTCGTAGGCCTGGCCAAGCATGTCGGGCGTGACGCGCTCGTTCGTTAGCGGACCCAGCTCCTCGAAGTGGTTGATGACGTCGGCGAGGTCCTCGGCCGGCAGCGCCGTCTTGTTGTTGAAGTCGGTGTGCTCGAACACGCCCGCCAGCTGTGCGGGGTTCGCGCGGCCGATCGCGGTCAGCGCGTCGTTCAAGGCCCGGCCGAGCCCGTCACGGTCAGTGGTGCGGACGTCCTCCCAGAAGTGCCCCTCCGGGATCAGGATCGAGTGGTAGGCCTTCGGGTTGGCGGCTATCACCGTCGCCGAGGCCTCCCCCGGCACACCCTGGGCCGCCAGCTCCTCCAGCGCGCCGGCGGTTTCCTCGCGGTGGCGGTCCGAGGCGCGCTTGAAGAACAGAAGCGCCAGGACGTAGTCCTTCTGATTGGAGATCTTGTTGCGGAAGAGATCGGCGCTGCGCCACAGATGATCTTCGAGCGCGCGGAGGGTGAGGGGTGCGGACGGGTTGATGGCCATGGGTTCCTGGTGATGAGTGGTGC
>JADDQH010000047.1 GCA_016781485.1 Chloroflexota bacterium | reverse complement strand
GCGGCCGACGCAGGCGCGGCCGGCGACGTGGCCGCCGCCGACGATGACACGACGCGCGACGAAGGACCGGCGGGAACGCTGCTCGGCGGCCTCATCGTCTATCGCCAGGCTGGTCACTACGCGACCGCGTTCTCCGCCGATCGAGCCGACCTGCGTGACCTGTACCCCGGGACGATGCACCTCCTTCGGTGGCGGGCGATCGCCGATGCGCTCGCGGCGGGGATGCCCTCCATCGATCTTGGCGGGGTCGACGTGCGGGGAGCGCGGAGGCCGCCCCTCCCTGACGAGAACACGTGGGGGCTCTACCAGCACAAGCTTTCGTACGGCGCCCGCTGGGTGGAATCGGCTCCCGCCCACGAGCTCGTGCTGCGACGGTTCGTCTACCGTTCCGGCGTGCTCGCACGGGGCCTCCGCAACGCTGTCCGCCGCGGACGGATCGCATGAGGTCCCCGACCCAGGGAGAGGTCACGGCGCAGCGGTTACGTGAGGACGACGCCGTCTGGGACGCGTTCGTCGCAGCCGCGCCGCTGGCCACCCATCTCCAGACCACCTCGTGGGCGTCGGTGAAGCAGCCGAACGGATGGACTGCGTCACGCGTCGTCGTCGAGGCGCCGGGCGGCCCGATCGGGGCGCAGTTGCTCGCGCTCCGGGCGCGACCGCTCCCGTGGTCCTTCGGATACGCTCCGCGTGGACCGCTCGCCCGGCGAGAGCTGACGCACGAGAGCATCGACGTATTCACCACGTCGCTCCGCCGAGGCGCGGCCCGGAGGCGTATCAGTCATGTCCGGATCGATCCCGAGGTCGAGGAGGGGCACCCGCTGGCAGGGTGGCTCGCCGCGGCCGGCTGGCAGCGCGCGCCGGACGTCCAGCCGAACTCGACGCGCATCGTCGACCTGCGCCAGACGGAAGAACAGCTCTGGTCGGCGCTGCGGAAGAAGACCCGGCAGTCCGTCAACCGAGCGCGGAAGGCCGGCATCCGGGTGACGGAGGGTGGCGAGGAGCGTCTGGACGATTTCTTTCGTATCTACACCGAGACCGCTCGCCGCGCAGGCATCCCGTACCGCACTGCAGAGAGTTATCGGCGGATCTGGGAGGCGTTCGGACCGAAGGGAACCGCCAGGTTCGTGATCGGGGAGACTTCCGGCGGCGAACCGATCGCGACGAGCTTCATCGTGACCTGCGGGACGCGCGTCTTCGGGCTGTACGGCGGGATGACCTCCAAGGGCGCGGAGCTGTACGCGAACTACCTCGTCAAGTGGGAGGCGATCGCCCGCTGCCGAGCGGAGGGCTTCACCGAATACGACATGTGGGGGTTGCCCAACGCGGGGATCGCGTGGTTCAAGTCAGGATTCGGGGGCCGCGACGCGCGATTCATCGGAGCGTGGGACCTGGTCATCGATCCGGTCGGGCGCGCGACGATCGAGATGGGTGGGAAGGTGAGGTCGCGCCTCGCGGACGCGCTGCACCGACTCCGTGACCGAGGACGCGTCCGGGAACAGGTCGAGACCGACGCCGAGCCGCGGAGCGACGAACGCGGGGGATCGCGCGACGGAGAGCCGGGGGCAGCGCGTTGAGGGGAGACGCATCCGCAACGCGACCGCTCGGCGGACTCGTCGCCGCGCTTGACGGACGCGGCTTCCTGCGCACCGTCATCCCGGGCGGAGCGTCGCCGCCCGCGCTCGTGACGATCACCGGCGTCACCTCTGATTCACGCGCCGTACGACCGGGCTCGGTCTTCGTCGCGATCCCAGGGGAGCGAGCGGATGGCCACGACTATGCCCCGCAGGCGGTAGCCGCAGGTGCCGGCGCGCTCCTCGCCGAGCGGGCACTCCCCGGCCTGCCCGTTCCGCAGCTCCTCGTCTCTGGCTCGCGGGCCGCGTTGGCGCTCGCCGCGTCGTGGTTCCACGGCTACCCGAGTCACCGTCTCGGCATCGTCGGGGTGACGGGCACGGACGGGAAGACGACCACGAGCTACCTCGTCCGCGCGATGTTGGAAGCGTGCGGTGTCCGCTGCGGGCTGGTCACGACGGTGGACGTCATCGTGGGCGGGACTTCCCTCGGCAACACCGGCCGGTCGACGACGCCGGAGGCGCCGGAGCTGCAGCGGCACCTGGCGGCGATGGTCGAGGCCGGAGATCGCTTTGCGGTCGTCGAGTCGACTTCGCACGGTCTCGCCCAGGGCCGTGTCGCGGAGGTCGCGTACGACGTCGCCGTGCTCACGAACCTGACGCACGAGCACCTCGAGTTCCACGGCACGCACGAGAAGTACCGGGCGGCCAAGAGACGGCTCTTCGAGGCGCTCGCCGTCGGGCCGTCCGACCCTGTCAAGGGCTGGCCGAAGACGGGCATCGTCAACAGGGACGACCGCTGGGCCGATGAGTTCGCGGAGGCGGCGCGAGGCGCGGGCGCTGGCGTCATCGGTTACGGCGCCGACGCCTGGGCGGACGTGAGCACGAGGCGCGTGGAGGAGGACGCACGGCGGCTCCGCCTCACCGTTCGCACGCCGCGATGGGAGGCGCCGCTCACGCTCCAGCTGCCCGGCAGGTTCAACGTTCACAACGCGCTCGCCGCCGTCTCCGTCGGCGAGGCGTTGAGGCTCGACCCCGAGGGGATGCGAGCGGGGCTCGAGGGGGTCGTGCGGATCCCCGGTCGGATGGAGCGGATCGAGGCGGGCCAGCCGTTCACGGTCGTCATCGATTACGCGCACACACCCGACGCGCTCGAGAAGGTCCTCGACGGCTTCGCCCCGCTCGCCGCGGCGGGCGGGGGCGGGGTGATCGCGCTCTTCGGCTCGGCAGGGGAACGTGACGTGCTCAAGCGACCGATGATGGGCCGCGTCGCCGGAGAGCGATGCCGCCTCGTCGTGGTGACCGACGAGGATCCGCGAGGCGAGGATCGTGAGCGGATCCTGGAGCAGATCGCGGACGGCGCGGAGCGCGCCGGAAAGCGGCGTGGTCACGATCTGCTCGTCATCCCGGACCGCGCCACCGCCATCGAGGCAGCGCTGGAGCAGGCGCGCTCGGGCGACGTCGTGGTCCTCGCCGGCAAGGGTCACGAGCGGACGATCGAGACGGCCGAGGGACCGCTGGAGTGGGACGAAGCAGCGGTGGCGCGGCGAGCGCTCGGGGCGCTCGGATACGGGACAGAAGGCCAGCCGGCCTCCGGAGGCGTACGGAGCGGCCGTTACACTTAGCCCACCATGTCGGTCGAGCCCATTCCGTCGAGCACCGCGCTCACCCGGAGGACCGGTCGGCGCGCGTCGCGGAACGGCCAGCGACCCGTCCCCCTCGCGCCCGTCGACTACACTTCGGATGTCCTCGATGCGCTCGAGCGGCGGCTCGAGGTCGAGATCAGGGAGCATCACCCCCAGGCGGACCTGGCGCCCATCGAGCGCGCGTATCGGTTCGCGCTCGAGGCACATGGCGAGCAGAAGCGAGCCAGCGGCGAGCCCTACGTCACCCACCCGATCGCGGTGGCGCAGCTCCTCGCGGAGCTCGGCATCGACCCAGGTGCGATCCAGGCAGCGCTCCTCCACGACATCCCCGAGGATACCGATTACGGGCTCGGCGACATCGAGGAGCGGTTCGGTGCCGAGGTCGCGCGCCTCGTCGACGGCGTCACCAAGCTCTCGAAGTTCAGCGCGCGGAACCACGAGGAGGAGCAGGCGGAGAACATCCGGAAGATGTTCCTGGCGATGGCCGAGGACGTCCGGGTCGTGCTCATCAAGCTCGCCGATCGCCTCCACAACATGCGCACGCTCTCTGCGCTCCCCGAAGAGAAGCAGCAGCGGATCGCGCGCCAGACGGCCGAGATCTACGCGCCGCTTGCAGACCGGCTCGGCATCTGGCAGATCAAGTGGGAGCTGGAGGACCTCTCCTTCAAGTACCTCGAGCCACAGGCGTACTGGCAGCTAGCCGATCAGCTCGAGAGCCATCGCCGGCACCGCGAGGCGTACGTGCAGCGAGCGATGGACGTCCTCCGCGACGCGCTCGAGGCGGCGGGGATCAAGGCAGAGCTCTCCGGTCGACCGAAGCACCTCTACAGCATCCACAAGAAGATGCAGCGCAAGGCGGCCGAGTTCCACGAGATCTACGACGTCCACGCGCTCCGGGTGCTGGTCGACGAGGTGCGTGATTGCTATGCCGCACTCGGGGTGGTCCACTCGCTGTGGCGACCGATCCCGGGGCAGTTCGACGACTACATCGCGATGCCCAAGAACAACCTCTACCAGAGCCTCCACACCGCCGTCATCGCGCTCGACGGGAAGCCGCTCGAGGTCCAGATCCGGACGCACGGGATGCATCAGGTGTCCGAGGTCGGCATCGCCGCGCATTGGCGCTACAAGCAGGGCTCCAGGTCCGACCGGGAGTACGACGCGAAGCTCGCGTGGGTCCGCCAGCTGATGGACTGGCAGCGCGAGGTCTCGGACGCGGAGGAGTTCGTCGAGGGCCTCAAGCTCGACATCTTCCAGGACCAGGTGTTCGTGTTCACGCCGAAGGGTGACGTCAAGGACCTGCCCGCCGGCGCGACCCCGCTCGACTTCGCGTACCGGATCCACACGGACGTCGGCCACGCGTGCATCGGCGCGAAGGTCAACAACCGGCTCGTGCCGCTGGACTACAAGCTGCAGAACGGGGACATCGTCGAGATCGTGACGACGAAGGCGGCGCACGGCCCGTCGCGCGACTGGCTGAACATCGTCCGGACGACGCACGCGAAGGAAAAGATCCGCCAGTGGTTCAAGCGTCAGCAGCGCGACGAGAACATCAGCCACGGGCGGGCGTCACTCGATCGCGAGCTCCGGCGGCTCGCGAGGACATCGCTCGAGCGGGTGGGGCAGGATCGGATCGCCGAGATCGCCGAGGCGTATCGGTACAACTCGGTGGATGACTTCTTCGCCGCGATCGGGTACGGCGCCGTCGCCGCGCAGCAGGTCGTGATGCGCCTCGGCGTCGCCGACGACGCGAACCAGCAGGTCCTGCCGCCGGTCGCACCGCCTCCGGCACCGGTGAAGCCGGGCGGCGTCCGCGTCAAGGGCGTGGGGGATCTCCTCGTCCGCTTCGCGCGCTGCTGCACGCCGATCCCGGGCGACCCGATCCTCGGGTTCATCACCCGGGGCAAGGGGATCACGGTCCACCTGCGGAACTGCCGGACGGTGATCAACGAGCGTGACGTGAACCGGCTCATCGAGGTGGAGTGGGAGGGGCAGGTCCAGCAGACATATCCGATCGCGGTCCGGATCGACGCGTTCGACCGGACGGGTCTGCTCTCGGAGATCACGAACGTGCTCGCCGAGAACAAGGTCAACATCCTGGCCGCGAATGTGAAGACGAACTCCGATACGACGGCGACGGTCCAGGCGACGATCCAGGTCGCCTCGGTCTCCCAATTGGCGAAGGTGCTCTCGCGGCTCGAACAGCTCAAGGACGTCCGGTCGGTCCAGCGCGACCTCAGCTAGCGATCACTCTCGCTCGCGTCGTTCCGGCTCTCCCGGGCGCGTTGCGCAGCGCCGCGTGCCAGCGTCTCGAAGACGTTGTCGTGGTAGTGATGGCCGCCCATCCGCCACGCCCGCCAGGACGCCCGCAGGTAGCGAGGGATGAACAGGAGGCCGTAACGCTCCCACTGGCCGACGTGGGCGACCTCATGGGCGAGCTCGACCTCGTCGAGCGGGCGCCAGCTGAAGATGTGACGTCCCAGCGTGATGGCGAGCCAGTCGGGGAGCAGCAGACGACCGGGCGACTGCAGGAACCGGTATACGTGCAGGCGGTAGCGCACCGGCTGAGCGTACGTCTTCGTCGCTAGACTCCCTGGATGCCGCGATACCAGGCGCCTCGAGGGACTCGGGATCTGCTCCCGGAAGAGCGGGCACGGCTGAGTCGGCTCGAAGCGACGGCGGCCGACCTGGCGCGACGGTACGGCTACCCGCAGATCGACACGCCGCTGTTCGAGCAGACGGAGGTCTTCGAACGGGGGGTGGGCGCCGTGACCGACATCGTCGAGAAGGAGCTGTTCCGCGTCTCGGGTGGCAGCGGGGGCGAGGAGGAGCGCTGGGCGCTGCGTCCCGAGGCGACCGCAGGGATCGTCCGCGCGTACATCCAGCACGGGATGCAGACGCTCGCGCAGCCGGTGCGCCTGAGCCTGGTCGGAGAGATGTTCCGGTACGACCGACCGCAGGCGGGGCGGTATCGCCAGTTCCGGCAATGGGACGTGGAGGCGATCGGCGACGCTGGGCCGGCGATCGACGCGGAGATCCTCGAGCTCGCCTACCGCTTCTACTCGGACGTCGGTGTGATGGGCGTGGAAGCACATCTCAACTCGATCGGGGATCGCGCCTGCCGACCGGCGTACGTCGAGAGACTCGTCGACTACTTCGGGAAGCGGGAGTCGCAACTGCCGGGGCTCGAGCGCCACCGGCTCAGGTCGAATCCGCTCCGGCTGCTCGATTCCAAGGACCCCGCGATGGCGGGCCTGATCGCCGCAGCCCCCCGCATCACCGATCACCTGTGCGACGCCTGTCGCGAGCACTTCGACGGGCTCCAGGCGCACCTCTCTGCGCTGGGGCTCACGTTCCGGCTCGAGCCGACGCTCGTCCGGGGCCTCGACTATTACACCCGCACCGTGTTCGAGTTCTACGTCGAGGGCCAGCACGGACAGCAGGATGCCGTCGGCAGTGGCGGGCGATACGACGGGCTGGTCGAGCTTCTCGGCGGCCGACCGACCCCCGCCATCGGGTTCGCGCTCGGGCTCGACCGCGTGCTCCTCGCGCTCGCGGACGCTGGGTCCACCAGCACGGACGCGAGGCATCCGACGGCGGTCGTCGTGGGCGCGAACCCCTCGGACACGGCCACCCGGCTCACCGTCGCGACCCAGCTCCGGGCTGCCGGTCTGTTCGTGCGCGCCGAGCTGGCGTCGCGAAAGCTGAGCCGGCAGCTCGAGGGCGCGGCCCGGGAAGGCTCGCACTTCGCGATCATCGTCGGCGACGAGTTCGAGTCGGGGCAGGTACAGCTCAAGGATCTGCAGGCCGGCACACAGCGGCTCGTGAACGTGGCCGACCTCGCGCGGGAACTGGAGCGCGCGGAGGGATCGCATCGGCACGGTCCCGCCGCCGGAGGCTGACCGCAGGGGCGGCTCGAGGCGTCTTCTCTGCAACGGTTCCGATAGGTGCCCTCTGACCCTGCTCGACATCGCGATACGCCCTGCGGTATACGTTCCCGGCTCATAACGGTCTACCGCGGCCCGGGGTGGCCGCACGAGCATGGAAGGACGGGGCGCATGGCAGAGCGGAACACCGGGGGCGACGCCGAAAGCACGTACACGACTGGTGGCACCGACGTCTATGACACCGGCACAGGGAGCGACCTCGGCACGGGCGCGGGTACGGCAGGTGGCGGGCTCGGCACTGGCGCGCCCGACTACGGCACGGATGCGTATGTCGGCACCGGCACGTACGTCGCCACGACGGAGACGGGTGGTCAGAGCGGTGACAGGCTGCAGGAGGCGGCGACGTCCGTAGCCGAGCGCGCCCGACAAACGACCGGGACGCAGGTCACGACGCGTGTCGACCAGGCAGTCGGTCAGGCCACGCAGACACTCGAGCAGGTCGCGAACGCTGTCCGGCAGACGGGACAGACGCTGCGCGAGCGGGACCAGGCTCCGATCGGGAACGTGGCCGACCAGGCGGCCGAACAGGTCGAGCGCGCAGCGGGCTATCTTCGGGGCAGGGATGCGAACCAGCTGCTCCGTGACGCCGAGGATTTCGCGCGCCGCCAGCCCGCGATCTTCCTCGGGGGCGCCCTTGCAGCCGGTTGGTTCGTGGCTCGCTTCCTCAAGAGCAGTCCGCCGGAGAGCGGTGGCGGGGGCCGAGAAGTGCGCGTGAGCGTCGGCTATCCCGCGACCGAGGCCGGCACCTGGAGGGAGTCAGGGCTCGAGACGGGAGTCTCGGATGCAAGACCGTAACGACGACCGCTCGCTGGGCGAATTGTTCGGCGAGCTGTCCCGCCAGATGACCACCCTGGTCCGCCAGGAGGTCGAGCTCGCGCGAACGGAAACGACGGCGTCAGTCACCCGAGCGGCGCGAAATGCGGCCCTGCTGGCCGTAGGCGGCGTGGTCATCTTCCTCGGACTCATGGCGCTGGTCTATGCAGCGATCTTCCTGCTGGCGACGCTTGGGCTCCCCGTCTGGATCAGCGCGCTGATCGTCGGTGTGGCCTTGGCTGTCATCGGCTACGTCCTCGTCCAGCGCGGGCTTCAGGCACTGCGCTCGCAGGAT
Organism: Chloroflexota bacterium; assembly: GCA_016781485.1. Lineage (GTDB taxonomy): Bacteria > Chloroflexota > Limnocylindria > Limnocylindrales > CSP1-4 > YB3-1. The sequence goes on along the minus strand of JADDQH010000047.1, from coordinate 14,000 downwards.
GTGACGCCGCGCCGGACGATCGAAACCCTGAAGGAGGACGCGGAAGTGGTCCGCGGGAGGACGAAGTGAGCGAATCCAGGGAGGACTACCAGTTCCGGACCGGGGACGACTTCTCCGATGCGGACGGCACGACCGTCGGCGACGGTGGCGCGACCGGCGAGGACACGGAGACCGAGGTCGTCGCCGAGGCGATCGTCGCCGACATCGAGGTCACGCGCGGCGAGATGAGCGAAACGATCGAAGCGATCGGAGCGCGGCTCGAGCCGCAGGCGATGATGGACAACGCGAAGCAGAGCGTCAGGGACGCAACGGTCGGAAGGGTGGAGAACATGGTTCAGAGCGCGACCGAGACCGCGCAGGACGCGACGGGCGGGATCGTCGAGACGATCCGTTCGAACCCGATCCCCGCCGCGATGACCGGGATCGGCCTGTTCATGCTCTGGCAGGCGGCGAACCGCGGCGGCGGGGGCGGCCGGTCGCAGCGCCAGGTGGGCTACCGCGCGTATGGCGGCGGCTATGCCGGTGAATACGACCAGGCCTACGGGACCACCTATAGCGGCGGCGGTGGCGGCGGCGGTGGCGGGTTCCAGCAGACGGCCGGCAGCGCGGTCGGCCGAGCGCAGGAGACCGCGGGGAACGTCGTCGGGACGGCCCAGCAGACCGCGGGCAACGTGGTCGGGACGGCGCAACAGACAGCTGGCAACGTGGTCGGGACCGCGCAGCAGACGGCCGGTAACGTGATCGGCACGGCCCAGCAGACGGCTGGCAACGTGATCGGGACGGCGCAGCAGACGGCTGGCAACGTGATCGGGACGGCGCAGCAGGCAGCGTCGCGCGCGCCGGGGCAGATCCAGCGCGTGGTACAGGAGAACCCGCTCGGCGCGGGTCTCGTGGCCGTCGCCGTCGGTGCCACCGCGGCACTCGCGCTCCCTACGACGCGCAAGGAGCAGGAGATGTACGGACGACCCAGGGATGCGGCGATCGAAAAGGCGCAGCAGCAGGTCGAGACCGTCATCGATCGCGCCGAGGAGTCCATGAGCAGCGGGGGCGGCAGCGCCTGACGCCACCCGGCACCGAACAAGGGGACGGCGACGGCCGTCCCCTTTTCTTTTGCCGGGCACCTCTCGACTCGCTGTTCCGGCCCGAGTTCGACGAAGGAGTTCGGACATCACCGTGGACTACCATTCGTGCGACCCATGGATACGTCCGTAGAGCCCTCGCAGACCACGCCTGCCGCTGACTCCACTCCTGACCCGCCCGAGGTGGCAGCCGTGCGTCAGCACACGTCTGCGGCCGCGATCCGGACCGCGTCGGGGCCCGTGCAGACGTCGTTCCGCGACCTGACCTGTGGTGATGCGCGGCCCGAGTACGCGGGGCGTCCGGTCAAGCTGTCGGGCTGGGTCAACCGGCGCCGTGACCTCGGGAACCTGATCTTCCTTGACGTCCGGGACCGGTACGGCGTCACGCAGGTCGTTGTCGACGTGTCCGAATCACCCGACGCGCACACCGTGGCGTCGACGGTTCGCAACGAGTTCGTGGTCCAAGCGCAGGGGACCCTCACGACCCGCCTCCCCGGCACGGAGAACGCCAGCCTCCCCACCGGGCAGGTCGAGCTCCGCGCGGCGCGGATCGACGTCCTCTCGACGGCCAGGAACCCGCCGTTCCCCATCAACGATCCCGATGCCGAGATCGCGGAGGAGCTGCGGCTGCGGCACCGGTACCTCGATATCCGGCGCGAGCCGATGCAGCGACGGCTCTTCGCCCGGTCGCGGCTCGTCCAGGCGATCCGCGACGTCCACCACGCGCACGGGTTCGTGGAGATCGAGACCCCGATGCTCATCAAGTCGACGCCCGAGGGGGCGCGCGACTTCATCGTGCCCTCGCGGCTCCAGCCAGGGAATGTATACGCGCTTCCGCAGAGCCCGCAGCAGCTCAAGCAGCTGCTGATGGTGAGCGGGATCGACCGCTACTTCCAGATCGCCCGCTGCATGCGCGACGAGGACCTGCGCGGCGACCGTCAGCCGGAGTTCACGCAGCTCGATCTCGAGATGAGCTTCGTCTCGGAAGGCGACGTGATGGCGTTCGTGGAGCAGATGGCGATCGAGGTCAGTCGCCGGGTCGCGCCGGCGCGGCTGTTCCAGGAGATGCCGTTCCCGCGATTCACCTACCGCGACGCGCTCGACCGCTACGGAACGGACAAGCCCGACATCCGGTACGGGCTCGAGCTGCGCGACCTGGGGGGCGTGGTCGAGGGCTCCGGGTTCCGGGTGTTCGACGAGACGCTCGCGGGCGGCGGCCGCGTGTTCGGGTTGGCCGCACTCGGGATGGGCGGTGCCTCGCGCAGTGAGATCGACGAGCTGACGGCGTTCGCGAAGCGGTTCGGTGCGAAGGGCCTCGTCTGGCTAGCCGTGGAGCAGGACGGGTCGGTCCGCTCGCCGGTCGGGAAGTTCCTCGGGGAGGACCGGGCTCGGCGGCTGGTCGCGGCGGCCGGAGGATCACCCGGGGACCTCGTGCTCGTCGTCGCCGACCGTGACGTGGTCGCGCAGGAGGTGCTCGGGCGACTCCGCGTGGAAGTCGCCGCTCGACTCGGACTCGGCGACGCGACCGTCCTTGCCTACTGCTGGGTACACCGCTTCCCGATGTACCAGTGGGACGAGGCGGCGGGCCGCTGGGATGCCACGCACAACCCGTTCAGCGGGGTGGTGCCGGAGGACGAGGAGCTACTGGTCACCGCCTCTGGTGATCCGACCCGCCCCGACCGCTCGGACCCTGCCGGCCGGGCCCGCGCGATGCAGTACGACCTAGTCTTGAATGGCTGGGAGCTCGGCGGCGGGTCCGTCCGGATCCACCAGCGGGACCTGCTCGAGCGATCCTTCGCGCTGATGGGCCACTCGCTGGAAGGGATGCGCGACAAGTTCGGGGGGCTCCTCGACGCGTTCGAGTACGGGGCGCCTCCACACGGCGGCATCGCCCTCGGCATCGACCGCTGGGCGGCGCTCCTCACGTTCCAGACGAACATCCGCGAGGTGATGGCGTTCCCCAAGACGCAGTCGGGCGCGGACCTCATGCTCGGGGCGCCGTCGCCCGTCGATCCACGCCAGCTTGCCGAGCTCGGGCTTCGGTTCGAGCTGCCGAAGCGCGAGCGATAGGGGCACGAGCGAGCGGACCTCGCGCGAGGGCACAAGTCGACCGGCGACGCCGCGATCGGAAGGCGCGAAGAGGTGTGGGACAATCTTGGACCCCATGACCGAAGACGCGCGCTCGAACGCGCCTGCCTCGAACTTCGTCACCCCTGCCGCGACGGCCGCGGGCATCCGAAACGTCGCCATCGTCGCGCACGTCGACCACGGCAAGACGACGCTCGTGGACGCGATGCTCCGCCAGACGGGGACGTTCCGAGCCAACCAGACCGTCGTCGAGCGGGTGATGGATTCGATGGACCTGGAGCGCGAGAAGGGCATCACCATCCTCGCGAAGCAGACGACCGTCGAGTACGGGGATGTCCGGCTGAACATCGTGGACACACCGGGGCACGCGGACTTCGGCGGCGAGGTCGAGCGCAGCCTGCTGATGGTCGACTCGATCCTCCTGCTCGTCGACGCCGCCGAGGGCCCGCTCCCCCAGACCCGGTACGTCCTGAGCAAGGCGCTCGCGCGCAAGCTCCCGGTCGTCGTGGCCGTGAACAAGATCGACCGTGCGGACGCGCGCCCCGCGGAGGTGCTCGACGCCATCTACGAGCTGTTCATCGACCTCGGCGCCGATGCCCACCAGATCGACTTCCCGGTCGTCTACACGAATGCGAAGGCGGGCACGGCGACGACGGACCTTGGTCACCCGGGGACGGATCTGCGGCCGCTGCTCGATCTGCTCGTCGAGGTGACGCCGGCGCCGACCCACCAGCCCGGCCATCCGCTCCAGCTGCTGGTGACGAACCTGTCGGCGAACGACTATGTCGGGCGGATGGCGGTGGGACGGATCTGGAACGGGTCCATCCGGCTCGGCCAGCGGATCACGATCGTGCGAGAGGAGGCGGACTCGACGGACGGGTCCGTGGAGCCGGGCCGGATCGTGACCCTGAACGGATCGGTCACCAGCCTCACCACGGCGCGAGGGATCGAACGCGTCGAGGTGGCCGAGGCCGGCGCGGGTGAGATCGTCGCCGTCGCGGGACTGCCCGAGGTGACGATCGGCGATACGCTCACTGACCCCTCCGATCCCCGACCACTACCGCGGCTGGAGGTCGACGAGCCGACGCTGCGGATGACCTTCGGCGTCAACACCTCGCCGTTGTCGGGCCGCGAGGGGCGATACCTCACGAGCCGTCAGCTCAAGGCGCGGCTCGACCGCGAGGTGCTCGGCAACGTCTCGATCGAGGTGCTGCCGACCGACTCGCCCGAGACGTTCGAGGTCCGCGGCCGCGGCGAGCTCCAACTCGCGGTCCTCATCGAGCAGATGCGCCGCGAGGGCTACGAGCTCCAGGTGTCGCGCCCCGAGGTGCTGATGCGGACGGTCGGCGGCGAGGTCCACGAGCCGTACGAGCGGATCACGGTCGATATCCCGCCCGAGTTCATCGGAACGGTGAGCCAGTCGCTGGCGGCCCGGCGCGCCCGCCTCGAGCAGATGACGACGGACGCGGATGGACGCGTCCGGATGGAGTTCATCATCCCGACACGGGGACTCGTCGGATACCGGGGGCAGCTGCTGACGGAGACCCGCGGCACGGCGTTGCTCCACCAGATTGGCGAGGGCTACGGGCCGTGGGCAGGGGAGGTCGCGCACCGGACGAGCGGCGTCCTCGTCAGCGACCGCGCGGGCGTGTCGAACGCCTACGCGCTGTTCAACCTGCAGGAGCGCGCGGAGCTGTTCATCGGCGCCGGCGTCGAGGTCTACGAGGGGATGATCGTCGGCGAGAACACGCGCGCCGGCGACATGGACGTCAACCCGACGCGCGAGAAGAAACTGACGAACATGCGGACACACGCACACGACGATGCCCTGCGTCTCACCCCGCCGCCCCCACTGACGCTCGAGTCGGCGATCGAGTTCATCGCCGCCGACGAGCTGGTCGAGGTGACTCCGGGCTCGATCCGCCTCCGCAAGAGGCTGCTCAGCCAGCACGATCGCCGCCGCGAGGCCGGCCGCGAGTACGACCTGCGACGAGCCGCAGAACGCGAGGCCCTTACCGCGGCGCGTGGATGACTGCGGGCGGGGGTCGACGGTCGCCCGGGAAGCCGGAGGCCCGAAAGCGGCCCCGAACGCACGGGCGAGCGAGACGGATCCAGGAGGCGCGAACTCGGCTTCACGCGGTCCGCGAAACGGGTGATGACGCATGGCTCCAGTGGCAACGCGCTGCGGTCGAGCTTCATCTCCTTCTTCAGCCTGACCTCGTCGCGGATCGCGCCGCGGACCCCGTCGCTATCCCAGGGACGCGAGAGGAGTGGCTGCGAAGAGCAAACGCGCTCCGGCGCGCGAACGAGGCAATCCCTCCCGCGTGGCGCTTCGACCCTGAACCGGAGGGGCGACAGCGGGGGGAAGCGGCCGCGGCCTGGTTCCACGAGATGCTGCGACAGATGTATCCCGACGCGTTCCTAGAGGCTCTGGACCGTCTCCGAAGGGGGGACGCCGGTGTGCTCTCGGCCGCCCTGTCCTTCCTCGAGGCCGATCTGTGGACGTTCCGGTCGGGCTACGTCAGGGCCGAGATCCTTCGGCGACTGAAGCGCGCCGAGCTCTCGGACGAGCACCGGAGGCGTCTTGAGGACGTCATCGTGCGAGCGGTGGACGGACCCGAGACGCCGCGCGAATTCCGCGACTACTGCCGCCTCGCGCGCTCGCTCAGCACGGACCGGCTTCGAGCGGAGCTGCACGCGCGGCTCGCGTCCCCCGATCCCGTCGTTCGGAGGCATGCGAGATGGGCGATCGAGGCGATGGAGAGCCGAGGGCCGCGCGTACAATCCGGCGCGTGACGATCTACCTCGACCACGCCGCGACCACGCCGCTCCGGCGTGAGGTCCTCGGCGCGATGCTGCCGTTCCTAACCGACGTCTTCGGCAATCCGTCGTCCGCGCACGCCGTGGGGCGGAGAGCGCGCGCGGCGCTCGACGAGGCGCACGAGAAGGTCGCCCACGAGCTGAACGCGCAAGCGCGTGAGATCGTGTTCACGAGCGGCGGCACGGAGGCCAGCAACCTCGCCATCAAGGGCGCGGCGTGGGCGGGCAAGGCGCAGGGCAACCACGTCATCACGAGCGCGATCGAGCATCACGCGACGCTCCACACGGTGAGTCACCTCGAGAAGTTCGGCTTCGAGGTGAGCGTCGTCCCGGTCGACCGGTACGGTCGCGTGGACCCGGACCAGATCGCGTCGGCGATGAATGACCGGACGATCCTCGTGAGCCTGATGCTCGCGAACAACGAGGTCGGGACGGTCCAGCCGGTGCGCGAGGTGATCGAGCGGGTCCGGCACCAGAGGGGCGTCCTCGTCCACGTCGACGCCGTGCAGGCGGCCCCCTACGTCGGCATCGACGTCCGCGCGCTCGACGTCGACCTGCTTTCGCTCAGCGCGCACAAGTTCGAAGGGCCGAAGGGGATCGGCGCGCTGTTCATCCGGCATGGCACGACGCTCCTGCCGCAGCAGCAGGGAGGTTCCCAGGAGCGATATCGGCGCGCCGGCACCGAGAACGTCGCGGGGGCCGTTGGGCTCGCCGTCGCGTACGAGCTCAGCTGCCGCGAGCGGGAAGGGGTGGTGCCGCGGGTCGCCGCGCTCCGCGACCGGCTCCGCGATGCCGTCCTCGTGGTGCCCGGCGTCGAGCTCACCGGGCATCCTCGCGACCGCCTGCCGGGCCATCTGTCGGTCATCGCGCGCGAGTCGGATGGCGCATCGGTTTCGTTCGCGCTCGACCTCGAGGGGATCGCGTGCTCCACGGGCTCCGCCTGTACGACGGGGTCCGCGGAACCCTCGCACGTCCTGACCGCGATGGGCTATCCCGCGGAGGAGGCGCTCGGCGCGGTCCGGATGACTCTCGGCCGGACGACGACCGAGGAGGAGGTCGACCGGGTCGCGCAGGTCGTCCCCGAAGTGCTCGTCCGGATGCGTGTCGGCGCCGCGGCCGTCGCGGCCGACCCGCTCGGCCAGCAGGTCCCCTCATGAGAACCAACCCTGTCCTGAGGTCTGCCGCCGTTCTCGCAGCGGTCGCTGCCGCATCCAGTGCCGCGGCCGCCGTCGCGATCGTGTCCGCCCTCCAGCTCGGGGCGGGGCAGATCGCTGGGCCGTTCGCGTTGCCGGTGCTCGTCGGAGTCCCGGCGTACCTCGGCTATCGGTCCGACGACGCGCGGCTCGCGCCCGTCACGGGCATGGGCGCGGTCGCGGGTGGCGGCATCGTCTGGGCGGTCGCGTCCACGCTCCTGCCGGCGCTGGCACCGATATCCGCTTCGCCGTTGATCCCCCTCCTCACGCTCGGCTGGGTCGTCGGCGTCTTCCACATCGTCGGGACGGCGTACCACTCGCTCGAGGACGTGGTTGCCGGGGGGCACGGGTGACGGAGCGCGTTCTGGTCGCCATGTCCGGGGGCGTCGACTCGTCGGTCGCGGCAGCGCTCCTCAAGGAGCAGGGCGTGGATGTCGTGGGTGTCTGGATGCGTCTCCACGACGTCGCGGACACCTACAGCGAGTTCAAGAAGAGCTGCTGCTCGCTCGACGCCGCGGACGACGCTCGCCGCGTGGCCGCGCAGCTGGACGTCCCGTTCTATGTCATGAACCTTGAGCGGGAGTTCGCCGCGGGTGTCCTCGACCCGTTCCTCCAGAGCTACCTGGCGGGTGAGACTCCGAGCCCCTGCGTCGACTGCAACACATACGTCAAATTCGGAGCGCTGCTCGGGCGCGCGCGGCGACTCTATGAGTGCGACGCGGTCGCGACCGGCCACTACGCGCGGGTGGACGTCCAGGAAGAGACGCCGACACCGAACGTGCGCCGCTACCGTCTGCTGATGGGACGCGACGACGACAAGGACCAGAGCTACTTCCTCTACGGGCTGCGTCAGGACCAGTTGGCCCGCACCCGCTTCCCTCTGGGCGAGCTGACGAAGCACCAGGTCCGAGACATCGCGAGACGCTACGGGCTGGGGACCGCAGACAAGCCGGAAAGCCAGGAGATCTGCTTCGTACCCGGGGGGGACTATCGCGACGCCCTCCGCGATCGTGCGGGCTGGCAGGAGACGCCGGGCCCGCTGGTCGACTCGGACGGACGGGAGGTGGGTGCGCACCGTGGTGCCGCGGCGTATACCGTGGGGCAGCGTCAGGGTCTGGGTGTCGCGCTCGGCGAGCCGAGGTATGTCCGCTCGATCGACCCCGTCGCGAACATCGTCCGACTCGGCCGCCGGGAAGATCTCCAGCGATCGAGCTTCTCGATTCAGGGAGGTTCGTTCATCGCCGGCGGTCCACCCGCGCAGGACCGGTTCGAGGCAGCGGTGCGTATCCGGCACCGCGCCGAGCCGATCCGCGCGCTGATCCGTCGCGCCTCGTCCGACCAGCCGGATCGGGGAGGGCGGTGGTCGGTCGAGGTGGACCGGCCGGTGTGGGCGCCGGCCCCGGGACAGGCAGCGGTGTTCTACCGCGGCGACGAGGTCATCGGTGGAGGGTGGATCTCCGCTGCCTGAGATCGGGCCCGCCCCCGTGCTGTCGCTCGTCGTCGGGTCGTTCCACGCCGCGCTGTACGTGCTGATCAGAGGTTCCTCGGTGTCGCGGGTGCCCGTGCTCCTCGTCGCGGCCGTGCTCGGCGCGTTCGCCGGTCAGGCGTTGGGAGCGCGACTCGCGGATCCTGTCCGGATCGGTGACTTCGGCCTCGTTTCCGCTTCGATCGTCGCCTGGATCGGACTGCTCGTGGTGACCGTTGCCTGGATGCTCGCGCCGTCCGGCGAGCGAAGTGTCTAGCCGGACGTGACGCTCGAGCTGCTGTGGGCGATCGTCGCGGGGGCCGTCGTGCTGGTCGCCTTCGCGCTCCTCATCGTGGCGGTCTCGATCGCGCGACTCGTCCGTGACGTCCGGTCCCTCACCTCACGGACGGACGGGCTGCTCGCGGTGCTCGAGCCGGACCTTGCGCCCACCGTCCGGCAGCTCCGCGGCGTTTCCGGGAACCTCGAGACGCTCACCCGCGAGCTCGAACCCCGCCTCCGACGCGCGGATGCGTTGATGCAGGAGACCGAGGTGACCCTCGTCGCGCTTCGCTCGACGCTCGATGCGGTGCAGGAAACGGTACGTGCGCCCGTCGACGTCGTCGAGGGCGCGGTGGAAGGCGCGCGGAAGACCGCACACTCGGTCGCCCACGGACTCGCGCAGGGGGCCGACCGACTCCGGCAGCGAGTCGCGCCTGACCGCGAGCCCCGCGGCTGATCGGAGCCGTCCGACCGTAGCCGGGCGCGCCCTTTTGGTACTGTGACTTCGATGCCCGACACTCTATCCACGACTACCAGGGACGAGCGGATCCGTTACCTGCCGGCCGCGGAGATTCGTCAGAAGTTCGTCGACTTCTTCGTCGCGCGCGGCCACGAAGCGGTGCCCAGCGCAAGTCTGGTGCCGGCCGGCGACCAGACCCTGCTGTTCACGAACAGCGGCATGGTGCAGTTCAAGGACGTGCTGCGCGGCGTGGAGAAGCGCTCCTACAAGCGCGCCGTCGACTACCAGCGCGTGCTTCGTGTCGCCGGGAAGCACAACGACTTCGAGGAGGTCGGCCGCACGCCCCGCCATCACACCCTGTTCGAGATGCTGGGCAACTGGAGCTTCGGTGACTACTTCAAGCGCGAGGCGATCCACTGGGCGTGGGAGCTGCTGACGCAGGTCTACGGGATCCCCGGCGAGCGACTCGCGGCGACGACCTACACGTACGACGACGAGGCGTTCGCCGTCTGGCGCGACGACATCGGGTTGCCGCCGGAGCGGATGGCCAGGTGGGGCGACGCCGACCGCGGCGACGACAAGAACTTCTGGCGCATGGCGGACACGGGACCATGCGGCCCCTGCAGCGAGATCCACTTCGACCGCGGCGCGCATCTCTCGGAGGGACCGCACTGCGTACCGGACCATTCGGAGCACTGCCCGAGGTGGCTCGAGATCTGGAACCTCGTGTTCATGGAGTCGGACCAGCAGCCGAACGGCCCCCGGGTCCCGCTCCCGTTCAAGTCGGTCGACACAGGCATGGGTCTCGAGCGGCTCGCTTCCGTGCTCCAGCAGGTCCCGACGAACTACGACACGGACCTCTTCACCCCGCTGCACGCGCGCATGCGGGAACTCCTGGGCCATGATCCGGACGCCTTCGAGTCGGAGCGGTTCAGCTATCAGGTCATCGCCGACCACTCACGCGCGATCACGTTCCTTGTTGCCGACGGCGTTCTTCCCTCCAACGAAGGGCGGGGGTACGTCCTTCGGCGGATCCTCCGACGCGCCGTCCGCCACGGGAGGCTGCTCGGGCGGGAGGAGCCGTTCCTGGCTGAGACGGCGAGCGTGGTGATCGACGTGATGTCGGACGCCTACCCGTACCTGCGTGACGCCCGCGACGGGATCCTGGAAGTGATCCGCCGGGAGGAGGAGCAGTTCGCCCGGACGCTCGGTGCGGGGACCGTCCACCTCGAGTCGGCCCTCGCGCGGGTCGCGCCGGATGCCGAGCGGAAGGTCGGTCGACGACCCGAGGAGCTTCCGGCGGATGCGCCCGAGCTCGATGGCGCCGTCGCCTTCAAGCTCCAGGACACGTACGGCTTCCCGCTCGACCTGACGGTGGAGCTGGCGGCGGAACGCGGGGTGGCAGTCGATCGGGCGGGCTTCGAGGAGGCGCTGGCCGAGCAGCGGGCTCGATCGCGTGCGGGCACGAAGGGGGAGCTGAGCAGGCTCGCCCAGCAGCAGGCCCTCTACCAGGGAGCACTGGCGCGAGGCGAGTCGAAGTTCCTCGGGTACGAGACGACGAGTGCCGTTGGTCGGGTGACCGCGATCTTTCGGAGCGGCGTCGACTACGAGGAACTCTCGGGCGTGGGCGAGGCGGAGATCGTGCTCGACCAGACGCCCTTCTACGCCGAGGGAGGCGGCCAGGTCGGCGACCAGGGGGTCATCAGGGCGCTGGACGTGCAGGAGGCGGCGGACCCGATCTTCGTCGTGCGCGATACGCAGCGGCCCGTGCCCGGGATCGTCGTCCACCGAGGGCAGCTGCAGGGGACCGTGAAGATCGGCCAGCAGGTGCTCGCCGAAGTGGACCCCGAGCGGCGCGCGCGGACGATGCGGAATCACACGGGAACCCATCTGCTCCACCGCGCGCTCCGGAACGTGGTCGGCGACAAGGCACGGCAGGCGGGCTCGCTCGTGACTCCCGACTATCTCCGCTTCGACTTTCCGTTCGACCGACCGCTCACCGACGATGAGCGGCGGGCGATCGAGGCCGAGGTCCGGGCGGTCGTGCGTGACGACAAGCCGGTGATGCCTCGATACATGACCATGGGCGAGGCGATCGCGCAGGGCGCGGATGCGTTCTTTGACGAGAAGTACGGCGAACGGGTGCGCGTCGTGTTCGTCGACGGCTACAGCCGGGAGCTGTGCGGTGGCACGCATTGCCGAGCGACCGGGCAGATCGGGTCGTTCACCATCATCGGTGAGCGGTCCATCGGGTCCGGCATGCGGCGCATCGAGGCGGTCACCGGTGACGTGGCCGACGCCCTGCTGCAAGAGCGATCCGCGATCCTCGAACGCGTTGCGGAGGCCGTCGGCGCACAGAGCGTCAGCTCGGTCCCTGAGCGAGTCGCCGAGCTTCAGGCGCGCGTCAGGCAACTGGAGCGACGGCTCCGAGAAGGCGGGAGCGGCGGCCAGCCGCGGCCGGGAGAGCTCGCGCGGCAGGCGGAATCCGTCGACGGCACGCGTTTCCTCGGCTACGCGGCGCCGTTCGATTCGATGGAAGAGCTGAAGGCGTACGCGAAGGAGGTCCGCGGCTCGCTCGGGGAGGGCGTCATCGCGCTGGCGCTCGACGCCGACGAGCCGCAGCTGTTCGTCACCGTGAGCCCGGACCTGGTCACGCGCGGCGTCTCGGCGGGGCAGCTCGTGCAGGCCGGCGCACCGGTCCTCGAGGGCAGGGGAGGGGGGCGGCCCGAGATGGCACAGGCTCGAGGGCGTCGACGCGACAGGATCCCGAGCGCCATCGAGGCGATCAGGAGCGCACTCGGCGAGGTCCTGGGGGACGACGGCGGGCTGGGCGCCGACGACGCTAGCGCAGGCGCCGGGAACGGCTGAATCGATGGCGTTCTGGCGTCGCTTCCTGCAGCGGGACGGGAACGACGCCCTCGCCGCCTGTACCGCCCTCGACATCGGGACCGAGTTCGCGAAGGGACTCGTGCTCGAGATCGACCAGCAGCGCGCGCAGGGGGTCGTCCGGGGGGTCGGTCGCCAGCGACAAGGGCTCGCGCACATGCAGTCGGGCACCGTCGCGGACATCTCGGCGGTCGTGAACAACTGCTCGGTAGCGCTGCAGGAAGCCGAGGAGATGGCCGGCTTCCGCCCGACCCAGGTCGTGGTCGGCATCGCCGGCGAGCTCGTGAAGGGCTTCACGACCACGCACAGCCAGGAGCGCAAGCGACCCGATCAGCCGATCACCGAGATCGAGCTCCAGCGGTTGATGGACGTCGTGCAGCGGGAGGCCTTGCGCGAGGCGGAGCGAGCGATCACGTGGGAGACGGGGCTCCCGAGCGTCGACATCCGGCTCGTCCACGCGGCGGTCACCAGCAGCTCCATCGACGGGTACCCCGTGACGAATCCGGTCGGGTTCCAGGGACGCCACGTCCGGATCGGGATCTTCAACGCCTTCGCCCCGCTCGTCCACCTCGGCGCGCTCCAGAGCGTCGCGACGCAGCTCGATCTCGAGCTGCTCGCGATCGTCGCCGAGCCGTATGCCGTGGCTCGGTGCCTCGGCGGTGACCAGGTCCAGCAGTCCGGGGCGTTGTTCATCGATATCGGAGGCGGCACGACGGACGTCGCCCTCGTCCGCCAGGGCGGCATCGAGGGCACGCGCATGTTCGCGCTCGGCGGCCGCGCGTTCACCAAGTCCCTCGCCGATCGGCTCGAGTTGCCATTCCAGCGGGCGGAAGAGTTGAAGATCGACTTCGCGCGCGGGCTGGAGGTCGACCGGGCGGAGGACGTGGAGGCGATCATCGCGGAGGACGTCGCTGTGTGGGCGGCGGGAGTCGAGCTCGTGCTCGAGGAGTTCGCGCGCGGCGACCTGCTGCCCGGGCGCGTCTACGTGTGCGGCGGCGGATCGCGGTTGCCGCAGATCCTCCGTGCGCTCTCCGACCCCCAGTTCTATCGACAGCTGCCGTTCTCGCGGCCGCCCCAGGTCGAGCTCATCGAGCCGTCGGAGGTCACGGGGATCCGGGACTCCACACGGCTCCTGGTGGACCAGCAGGACGTGACGCCGCTCGGCCTTGCCTACCAGGCGATCGAGATGGCGGCGAAGGACGGACCGCTCGACGCGGCGCTTCGACGCGTTCTGCGAGGGATGAAAGTGTGAGGCAGACTCCGGCGATGCCTCCCACCGTGCTGTACCTCGAGGCGGACGACGAGATCACGACCGCCGTAGCACGGCTGCGTGGCGTCCAGGCGCGGGAAGTCGTCATCGCGCTTCCTCCAGCGTCGCGGATCGGAACGAGCCGGATCAACTTCCGGTTGCTCGCGCGGGAAGCCCGGGAGTTGCGGCGGAGGCTTGCGATCGTCAGCGGTGAAGCTGGGGTTCGCGCCCTGGCACTCGCCGCCGGCTTGCCGGCACACTCCTCCGTCGTCGAGTCCGAGGCGGCGCTGATGGGCGGTGGAGGTAGCCTCGCCGACGAGGGTATCTCCGGCGTCCCCAGCCCGGCACGGGGTGCCACTCCCACCGCTGGCGTCGGTTCGACCGATCTCGAGGCGTCCCCGTCGGCCGACTCGGTCGAAGCGGCGCGGCGCGAACAGGGCGCGCCCTGGCGCGCCACAAGGTCGGCCGGGGCCCGGGCCGC